>DAXETX010000001.1:0-3082 GCA_051155735.1 Xenococcaceae cyanobacterium
GCTGCTACGTTGGGTGATTGACCCAAACCCAAAGCTACTTGATTACCTTCCATTGCTACGAGATGGGAGTTATCTGTTTCTGTTGCTATCATCGGATGGTCGTGAGAAGCCATGGGATCGAGTCCCCCTAGAGTGTTATAAACTTCAAAACTATAAATAGCCAGAATAAACACAATGACAGTAGGAATTGCTGTCCAGACAATTTCTAAGGGGACATTACCTTCAATGGAAGGACCATCAGTTGTATCTCCCTTGGGTCGGCGAAATTTGATGACACAATAGACAAGTACTCCTTCTACTAACAGAAATAAACCTGTCGCAATAGTCATCATAAAGTTAAATAGACCATCGACCTCAGCAGCTTCTTGGGATGCTGCAACTGGCATCAGTCCATGATTTTGACCGTACCATAAACTAAGTAGTGTTAGGGTAATACCTGCTATGAGGGTGACAATGTTACTGGGAATATTCACGAAGATTTCTCGTTTAAAACTAATTGTTTAGATGTTTAATGACCGCTCCGGATGCGGGACGGACCGTCCGCATATCCAACAGCGCGATTGGACATGGCGAGCGGGGCGTACAGGGGTTCCTTGGAAACATCATTACACAGCCCCTTGGAAACCTCGCCGTCGGGAGCGCTCAATCGTGGTGTTACTCAACAAGACGCTGACCCCACGGCGTTATCGGATGGGGCGGGAATTACAGCATAGTAAAGTTGAGACAGACGGCTTGGGAACACTAAAGATCAACTATAAAATTGCTGAGCAAAAATTTGCTCTCTCTGTATATTAGGTTAAAACAAACTTTTCTTGAGGGGGGGATTGATTGAGCAATCTGGCGAGATTCTTTGGCTTTTTTTTAGGATCGCAATTAATTTGGCTGTGGTTATTTAATCTATCTTTAGTAAGACTTGACAAAAATTTAAGTTTTTCTTTAGCTCTAATTAATTTTTATTAATTAATTTTTAAAGGAATCTGAAGAATATCTCAAACTAGCAAGTTATCAAAAAAAGGTCGCTACAGTAAAAGAAAAAGCTTTTCCACAATCGCTTTAAAATCTTCAATTGATAATTTGAGATGACAGAATCGGTAATTCAACAAGCTTCTAAGAAAAAATCTTTATTTTCCCTACAACCGCAAGTAGTAATCCGCCGTTTAGTTTGGAAAATCGCGATCGCCACTTGGTTATTAATGGCGGTAGGAAGTGCCACTAGAGTGATGAATGCAGGTTTAGCCTGTCCTGATTGGCCTTTATGTTATGGTCAACTAGTACCAACGCAACAGATGAATCTACAAGTGTTTTTAGAGTGGTTTCACCGCTTGGATGCAGCTTTAATTGGCATCAGTGCGATCGCTCTAACCAGTTTAGCTTGGTGGTGGCGTAAAGCATTACCTTCTTGGCTACCTGGGGCTGCCACTTTTGCCCTATTTCTGATTGTCTTTCAAGGTATTTTAGGCGGGCTGACGGTAACCCAAATGTTACGCTTTGATCTTGTTACGGCTCATTTAGGGACAGCATTACTTTTTTTTGGCACTCTAATTGTCATCGGTACTGCCCTAACGCCTTTTGTGCCATCTGCTTCAAACTCTGCCAGTGCCTCTTTAAGGTGGTGGGCTATGGCTGCTGCAATTTTAGTTTATCTTCAAAGTCTGATTGGGGGTTTAGTCGCTTCGCGGTGGGCGTTGCACCAGTGTTTTGGCGGTTTTCAACTGTGTAATGTGATGAATAGTCATATTGTCGGAGTTTTTCCGCCAACTATTACGACTCTAATCTTAGTCTGGTTAGCTTGGCGTAAGTCAGAATTAGCAGCAGCCCTAAAAAAATTAGCTGCGATGGCTGCTGGTTTAGTTATCTTGCAAATTATGCTAGGCATTGCTACTTTTAGATTGCATCTGCAAGTTGAACCGCTCACCGTTACTCATCAAGCAGTCGGCGCAAGCTTATTAGGAGTTTTAGTCGCGTTGACAGTATTAGGGATACGCGACCACAAAAGTAATCAACAATACCAAAATTCAGCAATTAAAAACTAAAGCTTAAAAAACCAATCACAGTGAGAAACCTGCGTTCTAATGCAGATGTTACAGATTACAGATCAATTAAATTCGGGAAAAAATTAATATGCTCGGCACTAATATAGCCAGTAAACAACAAAATTTATTAGATACCTGCAAAAATTATTACCAACTTACTAAGCCACGAATTATTCCTTTACTGTTAATCACCACAGTCGCTGCAATGGCGATCGCCTCTGAAGGAAAAATCGACCCCGTCTTACTGTTGGTGACACTATTAGGAGGAACACTAGCAGCAGCTTCAGCCCAAGTCATGAATTGTCTTTATGACCGTGACATTGACTATACTATGGTGCGGACTCGGAAACGCCCCCTACCTTCAGGAAATATTCAACCGCTTCATGGGTTCATCTTTGCCATTATTCTCGCTATTTTGTCGTTTTCGGTTTTGGCTATTTGCGTTAATTTCCTGGCTGCTGGTTTAGCCATGTCGGGGATCGTTTTCTATATGCTGATTTATACCCATTGGCTCAAACGTCATACGACTCAGAATATCGTAATTGGCGGTGCTGCTGGAGCAATTCCCCCTTTAGTTGGTTGGGCTGCGGTAACAGGAGATTTGAGTATCACGCCTTGGTTATTATTTGCTTTGATCTTTCTTTGGACACCGCCCCATTTCTGGGCTTTGGCGTTGATGATTAAAGACGATTATGCCCAAGTAGATGTACCCATGTTACCAGTGGTAGCAGGAGAAACCGTAACAGCCAATCAAATTTGGGTTTATAGCTGGTTGACAGTCCTTTGTAGTTTGCTACTCGTGTTTCCTTTAGGTGCATTGGGAATTATCTATAGCGCGATCGCACTTTATTTAGGCTACTATTTATTACGCAAATCTTGGCAACTCAAACAACAGCCTACAGATTTACAATTAGCCCGTGGTCTATTCAAATATTCCATCTTTTACATGATGTTGTTATGTGGCGGAATGGTAATAGATAGTCTGCCGATCTTTAGGGGATTTTTGGGCTAAGTCTTTTTTCAACTAATCAAACAAACGAAGTTTGACA
>DAXETX010000002.1:0-8761 GCA_051155735.1 Xenococcaceae cyanobacterium
TGGCAAAACCATGAAAAAATTTGGCTTTCTAGGCAAAGTAGCTAGTCATGCTATGGCACTTGTGTTAGGAGTCTTATTGACCTTTGGTAGTTTGAGGGTGATGTCTTCTCAAGCAGATACGATCGCTCCACCATCCAGATTACAAGATAAAAATGAACCAATAGCACTGCAAGCAGAAGTTACTGCTCCTAGCAGTTTTGTCGCTCAAGCGATCGCTCGTACTGGGTCGGCAGTAGTCAGAATTGATACTGAAAGAACTGTAACCCGTCGCATCGATCCTTTTTTTGATGACCCCTTTTTCAATGAATTTTTTGGCGATCGCTTTAGAGGGCAGATGCCGAAAGAAAGACAAGTTAGAGGTCAAGGATCGGGATTTATCACCGAAAAAAATGGCGTAATCCTGACTAATGCCCATGTGGTGAGTGGTGCAGACCGAGTTACTGTAACCCTTAAAGATGGACGAGAGTTTGAGGGTAAAGTGCGAGGCACTGATCCTGTAACCGATCTAGCAGTAGTTAAAATTGAACCGCAAGGGGCAGATTTACCAGTTGCTACCCTAGGAGATTCTGACCGAGTCGAAGTAGGAGATTGGGCGATCGCGGTGGGCAATCCCGTAGGACTCAATAATACTGTGACTCTAGGTATTATTAGTACTTTAGCTCGCTCTTCCGCTCAAGTTGGGATTCCTGATAAGAGAATCGATTTTCTGCAAACTGATGCAGCAATTAATCCTGGTAACTCTGGCGGACCACTTTTAGATCAACAAGGTAATGTAATTGGGATTAATACGGCGATTCGCGCGGATGCGACAGGAATCGGTTTTGCGATTCCGATTAATAAAGCTAAATCTCTCAAAGATATTTTGGCTAGAGGGGAAAAAGTGCCTCATCCCTATGTCGGAGTCCAGATGATTACCCTAACTCCTGACTTAGCCAAACAAAACAATCAAGACCCTAATTCCGCTTTCTTTATCCCCGAAACTGAAGGGGTGCTAGTAATGCGGGTGATGCCGAATACGCCAGCAGAAAGGGCTGGGATTCGCCGCGGTGATATGATTATTGCGGTTGAGGATAAACCAGTTACCGATGCGAGTCAGCTACAGTCGTTAGTCGAAAATAGTGGGCTTGATGCTAATCTCAAATTTAAGCTACTTAGAGGCGATCGCACTATTCAATTAAGTGTCAAAACCGCTCAATTAGAAGGTATGTCTTAATAACCAGCTTTGGGGTTTAATCATGCTAAACCCCAATCTCAGACAGTTTTTCCTAGTTTAGCAATCCGTAATAAATGGTATGATAGTCCTCGCCACCAAAGTAAATTCAGTTTTATGCAGGACATTAACGATCTCAGTTCTCAATTAAGATCGCAATCAGAAAAAAACCAACTAAAACTTATTCCTCAGCTTGGCGAAATTGGTGATTCTGGCTGGGAAACTTTGATGGATTGGCTGTACTCACTACGAGAAGCCTCACCCAACTTAGCTATTGGTAAAGCTTATCAAGTAATCTATCAAGCTAATACGCCCCAGACTCAACAATTTTTGGCAACCTATTTCCCTCAAGGCATTGTTCCGTTGAAGTCAGAACGTAATATTGATTATCAACCCTTGCAAAGTTTACTTGCTCAACAGGATTTCCAATCAGCAGATGCTTTAACTTTACAAAAGATGTGCGAACTAGCAGGAGCAACCGCGGTTAGTCGCAAGTGGTTATACTTTACAGAAATTGACAGCTTTCCCACCACAGATTTACAAACTATCGATCAGTTATGGAGAGTTCATTCCGAAGGTAAATTTGGCTTTTCGGTACAGCGTCAAATTTGGTTATCTCTTGGAAGAGATTACACCAAACTCTGGGAAAAAATAGCTTGGAAAAATGGCAATACTTGGACTCGCTATCCTCATGAGTTTACCTGGAATTTGACCGCACCAAGGGGACACTTACCTTTATCGAATCAGTTACGCGGTGTCAGAGTAATTGATGCTATCTTTTCTCACCCTGCTTGGAGTTAGTAAATATTTGGCTTAAGTTAAGTTGTCTAGCTGATCCATCTAGCTATTTATTTCTTTTGATAGAGAATAATTCTAAATTATTTACTCAAGGTCTTCTTTTCAGCAGATGTTTATCTACAACCAAAATTGCTGTAATAGAAAAAGAAGTCAACCCTAACGGAATTATATTATCTATGCCTACATTAAATATTGGATTAACCGAAGAACAACGCCACGGAGTAATCGATTTTTTGAATCACGACTTAGCAGATTTTTATTTGCTAGTAATTAAAACTAAAAAGTATCATTGGGATGTTGTCGGTCCTCAATTCCGCACTCTACATGAATTGTGGGAAGAGCAATATGAAATGTTAACGACTAACATTGATGAGACTGCTGAAAGAATCAGAGCTTTAGGGGGTTATCCTCTAGGAACAGCTAATGGTTTTATTCAATATAGCTCCATTCAAGAACATCCTAACGATTTACCCAGTGCTAACGAGATGGTGAATCGGCTCGTCAAAGATCACGAACAAGTAATTCGTAATCTTCGCGAACATATCGATGGATGTACCGATCAATTTCATGATGAAGGTACGGCAGACTTTCTCACAGGAATTATGGAACAACACGAAGAAATGGCTTGGATGCTGCGCTCTTTTATTGAAGGAGAACAGTTTGAAGTAGAGAGCGATCGCACTGGCACAGCTACTAAACCTCAAGTCAAAAGTTAATTAGAACTAAATTGCAACCGCTCAATAGACTCATTGATTTAGCTTTACTTGAGGAGAAATAATAATTTATGGCAACCTATCAAGCTGACAAAACTATCTCTGCGATCTTTCAAACCGAAGAGCAAATCGACAAGGTAATTCGTCGTTTGCTCGACCGAGGAGTTGACCGAGATCATATTTCAGTTATGGGACGTAACTTCCAGTCTCAAACTCGAATTGCTGGATTTATCACCAAAAAAGATGTTATCTTGGGTGGTTTGCGTAACGGAGCAATTTTTGGCTCTCTCTTTGGTTCGCTTCTCAGTCTCTTAACAGGTGTCGGAGTGCTGTTTATCCCTTTTATCGGCTCAGTGGTAGCAGCAGGACCAATTAGTTCAGTACTATTAGGTGCTGCGACTGGAGCTTTAGCTGGTAGTGCAGGTGCAGGTTTAGCCTCGGCTTTAGTTACTTTGGGAATGCCTGAAGAAAAAGCCACTATCTATGAAACAAGGCTGAAAGCAGGAGAATTCCTAATAATGGCAGAAGTACCAGCAGACAAGTCTGGCGAATATCAATTACTGATTGAAAGTGCTGGGGGAGAAGAAATTCACGTTAGTGAAACAACTCTACCTCGTCCTTGTCCTGGTCGCTGCGATAGTCCTGAAGATTTATCACCTGAAGTCCGCAGTCATTTATCCGAAACAGCACAACAAGATTTTATCGAACGCTATAATGCTGTGTATGAAGAAAGTCAAGACGAAATGACAGCGGAACATTCTGCTTGGCAAACGATCAAAGAAAAATACGATGAAGATGAAAATGGGATCTTCAGTAAAGCTAAAGTAACAAGATAGAGTGACGGACGGCACAAGCCCCCAAGTTCGATTCGGGGGTCGCCTCCTTACCATTTTAACCCTAATTTGTCAGCAGTATTACTGCATTTTCTCTGATAATTTCAATAGTTTTTGATGCCTGCTATGAGCAGGCTTTGTTTTTTTTAGAAACTAGCTAGTTATAAGACAAGGTAATAAACAACTTTAAATTAGAGCAGAGTAAAATTTAGTAATTACTTCTTTACCAATATGATTTTATTAGGTCAAAACTGGGGTTATTTTAGACACATTAAACGGCTATTTAATAAATACGCTCCTGTCGATCAAGAAGATATTAAAGAAGCTTGGCAAACTCATAGTGGGGATTGGCATTGGCTCAAAGAAAAACCCGTTCCTATTGCCAGTATTAATCGTACTTTATGGCGCGCCTCTGTTCCTTCCTTTAGTTTTCACTTTATGCTGGGTTTATCGAGTATTATTGCGACTTTAGGATTATTAGGAAATAATGTTGCAATTATTATTGGCGCAATGATTATTGCACCGCTAATTGGACCGATTATGGGGATAACCTACTCTAGTGTGATGTCAAATCGTCGCTTATTGAGGCGTTCTAGTTTGACTCTTTTGACGGGAGTCATTCTGTCAGTAGTTATTGCTTGGCTAACTACCCTAATTATTGGCTTAAAAACGATCAATCCTGAAGTTTTAGCCAGGGCTAATCCTACTTTACTCGATTTGGGAATTGCTTTAGCTGCTGGGGCTGCTGGGGCTTTTGCCAATTCACGTCGTCGCATCGCTGATGCCTTACCTGGAGTAGCGATCGCCGTAGCCTTAGTTCCGCCTCTGAGTGTGATTGGTATTGGCTTGGCTTTACAAGAAATTCATTTGGCGATCGGTTCTTCCTTATTGTTTCTGACTAATTTAATTGGCATTATTTTTAGTGGTGGTATTGTTTTTTTGTGTCAATCTTATGGCAATGTCGAACGAGCCAAACAAGGATTAGTTTTTTCAATTTGTGTGCTAGTTTTATTGGCTTTACCTCTAAGTTTTTCACTGCGAGAATTATTAATCAAGCAAAATGTTAGTCGCAATATTCAACAATTGTTGCGCTATGAAACAACAACTTTTGCCGAAGCTGAAATTCGCTCTATTCAAGTACAACCTCAACAAGAATTTTTATTAATTGATATGGAAATAGCTACGCCTTTAAATTCAATTTCTCAAGCCCAAATAAACTTGGTTCAAGATTTTTTACAAGCAAGATTAAACAATCCTGTTAAATTACGAGTCAAAATCATCCCAGTTAAAGTTTTAGAAGCATTTTAAAATTTTAAAAATTAAGTTTTTTAAACATCAGCATTTTACCAAGCAGTTCTGTCTAGAGCCAGAGTCCGAATCAAAGATTATAATGTTAACCTGGATTAATTTGATTAATGTAAAACTACATTACTAATAATGACCGAGCCTAAAGGAAGAATTTTACTGGTTGATGATAATCAAGATATTTTAGAGCTTCTAGATTTATTATTATCAGAAAAAGGTTATGCAACCGAAATAGCTCAAGAAGGAACACGAGCGATTTCTTTAGCACAGCAAAATTCTCCAGATTTGATTTTACTCGATCTCATGATGCCAAAACTCAATGGCTATCAAGTATGTTCCACTCTAAAAAACAATCATACTACTCAAGAAATTCCCATTATTGTGATCAGTGCCTTAGAACAAGTGGACGATAAAGTACAAGCTTTAAAAATGGGTGCAGTAGATTACATCACTAAACCTTTTTGCTTAGAAGAAGTAGTAGCCCGTGTTGAACGACAGATGGCAATTAGACAACTGCAAAAGAAAGTAAAAAAACAAAATGAGTTGTTATTAAAAGAGATTGAACGACGTCAACAAGTTGAAGCAAAATTACGTGAGACTAATCTCAAACTCAATAAACTAGCAACTAGCGATGGTCTGACAGGAATAGCTAATCGCCGTTATTTTGAGCAATATTTACAACAAGAATGGCAAAGATTAACACGAGAACAAGCACCTTTATCGTTAATTATTTTAGATATAGATTATTTTAAGCAATACAATGATACTTATGGGCATCAAGCAGGAGATAATTGTCTGCAACAAGTAGCCCAAGCTATTTGCAGTGCTGCTAAACGTCCTGCGGATTTAGTAGCACGTTATGGTGGTGAAGAATTTGCCGTTATTTTGCCTCGTACTGACTTAGAAGGTGCAACTTATATAGCCAGAAAAATTCAGACAGCAATCCGCTATTTGCAAATCAAACATGAAAATTCTACGGTAAATAATTATGTAACTGTAAGCCAAGGGGTTACTACTACCGTTCCGACTTTAGATAATATTTATCAATCTCTAATTTGTGTGGCAGATATCGCTCTTTATGATGCGAAGAAAAAAGGCAGAAATTGTATTGAATCTTGTTATTTATAAAAATGTTGGCAGCTTATACTAATTTTTAAAAGTAACAAGGGCAACCTCAGCTTGATTTACCCGAATATGAAGTTCAAGTTTTTGTCTTTGATGGCTAGTTTTTAATTGGTATTAACTCTACTTAAGGAGTCACAGCAGGAGAAGTTTCTTGGGTTTCTGAGGTTACAAAAAATCGCTGGGCAATCTTGGCTGTAAGAATGTGAGACAACAATCCCACTGGACCAGCAAAAAGACAGAGAATCAAAGAGTGAACTGTCCAGACTCCAGTTCGCTGTCCTTCCCAGTAAATCCAGCGACCGACAAATAAATCTAAAACTAAAAAATGAACCCAACCTGTGGCTGCAACTCTTTCATCAGCAAATAATTGGGCAATATCTGCTAACTGTGGATTAGACCAAGCTTGAGCAGAGTCAGGAGTAATTGCTCCCAAAAAAAGATAGATATATAAACCAGCTAGGGCGATAAATGGCAAAAAAGACTCCATGACTTTTTTGGTAACTCCCCATCGAGGTAGAAAAATTATCAAAACCCAGAAAGGAAGGACAAATAAATTGGCAAAATTGAATAGTTGTGTAATTGTCATCGCTGATATTTACAGACCTCAAAAGTTATTAATTTAGGCTAACAGGGAAACTAGATTATTGGGTACTAGGGATGAGAAATTAGAGACTAAAAATGAATGCTCTATTCCCAATCCCTATTCTCTTTTGCTTTTATTCAGTTCCTTCGATGGGTGCAAAACCTTGACGTTGGATATTTTCCGTTATGACACGAGGTTCTAAAAATTGTAGTAAATAGTCAGGACCTCCTGCTTTAGAACCGACCCCAGAAAGTTTAAACCCACCAAAGGGTTGGCGAGCGACAATTGCCCCTGTAATGGTTCTGTTGATATAGAGATTGCCGACTTCAAATTCTTGGGAAGCTCTAGCAATATGAGAAGGTGTACGGGAATATAAACCCCCTGTAAGGGCGTAGTCTGTCCCGTTAGCAATAGCTAAGGCGGAGTCGAAATCCCTAGCTTTAATCACTGCTAAAACTGGTCCAAAAATTTCTTCTTGGGCAATGGTAGCATCGGGTTTAACCTCAGTGAAGATGGTAGGAGACACAAAATAACCTCCTTCAGGAATTGCCATTTCTAGCGCTAGATTACTTTCAGCTTTACCTTGAGCAATATAGGTTAATATGCGATCGCGTGCTTGGCGATCAATTACAGGTCCTACTTGAGTACTGGGGTCGTCGGGTTTGCCGATGTTGAGAGATTTGGTAGCGTCAACGAGTCTTTCGACAAAAGGATGATAAATAGTTTCTAAGACGATAACTCGCGAACAAGCGGAACATTTTTGCCCTGTATAACCAAAAGCTGATTGTACTACTCCTGTTACTGCCTGGTCTAGGTCAGCACTTTCATCAATAATGATGGCATTTTTCCCTCCCATCTCCGCAATAACTTTTTTCAGGTGTTTTTGTCCTGGCTGTAAATTAGCTGCTTGAGCATAAATACGACAACCTACTTCCCGCGAGCCTGTAAAGGCAATTACGTGAGTGTCTTTGTGGTTCACTAAATATTCTCCTACCGTCGAGCCTTTACCAGGAAGAAATTGCAAAACTCCTGGTGGTATTCCTGCTGCGACTAAGATTTCAGTGATTTTGGCAGCGACAATGGAGGAAGTTGCTGCGGGCTTAAGTAGAGTACAATTTCCTGTAACTAATGCTGCTACTGTCATGCCAGTAGCGATCGCCATAGGAAAGTTCCACGGGGAAATCACTACAGCAATACCTTTAGGCTGATAAAAATAACGGTCGGTTTCCCCTGCAACATCATAGTTATAACCTGCTGCTAATCGTTCCATTTCTGCGGCGTAGTAGCGACAAAAATCGATTGCTTCGGAAACTTCCGCATCCGCTTGGGGAATAATTTTGCCTACTTCTAAACAAATCCAAGCATTCAACTCATGTCGCCTCTCTTCCATAAGATCGGCAGCTTTACGAAGTATTTCGGCTCTTTTGGTTGCAGGAGTATTTTTCCACTTACTAAAAGCAGCTTTTGCCAATTCCATAGCTATTTCAGCTTGTTCTACCGATATTTGCCCGACTTTACCGACAATTTGCCCAGGATCGGCAGGATTGACTGAGTCGAGATAGTCGTTTGTTTCCTGATATGTACCATTAATCAGCGGTAAGTAGGTTTTACTAAGTAAAGTTTTCACTTTTGCTAGTGCTGCTTGACCTTGCTTTCTTAATTCAGCATCCGCATAATCTGTGTCAGGAGCATTATTAAATTGGTCATCGGAATTGTTATAAGTAGAGTGGTTCATCTCAACAACAGGGGGAGCAATTAACTCTTCGATCGGTTTTTCTGCTAAATTTTGCCGTAAAAAGGAACTATTAGCCGTATTTTCTAACAAACGACGAATTAAGTACGCCATTCCTGGTAATAGTTTCCCGTAAGGTGCATATACCCTGACGCGATGTCCTCGTTTTACTAAAGCTTTTGCCAGTTTATCGCCCATGCCATATAGTACTTGCATCTCGAAGTTACGGGCAGGGATATTTAAAGTTTCAGCTACTGCACAAGCTACAGCTTGCGATCGCACATTGTGACTCCCAATTGCTCCAAATAAATACTGGTGATTTTCCAGCAATAAACGGGTCATCCGTTCAAAATTTAGGTCTGTCTCTGCTTTATTGTTATATACGGGCTGTTGCCAGTGATTTTGTTGAGCTTTAATCGTTTCACTATCCCAATAAGCTCCTTTTACTAAGCGCAGAGTTAC
>DAXETX010000003.1:0-6882 GCA_051155735.1 Xenococcaceae cyanobacterium
AAATCAACGGCTTTGACCGAATCGGTAATACTAGAAATGTGACTCGCCCCAGGAATTGGGACGATACAAGGAGATTTAGCCCTTAGCCATCCTAAAACAATTTGATAGACTGAAACCCCTTTTTCTTGAGCTAATTTAGCAATAACTTTAATATCTTGTAAACGACTTACCCGACTGCTACCACCTAAAGGACTCCAAGGAAAGAAAATCAATCCTTCTTGTTGACAGTAATCTAATACTCCGTCAAATTCTGGTTGACGATGCCAAGGATTGTACTGATTTTGTACTGAAACAATCTCGACAACTTGACGCGCCTGCTTAATTTGCTCGACAGAAAAGTTGGAAACCCCCACATAGCGAATTAATCCTTGCTCTACTGCTTCTTTAGCTGGGGTCAAAGCCTCCTCAATGGTATAGTTTGGGTCGGGTGAATGGTATTGCCAGATATCGATTGGACGAGAACCGCCTAAAGTTTCATAGCTTTGACGAATCGTAGAACGTAAGTGGTCTGGATTACCGTTACGTGTCCAAGTTCCTTGAGGGCGCATCAAACCGCCTTTGGTAGCAACTGTAACTGAACTGGTATCTTCTGGATATTGTTTTAGTGCTTTAGCAATTAAGCGTTCATTATGATGCTTATCAGATTCATCTTGGCAATAAGCATCAGCGGTATCAATTAAGTTAACTCCCAAATCTAAAGCTTTGTGAATAACGGCGATCGCATCTGCTTCTGAGGGACGACCCGATAGTGATAGTGGCATTGCGCCTAGCCCAATAGCACTAATAGTCAGGTCTTCGTTTAGTTGTTTGTATTTCATAATAGTTACAATTAACGCCATTCGCCAGTAAATAGAGGTTCAATAGGATGACGGCTTTTTCGCATCTTTAAGTTATTAAGGATTTCTGCTGTAGCTTCTGTCTCTTTTTGAGGCTGAAGTTCGATGCCTAATTCTGAGCCAACATCCGCTGTTGCACCAATTAAGATAAATTCTACTCCTGCATGATCGAGAAATTCTGGCGGTTCGGCAGGAATAAAGCGTTTTTGGGTAAAACGATTTTGTAATTGTTGGGGTAAATCGGCTTTTTGGGCTGCTGCTAAACCACTACCTTGGGGTGAGGCTGTTTCAGGATTTTTAATACTGAGAATATAGCTGGCTTCGGCTTGAATACGAAGTGCTGTTTGCGCCGATCCTGTTTCTTGGGGAAGCTCTAAGGCATAAATCAAGTGAGTATGGTCTTGATGTTGCACAATTTCATAAATGCCTTCCCCTACAGGACGAGCGGAGGGCTGTTCTCTTTCGCCTCTAGTCTTGGTTTGATAAGTTTCTTGTCTTAATCCTTGCTCGATATCTTGAGCCTTGTTACTAACGCTTTCTACAAAGCACCAGCAGTTTTGGTTCTGATCTGTTACTTGAGGAAGCTGTTTTTGTCCGACAACAATTAAACGGTATTTAGTTTTACCATGAGGACTCAAGACTAGATAAAATCGCTGTACATCATCTAGACCTGTAACGTCGTGCTGCTCTACTTTGGGGCGATAGCAAAAATAAATATTACCCTGTTCTAAAATGGCTGTTTTTTGCTGTTGCTCTTGGTTTTGTGCCATAATCCATCCCTTGCCCTCACTCTAATATTAAGTCAGGAAAATTATTTAGCTGATTTCCTCTTGGGAACGACTTAACATTGTTTCTGGCAAATGCTCATCTTGTTGTCTTTGGCTAGTAGCTTCGATACGAGCTTGTTCACTGGTTTTGGCTTCAGCTTCAGCACGAGTTAGCATATTATCTTGTAAATGTTGTTCTTGTTGGCGTTTAGCTGTAGCTGCTTCGCGAGCTTGCTTTTCCGTATTCATCAATTTTTGCTCCGCTATAGTCGTCTTGGTTTTCAATTTAAAGATTGTTTTGATTAATCGCTTCCTACTATAGTCAGAAAAAACAACAAGCGATCGCCTATTACCATTTTTTGATTAACTAGATTGCATCTCCATAACCTCTTGTTCTGTTAGTGTTGGGCTTTGAGGCAAAGATTTGCCAAACTCCTGCTGGCGTTGTAGCCAATTAGCAATGTCTGTAGCAGAGATAATACCTTCTAAATTGCCGTCGGTAATCACTAACAAACGACGCGATCGCACTTCCTGCATTTGGGGTAAGACTTTTGCCATATCTTCTTGGGAACTAACAGCAATGTTATCTTCTAGCGAAATCATTGCCTCTCGAACCGTGCGCTGTGACCATTCTGATTTGGGAATTTGCTTGAGTTGTTTTAAAGTAATCATGCCGATAGGATGGTCATTTTCCATCACAGGAAAGGACTCGTAATAGCGATTAAAAAAGTAATTATCAATTAACTCTTGTAAACTCAAATTTGCAGTTACTGTTTCAGGGTTGAGAGTCATCACTTCGCGAACGCGAGAACCTTCCAACATAGTTCGCAGTAATAATTCTCGATAGCTGGCTGTTGCAGCATTATTTAAAAACCAGCCAATCAGAATTAACCACAGTCCGCCGATAAAATTGGGTACGGGGCTAAACAGTTGCCAAAAGCCCAAAGCAATCAAGCCAAATCCGAACAATCTACCACCGATAGAAGCGACACGAGTAGCAGTTTGCAAGTTGGTAAATTTCCACACAATCGAGCGAAACACCCGTCCGCCATCGAGGGGAAATCCTGGTAAAAGATTAAAAATGGCAAGAATCAGATTAATCCAAGCTAGATAAGCAGCCACACCTGTTATGATGACGTTCCAGCCACCAATTTGTCCGAAGTAGGAAATGAGAGCAAAGATGCCAGAGAGTGCCAAGCTGGTTAAAGGTCCGACTATGGCAATTTGAAATTCATCCCCAGGAGTTTCTGCATCCATACGAGTACGCGATACACCGCCAAAGGCAAAAAGGGTGATCCCTTCTACGGGAATATTTTTCGTTTTTGCTACTAGAGAATGAGAAATTTCGTGGAGTAGTAAAGATGTAAAAAATAAGAGAGTTCCTGCTATCCCCATAATTGTATAAGTAGCCCCAGAAAGTCCTGGATAGTTAAAGGGAAACAAATTAACTGTCAATGTCCACAAAATTAAAAAGAAAATTAGTAGCCACGATAAGTCAACCCTAATTTCCAAGCCAAATATTGAACCTAATCTAAATCCTTGCATAATTCCTCTTGTTAATGCTGCTTCTGATCAATAGCTTTTAGTCGTTAGCTATTAGCTTTTAGCTGGGCGAAGCCCTTTATAGCTAAGAGCTAATAGCTAATAGCTTTTTAATAAAATAACTACTGATAGCTTAAAAATAGTTAAAGCTCGATTTCCTCTATCAAATGAGAGAGGTTGAATTTAATCAAGTAGCCAAGAGTAATGAGATTGCTAAATCTATCGCCACAGGATAAAAGCGATCGCTCTTTTTGTTTGGCTTGCTAAAATCTCTAACTATTAAGAGAGGTCAAACTCTGGTTTTTTTGCCAGGATGATAAACATCGATGAATTCCCAGCAACTCGCTCGAGAAAAACGATGAGTCAAGACCCCAAAAATTCTTATATTCGCACTTTTGCCGATTTAACTAATCAAGATGTCGAACTTGTAGGCGGAAAAAATGCTTCATTGGGAGAGATGATTCGCACTCTCAAAGATGAAGGAGTGAGAGTACCTGACGGCTTTGCGACTACAGCAGAGGCTTACTGGCAATTCTTGCAACATAATGACTTAAAAGAACCAATTAAGTCGAATATCGAATGTTTAGAAAATCAGGAACAGTCTTTAGAAGCCACGGGTAAGACGATTCGGCGTCTTTTTAATCACGCTAAATTTCCCCCAGCAGTCGAAGCAGAAATTCGTCAGGCTTATCGCGAACTAAGTCAGAAGTATGATGCTGAAGAAGTGGATATTGCAGCTAGAAGTAGTGCGACAGCAGAAGACTTACCAGAAGCGAGTTTTGCAGGACAACAAGAGACTTTTCTCAACGTTACGGGGGCAGATGAAGTTTTAGAGGCTTGTCGCAAATGTTATGCTTCTTTATTTACCAATCGTGCTATTAGTTATCGGGAAGAAAAAGGTTTTTCCCATCTTGAAGTCGCCCTTTCAGTGGGAATTCAAAAAATGGTCAGGAGCGATCGCGCTTCCGCGGGGGTGATGTTTTCCATTGATACCGAAACGGGGTTTCCCGACGCGGTAATTATTACTGCTGCTTGGGGTTTGGGGGAAAATGTGGTTCAGGGTACAGTTAATCCCGATCAATATACAGTGTTCAAACCGTTACTTAAAAAAGGATTACAACCAATTATTGATCAAACCAAAGGTAGCAAAGCCAAGAAAATGGTTTATGCTACTGAAGGCAGTGCCACGACAGAGAATATCAATACTTCAGGGAAAGAACGTCAGGCTTTCGTGCTGTCTGATGCCGAGATTTTACAATTAGCTAATTGGGCGGTAGCTATTGAATCCCATTACGGCAAACCGATGGATTTGGAATGGGCAAAAGATGGGGATACAGAAGAACTTTACATCGTTCAGGCACGTCCTGAAACGGTACAGTCGCAAAAATCCGCTAGTTCTTTGCAAACATATAAGTTACAAGAACAGGGTGAAGAGTTAATTTCTGGTTTGAGTATCGGAGAAGCGATCGCTTCAGGTAAGGTTTGTCGCATTAAAAGTTCCCAAGATATCGATAAAGTTAAAGACAACAGCATTCTCGTTACCGAAATGACTGACCCCGACTGGGTGCCGATTATGAAGCGTGTAGCAGGAATTGTCACCGATTATGGTGGACGTACTTGTCACGCAGCCATTGTCAGTCGGGAATTGGGAATCCCTGCAATTGTAGGGACGGGAGACGCTACCCGCAATCTAGAAGCTGGACAAGAAGTCACGATATCTTGTGCTGAGGGCGATCGCGGAATTGTCTATAGCGGAAAACTAGAGTTTGCCACTGAGGAAGTCAATCTCGATGATGTTCCTGAAACTAAAACTCAGATCATGATGAATATTGCTTCTCCTGCTGCGGCATTTCGGTGGTGGCGACTACCAGCAGAGGGCATTGGTTTAGCCAGGATGGAATTTATTATTAACAACATTATTAAAATTCATCCCATGGCATTGGTTCACTACGATGAATTAGAAGATCGGGAGGCTTGGCAACAAATTCGCGATCTAACTCAAGGTTATGAACCCAAAAGCGATTATTTTGTCGAAAAGCTGGCTCAAGGTATTGGTAAAATTGCTGCTTCTCAGTATCCCCATCCTGTGATTGTCCGCATGAGTGATTTTAAAACTAATGAATACGCTAACCTGATCGGAGGACAACAGTTTGAACCCCACGAAGATAACCCGATGCTAGGTTTTCGCGGTGCTTCACGGTATTACAGCGATCGCTATCGGGCAGGTTTTGCCCTCGAATGTCAGGCAATTAAACAAGTTAGAGAAGTAATGGGTTTTGATAATGTGATTATCATGATTCCTTTCTGTCGCACTCTAAAAGAAGCCGACAAGGTTATAAAAGTCTTAGCAGAAAATGATTTAAAAAGAGGTGAAAATGGTTTGCAAGTATATGTCATGGCAGAAATTCCCGCCAATGTCGAACTAGCAGCCGAATTTGCCCAACGGTTTGACGGATTTTCCATTGGCAGTAATGACTTAACTCAGTTAGTATTAGGCGTAGATCGCGATTCTGCTGAATTATCCCATCTTTTTGACGAACGAGATTTAGCAGTTAAACGGATGATTCGTCGATTAATCGACACTGCCAAACAAAAAGGTCGTAAAGTGGGCATTTGCGGTCAAGCACCCAGCGATTATCCCGATTTTGCTGCTTTTTTAGTCGAAGCGGGGATTGATTCCATGTCTCTCAATCCTGATAGTGTGATTGAAGTCAAACGCCGAGTCGCACAAAGCGAAGGAGACATTAGGGAAAATTGATTAGCTAGTTAAGATGGTTAGTAGTTAGTATTTAGAAATTTCTATAGCCAAAATTATCAAACTCTAACTTAAGTAGGATTGACCCTCGGTTTACAATCGTTAGCATCAAGACATCTCAAGAAAGTTTGGCTAAATACTTATAGTAGAGATTGCAAGAGATGGCAGAGGAACTAACTCAAGCAAAATGTACTGCCTGTACTGGTGATTCTCCGCCAGTGAGTGAAGCAGAAATCAAACAACTCAAACCACAGATTCCCGACTGGGATTTACTAGATCGCAACGGCGAATTGCGGTTACAACGAATATATAAATTTCCTGATTTCAAACAGGCTTTAGAGTTTACCAAGCAAGTAGGTGAAGCAGCCGAAGCGGAAGGACATCACCCCGCTATATTAACCGAATGGGGTAAAGTGACTTTAACTTGGTGGACTCACGCCATTAATGGCTTACATAAAAATGACTTTATTATGGCTGCTAAGAGCGATCGCATTGCTGAGGAATTACCTATTAATCATAATGACACCGACTCACAATCAAAACAATAACAATCAAAAAAATAGTAAAAATCGTTTCTTATATACAATTAATAGTTATCATGGTGACTTTAGTTTTAATCATTTAGCTTTTAATGCTAATCTCCAAGAATTTGCTCAAAGGGTTGCTTACATATGCAGTTTAGAAACCAGTGGCAAAATCTCTACTGAAGTTGCTTATAACCGAATTGAAAATATTTGGGATAAGTTAAAACAATCGAAAAAAAATCTTTTGGAAAAACAAGATTTTTCTAATGAAGAATAATTCAGTAAATAAAATTATGAGTATTTCTGTTGGCGATCGCCTTCTTGAAGCACTCAATCAATGATCGATGCTGAGGAGTTTCAAAAAATATCTACTGAAGCAAGTGTAAATGCGATGAAGGGAATTTGATTGCCCTGGAAGCTGTCGAACATGAGGGAATTAAATCATGAATTCTGTGAAT
>DAXETX010000004.1:0-4492 GCA_051155735.1 Xenococcaceae cyanobacterium
TTCTAAAGCCGACCAAGCACCTTCGAGAAAAAAGCGTTGTTGCGGATCGAGAATTTCGGCTTCACGGGGACTAAAGCCAAAGAAACTCGCATCAAATTCACCAATATCTCCTTTTAAGGCAGAAGCGACTTTGATGTAATTGGGTTGCTCATAAACTTGAGAACTCACACCAGCATTTTTAAGGTCTGTGTCTGATAGAGGTGCGATCGCTTCTACTCCATTTTGAAGATTCTGCCAAAATTCCTCAATATTTTCAGCACCAGGGAAGCACCCCACCATACCAGTAATTGCAATTTCATTCATTTTTTTTAGTTGTTAGTTTTTTGACATCAATTGCTACGGATTCGTCGTTTTCGTTGTTGTTGTAGCTTGGTGCGACGTAGGCGCGATCGCTGTTCGATTTCAGGTGAAGATTGCTCTATTTTTTCTGTACTGATTCGTTCGGCAAAGGCTGCAATGGTCGGATATTGAAATAATTCGACGAGGGAAATATCACGACTGAGTAAAGCTTCTAATTGGGTGCGGAGTTGAATTAGTAGTAAAGAATGACCGCCAAGATCGAAAAAGTTATCATAAATTCCCGCCCGTTCGAGATCTAACACCTCTTGCCAAATAGCAGCGATCTGACGTTCGAGATGGGAACGGGGGGCGATATAGGTGGCTGCTGAAGTAGAAGATTTTTGAGGTGCAGGTAAAGCACGACGATCTATTTTTCCGCTAGGAGTCAGGGGAAGCGCGTCTAAGGTGACAAAAGTTGCGGGAATCATGTATTGGGGAAGTCTAGCTCTTAAAAAAGTCCGCAATTGTTTAAAACTAGGGGCGGGTTGGGTTTTAAAGACAATGTATGCCACTAAACGGCGATCGCTTAGCTTATCTTCTGACCAGACCTTAAGTGCAACTTCTTTAACTGCTGGATGTTGAGATAACACCGCCTCAATTTCCCCCAGTTCGATGCGAAATCCCCGCAGCTTTACTTGGCGATCGCGTCGTCCTAAATACTGAAGATTTCCATTATGCGAAGCGGTATCCTTTAGGGCGGGTAAATACCGTGCTAAATCTCCCGTGCGATAGAGACGAGAACCGACACGAAATGGATGAGGAATAAACTTTTGAGCAGTTAGTTCGCTTTGGTTTAAATATCCTCGTGCTAAGGCAACTCCCCCAACGTACAATTCTCCTGGGATGCCGATAGGAACGGGTTGCAGGTATTCGTCAAGCAGATAAATTTTCACATTGGCGATCGCACTTCCAATGGGAGGCAAAAGCGACCAAGTTTCAGGCTTTCCCCTTAGAGTATAAGCGGTGACAACATGAGTTTCTGATGGTCCGTATTGATTTTGTAAAGTACATTTGGGTAAAGCTTGGAAAAATTGCGCGATCGCACTGGTAATTTGTAGTTGTTCTCCAGCAGTAATCACTTCTCGCAAATGTTGAGGCACAATTCCTTTTCTTTTTGCTGCTTCTGCTAGTTGAGTAAGGGCAACAAACGGTAAGAATATCCTGGCAATTTCCCGCTCGATTAAGAATTCTAATAAGCGATCTGGATCTGGACGTAAAGTTTCTTCTATTAGTACTAATGTCCCGCCCTGACTCCAGGTTGAAAAGAATTCCTGAAATGAAACATCAAAGCTAAGAGAAGCAAATTGTAAGGTTTTTGCCCCTATAGCGAGTTGAGAATTTTCTTGTTGCCAATAAATTAGATTACTCAAAGCGCGATGAGTCATCGTCACGCCCTTTGGTTTTCCTGTAGAACCAGAAGTATAAATAATGTATGCGAAGTTATCTAGAACGGCGACTTCTAAATTATCTTCGTCTTCTATATTACTCGGACAGTCGGAGTCTAAACACAATACAGAGTCCACGGGAGGTAATTTCTCAACGAGATCTTGTTGAGTTAGGAGAACTTCGATCTGGGCATCGGCGATCGCGTTATGCAAACGATCTTCAGGATAGGTTGGATCGAGGGGAACATAAGCAGCACCTGCTTTGAGAGTTCCTAAAACTGCTACCGCCATTAAGGGAGATCGTCGTAAACAAATTCCCACACCAGAATTAGCTGTAATTCCGAGCGATCGCAATCGGTATGCCAGTTTGTTTGCTTTTCGATTCAGCGCCCTATAAGTTAAAGTTTCACTACCAAACTCAACAGCAACAGCATCGGGAGTTTGGGCTGCTTGTGCTTCAAAAAGCTGATGAACGCATTTTTGAGGATAGTTACTCTCAGTCTGATTCCAAGTTTCTAAAAGCTGCTTCTCTGTTGGCGTTAATAACTCTAAATAAGAAATCGAGCGATCGGGATCGACAACAATACTACTTAGTAAGATGAGGAAATGTTGAGCGAGGCGTTCGATTGTCTGGCGATCAAAGAGGTCACAGTTGTATTCTAATGTCCCAATTAATCCTTGTTCTGGATCGAGGCGCATCAGCAAACTTAAGTCAAATTTCGCCGTAGCACTATCTAAATCGAGCAGTTTAAAGGTTAATCCTGGTAATTTGGGGAGAACGGGAATATCGTGGAAGGCAAATAAAACTTGAAATAGGGGAGAATGACTGAGATGACGTTCGGGCTGTAGGGCTTCTACTAATTTTTCAAAGGGAATATCTTGGTGAGAGTATGCTCCTAATGCAGTCTCGCGCACTCGCCCCAAAACATCGAGAAAGGTGGGATTGTTTGCTAAATCTGTTCGCAGCACTAAGGTATTAGTAAAAAAGCCAATTAATCCCTCAATTTCAGCACGATTACGATTAGCGATCGGCGAACCGACTGCGATATCAGTTTGATTTGTGTAGCGGTAGAGAAGAGTTTTAAAAGCAGCTAACAGAGTCATATATAGTGTAGCGTCCTGTTGCTGACTCAAAGATTGCAGTTTTTCAGTTAAAGCTTGAGGAATAGTAAACTGCTGCACTGCACCGCGAAATGTTTGGCGATCTGGGCGAGGGCGATTGCTTGGTAATTCTAGTGGCGGGGGCAGATTTTTTAATCTTTCTTGCCAATAAGCTAATTGGGTTTGTAATGTTTCTCCCTGTAACCATTCTCGTTGCCAAACTGCAAAATCAGCATATTGAATTGGTAAGTCTGGTAAATTAGCTTCTCGATCTGCAAGCAAACTGGTATATAGCTGAGTAAAATCCCGAATTAATACGCCCCGCGACCAAGCATCAGAGACGATATGATGCATGACAAAAATTAGTATTTGTCTTTCTGGTTCTAAACTTAGCAGGCTTATACGTAATAAAGGAGGCTGGGATAAATCAAAAGGCTTTCTCGCTTCATCCTTAGCCAGTTCGCGTATTTTCGCAGTTTGTTCTGACTCAGAAAGATTACTAAGGTCGATCGCCGAAATCTTTAGTTTTGGCGATGGCTCGATTATTTGTACTGGTTTTCCTTCAACTAGGGCAAAATGCGTTCGTAAGCTTTCATGACGGTAAACAATCGCCTGAAAACATCTCTCTAATATAACTAGGTCTAATTTTCCTGCAATTTCTACTGCTGCTGGAACAGTATAAACTGGGCTATCTGTTTCTAGTCGAGCCAAAAACCACAGGCGTTGTTGAGCAAAAGAAAGGGGAAAGGTTGTACGATCTATACGGCGTTGCTGCTGAATTTTGGGTTTAGTTGAAGCCTTTTTCTGAAGTTGTTCGAGCAACAATGCTCTTTTTTCTGGCGAGAGCGCAGCAATTCTTTGAGTAATATCGTTCACAGTTAGATTAACCTCATGTATGGGAGGGTGCAACCCCCAAATCAAATTCGGGACGGGGTGTAGGCGGTTTTGTGGTCAAAACACAGCCTCTGGGCTGGTATCGCCCCTCAAGAACTAGAAAATCTTGTCTATTCTGGAAGCTGTTCGAGTTCTGTCAGAAGATTGGCTAACTCAGACTCATCGGTTTGAGACGCGATCGCCTGTGCTATTGCCTCGGCAAGTTGTGTGAGGTTTGGAGTTTCAAATAATATACGTAAGGGTAACTCGATGGCGAATGTACTGCGAATGCGTGACATCATCTGAGTTGCCAAGAGTGAATGTCCCCCCAACTCGAAGAAATGAGCATTTGCACTCACTTTTTCTACCTTTAAAATCTCTGCCCAAATTAGAGCCAGATCTCGTTCAATGGGATTACGGGGTGCAATAAAATCCTGTTGGCTTGTAGTCACAGGTTCGGGAAGTGCGAGTCGGTCAATTTTGCCACTTGCCGTACGAGGTAATGCTTTGAGGATAGTAAAACTGGAGGGAATCATATATTCGGGTAGTCTTTCTCGAAGGAAATCTCGCACCTCCTCAAGGGCGATCGCTTCTCCAAATTTGGGAACGATATATGCTGCAAGCTGTACTTCCTTATGTTCTGTGGTAATTACCCGCACAATTCCTTCTCGGACAACTAAAACCTGACTTAATACCGCTTCAATTTCTCCTAATTCGACGCGATAGCCTCTAATTTTGATCTGGCGATCAACTCGTCCTAAAAACTCAATTGTTCCTTCTTCATCGCAGTAACG
>DAXETX010000005.1:0-10691 GCA_051155735.1 Xenococcaceae cyanobacterium
TAGGCAGATTATTGAAACAACAAGGAGATATTGCAGGGGCGATCGCCATAGAAACTCAAGCAGTTGCAATACTTCAAGAAATTCGGGGTGATTTGGTGGCAACCAATCCCGATCTCCAATTTTCTTTTCGCGACAGTGTTGAGCCAATTTACCGCGATTTAGTCGAGTTATTGTTATCTTATAATCCTAGTCAAGAAAATTTGTTGCAAGCTCGTGACGTTATCGAATCTTTACAGCTAGCGGAGCTAGAAAATTATTTTCGAGAGGCTTGTATTGATGCTAAACCCAAACAAATCGAGCAAATAGATAGCAAGGCAGCAGTAATTTATCCGATTATCTTACCTGAACGGTTGGGGGTTATTGTTTCTTTACCTGGTAGTCCTTTAAAGTATTACGAACAGACTTTACCAGAGTCTGAAATCGAAGCTACCTTAGAGCGATATTTGCAGTCTCTCAATCCTATTTATCCGAACAAGCAACGCTTACAGTTATCTCAAACAATCTATGATTGGTTAATCAAACCTAGTGAAGCAGAGTTATTAAAACACCAGATAAAAACTTTAGTATTTGTTTTAGATGGTAGCTTGCGCAATCTACCGATGACAGCACTCTATGATGGAAAACAATATCTAGTTGAAAAATACGGCATCGCTTTAGCACCAGGATTACAACTACTGGTATCAGAATCTCTCAATAATCAAAAACTACAAGCAGTAGTAGCAGGTTTAAGCGAGTCTAGTCAGGGATTTGCTGCTTTACCAGGGGTCAAAACCGAAATGAATGAAATTTCTCAATACATTCCTGCTCAATTATTGCTCAATGAGCAGTTTACCAATCTAGGTTTACGAGAACAACTCCGCGAAACCCCTTCTTCTTTGGTTCATTTGGCAACTCACGGTCAATTTAGTTCTAATCCCGAAGAGACTTTTATTCTTACCTGGAACGATCAAATTAAAGTTAAAGAGTTTGAAGATTTATTACGAGCCAGAGAAGAAGTTAGCAATGCTCAACCTATTGAATTATTGGTAATGAGTGCTTGTCAAACGGCAGCAGGAGATGATCGAGCAGCTTTAGGAATTGCGGGAGTAGCGGTTCGTTCTGGCGCTAGAAGTACTATTGCTACTTTATGGTCAGTTAAAGATGAATCAACGGTAATTTTAATGAATAAATTTTATCAACACCTGGCTACAGGATCAATTTCAACCACTAAAGCTGAAGCTTTGCGTCAAGCACAAGTATTCTTGATTGATTCTGCTGATTTTAATCATCCTTTTTACTGGTCTTCTTTTGTGCTGGTCGGAAACTGGTTGTAATTGCTCTCTTTAATATAAAAAAAATGTTTAGATTAAAATCCAAACATCAAAGATAAATTCATTAGTTAATAAATTTTATAAAGCATTAGCACCAGAGACGACTTCTAAAATTTCTTGAGTAATCGCAGCTTGTCGAGCTTTGTTATAAGAAAGGGTTAAAGTTTTCATTAGCTCAGAAGCATTATCACTAGCATTATTCATTGCTGTCATTCTAGCAGCTAGTTCACTGGCTGCGGATTCTTGTAATGCTCTTAAAAGTTGATTGTTGAGATATAAAGGTAACAATGCATCCAGAATTTGCACTGGGTCTTGTTCAAAAATGGTATCTTGCGGAAAAGAAGTTGGTTCGGTGGCGACTTTTTCTCTTTCTACAGTGAAATCACCACCACGAGTTGTGAGACGGAAAATTTCATCATCTTTTACTTCTAAACCTTGAGGCGTTAAAGGCAGTAAGGTTTGAATTACAGGGCGAGAACTAATTAAAGAAACAAATCTAGTATAAATTAGTTCGACACGATCTACTGTTTCAGACAGAAAAAGCGATAATAACTCATCACCAATGTTAGAAGCCTCAGCAGCATTAGGAATTTGCTCTAAACCAACATAGGTTTGATCGATAGGGGCATTACGATTCTGAAAGTACTGAGTTGCTTTACGTCCGATGAGAACAAATTTGTAATCAACTCCTTCTGTTTTTAGTTCTTGAGCGCGCAGTTCAGCACGACGGATGACGTTAGCATTATAACCCCCACAAAGTCCGCGATCGCCAGAAATCACGACAAGAGCGACAGTTTTAACTTCCCGTTGTTGCAGCAAGGGTAAATCAACATCTTCAAATTGGAGTCTGCCTCGCAAATTGTAGATCACTTCTGCCAAACTATCAGCAAAAGGACGAGTGGCAGTTACTTGTTCTTGAGCGCGACGTACTTTAGCTGCTGCTACGAGGCGCATTGCTTCGGTAATTTTTTTGGTATTTTTGACCGATTGAATTCGATCTCTGATCGCTTTAAGATTAGGCATTTTTTTCGCGCCAAATAATTAAGTGTGAAGTCCAAAAAGTTTAAGGTTTTTCGCCACAACAAAACACCTTAGTGTCTAATTAAGTTATCAGTAAAAATAATTAAGCAATAACTATTTACTGATAACTGTTCACTGTTTAAGCAGCCATGAAGGTTTGTTTGTACTCAGTAATCCCCTCTTTAAGAAGACTTTCTGCTTCGTCGGTAAGTTTTTTCTCAGAAGCGATAATCTCACCGTATTTAGCTTTGCTAGTGGCTAAATAGTCTCTTAATCCTTGAGCAAATTCAGTTGCTTTATCTACAGGAATTTCATCAATATAACCATTCAAGCCAGCATAAACGACTGCTACCTGTTCTGCTACCGATAGAGGCGAGTTTTGAGGTTGTTTGAGAATTTGGCGTAACCGCTGACCTCTAGCCAATTGATTTTGCGTTGCAGCATCGAGATCGGAAGCAAATTGCGCAAATGCTTCTAATTCAGCAAATTGAGCTAATTCTAACTTCAATTTACCTGCTACTTGTTTCATGGCTTTGGTTTGAGCAGCAGAACCGACACGAGATACTGAAATCCCAGCGTTAATTGCGGGACGAAAACCAGCATTAAACAGATCACTAGAAAGGAAAATTTGTCCGTCAGTAATCGAAATTACATTGGTGGGAATATATGCGGATACGTCACCCGCTTGAGTTTCAATGATCGGTAAAGCCGTCATGCTACCACCACCCAACTCATCGCTGAGTTTAGCAGCACGCTCTAAAAGACGTGAGTGTAAGTAAAATACATCTCCAGGATAGGCTTCGCGACCTGGGGGACGACGTAGTAACAAAGACATCTGACGATAGGCTTGAGCTTGTTTGGACAAGTCATCGTAGATAATCAAAGTTGCTTTCCCTTGATACATGAAGTATTCAGCGATCGCAGCCCCTGTATAAGGAGCTAGGTATTGTAAAGTTGCAGGGTCGTTGGCGTTAGCAGCAACCACAATGGTGTAATCCATCGCACCTTTGGATTCTAAAGTGCTAACTACTTGCGCCACACTCGAAGCTTTTTGTCCTACCGCAACATACACACAAATTACATCTTCATTTTTTTGGTTGATGATGGTATCAATCGCTACGGCTGTTTTCCCAGTTTGGCGATCGCCAATAATTAATTCTCGTTGACCACGACCAATGGGAATCATCGCATCAATTGCGGTAATTCCAGTTTGTAGGGGTTCGCAAACGGATTTACGAGCGATAATTCCAGGCGCCATCGATTCAATCAGGCGAGAGTCACTAGGATTAATTTCGCCTTTACCATCAATGGGATTAGCTAAAGCATCTAGTACGCGACCGACTTGCCCTTCTCCTACAGGAATCGAAGCAATTTTACTAGTCGCCTTGACGGTACTACCTTCTTGAATCCCAAAACCACTACCCATTAGTACCGCACCAACATTGTCTTCTTCGAGGTTGAGGGCGATACCAATAGTACCATCTTCAAATTCTAATAATTCTCCCGCCATTGCTTGTTCTAAACCGTAGATGCGAGCGATGCCATCACCTACTTGCAGAACTGTCCCAACGTTGGAAACTTGAACTTCTTGACTATAGGATTCAATTTGCTGACGAATAATGCTACTAATTTCGTCGGGTCTGATACTTACCATATTCTTTCTTTAGTAAATTTTGAGTGTGGAAAAATTAGTTAGGGTTAAAACATGAGTTGGAAGTGCCGAGTTTAGGCAACATTACCGAGACTCATGCCAATGCGTTTTAGCTGTCCTCTGACACTGGCATCAATGACTTGAGAACCTACTTTAATAATTACACCACCAATTAACTCAGGATCGAGATTAATCTTAAGTTCGACATCGCGAGCCTCAGTAATGCTTTTAACTTTTTCGACCAAAGCTTGTTTTTGTGCGTCATTTAACTCTTTAGCTGCAGTAATTTCGGCTAAAGCTACCTGATTTAACTTGCGGAGTAAGTTGGCAAACTGGGCTGCGATTTCTTTGAGAAAGACAATGCGTCGCTTATCTACCAGTAGCATTAAAAAATTACTGAAGTAAGGATTAGCATCCTGAAATATCTGGCGTAATACGGCTTTTTTCGCTTCAGGATTGATCACAGGATTGGCGATAAAATCGCTAAAATCTGGAGATTCCTGCATCAAGTTTTCAATCTCACGACAAGTATTACCAAACTCTTCGGTGAGATCGTTTTGTTGCGCGACAGACATTAACGCTTGCGCATATGGTTCGGCAATTTCCGAACTAATTAAAGTTCCACTCATTAAGCACCTCCTAACTGAGCGATACTGCGATCGATTAGTGTTGTTTGAGCGGACTCATCTAACATACCAGGTAGTTGAGCTTCAACTTTTTCTAAAGCCAGAGTCGCAACCCGCTGTTTTAGTTCGGCGATCGCTCTAGCTTCTTCAGAACTCAGATCTGCTGCTGCACCAGCTTTGAGCCGTGCTACTTCTTTTTCCCCTTGAGCCAAAATTGCTGCTTTGGCTTTTTCAGCATTAGCTTCAGCTTCTTGACGAATTTTTTCAGCGGTTTGCTTAGCTTCAGCTAATTTTTGTTGCTCTTGCGCTAAAGTAGCAGCAGCAGTTTTTTGTTTTTGCTCAACTTCTTGAATCTGTTGGGCTATTTTAGAACGTCTTTCGCTCAAAATATTACCGACAATTTTGCTGCCGTAGAAATACAAAATTCCTAATAAAATTGCGAGGTTGACGAGATTAGTTTCCAAAATGTCTAGGTTCAGACCAAAACCACCTTCAACCTCTGAGTGTGCTTCTGCTAAATATAAAAGAGTTCTTACCATACCCAGACCTTAAATCTCATAGTATTGTTGTTAACTAACCAGATTACTTAACTAGTTCTGGTCCTAGGATTTTTTCTAGGATTTGACGAGAGAGAGAATCTACTTGTTGCTCTAGGGTTGATAGTGCTGTAGTTTTCTGTTGTTGGATCTCTTGAGCAGCTTGCTCTTTTTGAATTTGAACTTCTTTTTGGGCTGCTGCTGTTTTTTGAGCCACAATTTCCCTAGCTTCTGCTTGAGCCTTTTCTACAATGGATTGAGATTCTTTTCTAGCTGCTGCTATTTTGGTCTCATACTCTTTAACTAAGTTTTCGGCTTTGGCTAAGCTTTCTTTTGCTGTCGTCTGATTGTTGCGGATGTAAGCATCTCTGGCATCTAACGCCTTAGTTAAAGGTTTGTAGAATACTTGGTTTAATAGTGCTGTCAACAACAAAAACTGCACTGCCATTAGAGGCAAAGTTGCATCAAAATCAAACATTTTTTAAGTGACAAATTGAGATTGAATAGTTACACGAAAATAGAGACGCTGTAGCAGTGCGTCTCTATTTATTTAAAAAAGTTTAGACAAAAGGATTGGCAAAAAGTAGTACTAGAGCAACTACCAGACCGTAGATCGTTAAAGATTCCATGAAAGCTAGAGTTAAGAGCAATGTTCCCCGAATTTTGCCTTCAGCTTCAGGCTGACGAGCAATACCTGCTACTGCTTGACCAGAAGCATTACCTTGACCTAAACCAGGACCAATAGAAGCTAAACCAATTGCTAAAGCAGCAGCGATTACGGAAGCAGAGTTAATATCCATGATAATTTTCCTACCTTGAATTTAAAGAATAGTTGACAAAATGCGTTGAAACCTGCAATTGGCTTCTCTGTTTATTGAGGAGCAAACCGATGGGTATTTTATACCAAAGGAAACCCATGAGTTGAATTCGAGACTCACTAACTTAGTTAATGATCTTCTTCACCGTGACCTTCGAGAGCTTCATGGATGTACGCGCCTGCTAGAGTTGCGAACACCAAAGCTTGAATCGCACTGGTGAAAAGCCCTAATGCCATAACTGGTAGTGGCACAAATAGAGGAACTAATAGTACTAATACAGCAACTACTAATTCATCAGCCAAAATATTACCAAAAAGACGGAAACTTAGGGATAGAGGCTTGGTAAAATCCTCCAAGATGGCAATTGGTAATAGAATTGGCGTGGGTTCAACATACTTTTTAAAGTAACCCAAGCCTTTTCTCCTAAAGCCAGCATAAAAGTAAGCTAGAGACGTTAATAACGCCAAAGCCACCGTGGTATTGATGTCGTTGGTGGGTGCAGCTAATTCTCCAGATGGTAACTCAATAAGTCCCCAAGGGATTAATGCGCCTCCCCAATTTGACACAAAGATAAACAGGAATAAAGTACCAATAAAAGGTACCCAAGGGCGATACTCTTTTTCTCCTAGCTGGTTTTTAGCTAGATCTCGGATAAATTCTAAGGCATATTCCATAAAATTTTGGATTCCACTGGGAACAGTTTGAATATTCCGCGTTGCAGCCAAAGAAGCTATTAGTAAAACACCAATTACTATCCAAGAAACCATAAAAACCTGCCCATGAACTGTGTAGTTACCGATTTTCCAGAGGAAATGTTCGCCAACTCCCAATTCTGCTAGGGTAAAACTATTCGGGATAGTGAGACTACCTAAAATTTCCATGTGCCTAGAGTTGCAAAACAATCAATGATCATTGACCTGGAATTCGCTTGAACCGCTTGTTTTTGCTATTTTACTAATCTAGTTGCTCGTGAGGCAAAAAGACTGATTGCAGCATATAAAAAACGATCGCACCTTTGTAGGTAAGAAACCCCAGGAATACAGGAAGAATGCTCAGTTGTTGCCATTTACTGGCGACAAGCATCATGATTACGAAGATTCCTAATCCTTTGCTTCCGAGACGCTGTTTCTCTGCTTGTTGACCTAGGCGCTCAACATCTTTGGCTAAGAATCTCAAATAAACTACGCTGACACCTGCTCCTAAAAGATAGTTAAGAGCAGTATTGAGGGAGTAAAAATACCAGACGGGAAAAAAAATCAATCCCATCAAAGTTAGAGTATAAAAGTACAACTTGCGTTGTAATTGATAGTACTCCGCCATCGCACTTCCCGACTCGTTTGAGGAGGAACTCTTTTGGATCAAGGCTTCTCCGTCTAACAAAGACAGGTCTTGCTGCGACTGCGTCAGCTTTTCTGGTTGTTTTGGTGTAGTTTCTAAAGGTTTATTAGACAAAGCACTCGGTAACTGACTCATTCTTACTTGTACTTTGGTATCAATCTGTCAGGGTGCTACAAAGTTTTGCAGCGAGGAATCCAGATTCAAACCATCAGTCATCTTATCACGGGAGTGTGACAATTATTAAATTTTCCTAAATGGTTTTGCCCGATGTAAGTTAGGTAAGTAACCGCAGTTAATCTCTCTCTCTTGAGACTAATTACAACTTAAAATGATTAGTTGTTTTTGCTGAAGCGATCGCACATCGACTAAAGTTAAATCGTGATTGCTTAAAAGTTCTTTGACTGTCAGTGGCGCTGCTAAATTGCGATCGCAAGCTTGTAAGAAAGCTAATTCTGCTTCGGAAATATTAATCATTTGATAATCGTAATTAAAAAAGTTACGACTGGGATAGCCTTCCATACAAGGATGACGTTCGGGGATCGCGTTTAATAAGAGTTCATCATCTGACCAATCTATTTTAGGTAGAGGGGGACGAGTTAGGAAAAATTCGTAATGAGTTAGGCTAGGGTCGAGTAATTCGATGAGACGGTAGTACTCGCGATCGCTTAAGTTTTTGGCTCTGGCGATTAATTCGGGAGATTTACCAATGAGTCTGGCTAAGTTCCAATATTGCGGATTAGAAAAACCAACAAACTCCAACCCTGAAGCAGCAATTAAGTCAAAAAGAGTGTCAATATTGTAGTCAATTTCTTGAGGATGGACATACATATCAGCAAAGGCTTCATCCCGATGATTTTCTAAAGACCATCGCTGCTGCTCTTGTTGTAAAATGCGGTTATTTTCAGACAAACTCGCAAAAATAGCTCTGCCTACTTTGACTCCATCTTGATACTCGCCTATTTTATCCCCTTGGATTAAGGCGATCGCCTTTTGCATCAGACTAATTTCCCAGCGTCCTAACTCAGCATAGACAAAGATGTGGAACAATCCTCCTGGAGCAAGTTTTTGGGCTAAAGCTTGAATGCCTTTTTTGGGTTCGGGTAAATGATGTAGGACTCCGACACAATTAATTAAATCGAATTCACCTGGTAATTGGGTAGCTGCTTCTAGTTTTAGATGGTGAAATGTCACAGGTTTGCTATGTTTAGCAATAACTCCAGACCGTTTACATCTTTCTTGAGCGATTTCTAGGGCTTTTTGGCTGAGATCGATGGCGACTATTTCCGCTTCAGGGTTGAGGTGAATTAGATAGTCTGTGCCTGAACCTGTTCCGCAACCGGCATCTAAGATCCGAATATCTTGACGAGATGGTTTCATTCCCGTACAAAAATTGTAAGCAGCATCCCAATTCCAACGCCAGTTATAGCCTGGAGGAGTGTCGTCAGTGAGAGGGTCTGGCGGAAAAGGATAAGTGTTGTAAAGTTTTGCTACGGCGTTATTAATAGCTTGAGAGTCTGGCATTACTAAACATTAATCGTTTAACATTTATCATTTAAGCTTATTTAATTTTAGTAAGGCTAAAATTGCTTAGTTTTTTGTTTTAGAGCTAGATGATAGGATGAGTTCTACGGCACGAACAATTATTTCTGGTTGATCGAGCCAGATAAAATGGCTACTGCGGTCGGCGTTAAGTTGGGTAAAATTGGTTGATAATTGGCTTAAGTCTTGGTGGATTTGCTCTCGTAATCGATCTATTGCTGCTAGGGGAAAAAACCAATTAAAGAGAGAAGCCTGAAAAAAAGTTTGAGACTTAATACTGACTATTGGTAAACTATTTAAGTTATTAGCTACTTTTAGTTGTTGACTACTAAGATTAAGCTGCCAGATTTCTTGTGCCATGGTTAACCAATGACGGTAGCGATAAAAAGATTTTTTAACTTGATTTCTAGTTGATTGGGGAAATTTTTTTAATTCGGGTTTTAATAATTCAAAAACGCCACAAATTCCTAAAAGTCTAGTAATTCCTAATAACGAGCCAAGCACTGACATTAAAAATCCTGATAAAAAGAATAATCTTAAAGCAACTAATTGTGGTGGCATAGTTAACATCGCAGTTTCATGTAAGCCATCAGTTAAAACTATTCCAACCACTTTTTCAGGGAAAAGATCAGCATATAGGCGGACATTATAGCTGCCAAAAGAATTACCCACTAAAATATAGGGTGGTTCGATGTTAGCTGTGGTTAATAGTAAATCTAATTCTTGAGCAATTTCTTTACTACAACGAGTTTTTGGACTACTATTACTCCAACCATAGCCAGGGCGATCGTAAATACAGACTTGAGTAAGTTTTGCTAAATCATTGATTAAGAAATAGCCTTCAATGCCTCCTAAACTGTGATCGATAACTACTGTTGGCTTACCTTTGCCTTGGCTATATAGGTGTAAGCAATAACTACCAAGATTAATTAATTTACCTGGGGCTGGTTGCTGCTGTTTTTCGCGTAAGCTGGCAAAAAGATGATAAAAAGTAGTTATTAATAAAAATATGTATTGTGGCGGTAAGTTCATTATTGTGAGGCAAATAAAGCAAACACTAAGGTAAATATTACACCGCTCCTAGTCCGAGACAATTTGAGTAAAATTAAAAAGTAAAAAAATTATTTGGCAACGCTTCATTAATCAATCGCACTATTGTCTTTACCATATGCTAGGAAATTTTCAACAAAGCAACCTCAGAATTGAAATAGAAGCTTCTGAATCTACGATTCGCGATAGCCTCTTACAAACGGAAAAATTGAAAACATGGCTATTTCCTCAAACCATAACTTCTGAATTACCCGAAAGATTGCAGTTAGGTCTTAGCTTTACGAGTCAATTAGGATTAGTCAAAATTAATCATCAAGTAGAACTACTCAATGACTACTGTGTACGCTTCTTATTGAGTGGCGGAATTGATGGCTACCATGAATGGTGTTGGGGAGATGGCTGGATTCAGTCTCGTTTAGAGGGTATTTCGCTGCTACCATTAAATTTAGGTCAAACTCTTAGTTTGTTGAAGTTGCGTCAGTATTTACTAAGTCAGGAAGCAAAAGTAGCAGCTTCAGCAATTAAAAAGTAAATTGCTATTTTAGTACTATGTAAGAGTTTAAAAATTATATGCTCGATAAACAGAAATTAATTGAGTATCTATCTTTAATAGAACATATAGAAGGTGGATATTTTAAGGAAACTTATCGTTCTGGCTATATAGTACCGACTGATAGAGTTGGAAAAGCAAGAAACATTCTAACTTCTATTTATTATCTTTTAACTGATGAGCGCCCAATTGATTATTTTCATAAAAATCAGTCGGATATCATTCATTATTTCCATTGTGGCTCTCCTGTAAC
>DAXETX010000006.1:0-14213 GCA_051155735.1 Xenococcaceae cyanobacterium
CGGAGTTGTCTAGTCAGGATATTCTGGGACAAAGTTGCAGGATAGTTGCGATCCCAAGCCATAATTAAAAGATGTGCTGTCATGATACTATCAATACCAGCAGCGATCGCACTTTGAAAAGGCGGTAGTTCTACAGCAGCCAACTGCGCTTCGGAGTGAGCGATTTTAGGTAAGTCGAGATGAGAATCTGTAACAGTATCTCCATGTCCAGGAAAATGTTTGGCTGTGGTTAAAATCGGATATTGTCGCGCTCCTTGAATAAAAGCGGTAGTCAACTGACTAACGATAGTAGGAGTATCACCAAAAGCCCGAATATTAATTACTGGGTTGTCTGGATTGTTATTAACATCTACGACAGGAGCAAGTAACCAGTTAATCCCTACAGCGATCGCTTCTTGGGCAATAGTTGCGCCCATTTGTCGAGCGTAGTTACTAGCCAGACTCAAATTTTGTCGAGCAATAGCCGACAATGCCATCGGAGGCGGAAACCAAGTTGCACCAGGAAATCTCTGTCCGACTCCTTCCTCGATATCAGCAGCGATCAACAACGGGGTATTTGCCCAAGACTGCAACTGTTGCGATCGCAGTTTTAATTCCGCTGCACTACCTCCTAATAAAATTACTCCCCCCAGGTTTAACTCTACCAGCCATTTTCGCAAAGTAGAATTATCGGCTTCCCACTGAGGATAACGAATTTGATGCTCAAATAAATGACCCGTAGTCCGCACTACCAGCATTTGTCCAATTTGTTGTTTTAAAGAAAAATGAGACAATTTACTACTAAATTTAAAATATTTGAGAATATTTCTTATTTAACTTGCGAAATAATGATATATTATTTCCTAGTTGTTGAGAACAATTCTTAAAAAGAAGCAGCCTGTTCAAAGACTATCTCCTAACATTATTGGTTTTAGTAAGTTTTAACTCTATGGCATCATCTCCCATTCTGGAAATAAAAAATATCGCTAAAAAATTTACGGCTCAAAAATTAGCAGCAGTGAACGATGTAAGCTTGACACTACATCAAGGAGAACTGTTAGGATTACTAGGTCCTTCTGGCTGTGGTAAGACCACACTTTTAAGAATCGTAGCAGGGTTCGAGAAAATATCCCAAGGCACAATCTTACTCAATGGCACAGTTGTTAGCGATCGCTTTATCACCATGCCCCCAGAAAAACGCGATACTGGCATGGTTTTTCAAGATTATGCCTTATTTCCCCATCTTACTGTCGCTCAAAATATTGCCTTCGGACTCAAAGGGAAAAATACTAAAGCCAATTTTCAAGGGATTAAGCGGTTATCCAATTCAGAAATTAAGCAAAAAACCGAGCGAGTGTTAGATTTAGTCGGACTTTCAGGACTAGGAAAACGTTACCCTCATGAATTATCAGGAGGTCAACAACAACGAGTCGCCCTAGCAAGAGCTTTAGCGCCTCAACCAGCCTTAATTCTTTTAGATGAACCTTTAAGTAATTTAGATGTTCAAGTCCGCCAGCGTCTGCGAGAAGAAATTAGACAAATCCTCAAAGCTGCCAACACATCTGCTATCTTTGTAACCCACGACCGAGAAGAAGCTTTAGCTATCTCCGATCGGATTGCAGTAATGCGTCGGGGTCAAATAGAACAAATTGGTACTCCTGAAGCTATTTATACTCAACCTAGTTCGCGATTTGTCGCCGAATTTGTCACTCAAGCTAATTTTTTGCCTGCTAAACGCGAAGGTAAACGCTGGAAAACAGAAATTGGAGAATTAGAAATTAGCTCTAGTTCTGGGTTGACTGAACGCGATCGCCGATTGTTTCCCATAGCTGGCGATCGTGCGGAATTAATGTTACGACAAGAAGATATTATTTTGATCCCCGATCATAATTCCTCAGTCGTAGTCAAAGAAAGACAATTTTTAGGAAGAGAGTATCGTTATTGCTTAGAAACTCCTTCAGGAAAAAGACTTCATGCTAGAAGTAACATGGGAAATGCCGTAGAAGTAGGAACAAAAGTAAATTTATCGGTTACTCAAGAAGCCCCTTTGATTTTTCCCCTTTCTTTAGCAGATGCTTCATCTCTTGCAGGCTGACTACTACTATTCGGCAATATCAAATTCTGAGTCATAACTTAGGGTTTCCTCGGTGATTAAGTTTGAGGCTTGAACCACAAAAGGTAATCCCGCACCAGCTAATCCTTGTTTAATTCGCTCTATCGTTGCTTCAAATACGACAAATAAAGGACGAATTTTGTCTGCTGCCTCACTTAACATATGCTGTTCTTGAGGAGGCATTAACCATTCATAATCTCGATCCAAATAGACTTGGGTTTGTCGCCAACGAGTTAGTAACTGCGAAAAATCTTCATCAGGTCGATGAATAAATACTAATATTTCAGTACCCATCTTAATTTTCCACTCTGGGTCACACATTAGTATTCCTAGATCGCAAGGTAGAAAAGTTGCTGTAGTTATTACAGAAGGATTAGTTGACTTTCCCTCAAACTGAGGTTGGCGAATTTTTACTACCGGTAGCGGAATCGTAATCAGACTTTGTTCTGGTCTTCTTGTACTAGGAAGAGTCTCCAAGTAAGGACGATATTGCTTTAGTAAGGCGATCGCTCCGTTACGAGTACTATACTCTGCCAATAAAGTTTCATAATCAGATTGTTTAACACTCATAATTTAAAATCTCTAATCTTCAAGTTCCGCTTAATCTTGCGACATTAGCCTAATTGATCGAAGATCGAGAACATTGGCAAATACATCGAAAGTAAGATTGTTCCTACCATTACGGCAATTCCTACCATCATAAGTGGTTCTAACATACTAGTTAGAGCCTTAACCGCTTGTTCTACTTCATCTTCATAAAAATCTGCCACCTTCGACATCATGCTATCTAGTTCCCCGGTTTCTTCACCGATACTAATCATTTGGATCGCTAGGGGGGGAAACACATTTTCTTTTTGAATCGCTAAAGAAATCATGCCACCTTGTTGAATATCTCTTTTCGCACTCAAAATGGCATTAACGATTACCTTGTTACCAATGGTGTTACAGACAATATCAAAACAATTTAAGACTGGAACTCCAGAACGAGTTAAAACCCCAAATACCCGACAAAAACGAGCAACTGCCGATTTTTGATTCAAATCCCCCATTAAAGGCATTTTTAACATCAAAGCATCAATTTGAAGCCTACCGACAGGGGTTTGATAATAAGTTTTAAAAGCAAAACTCAAGCCTATAATAATTGCTATAGGAATTATGGCTCTCCAACTTCTTAACGTATCGCTCAACCACACCATAAACTTAGTCAAGGCTGGTAATTCTGCGCCCAATGAATCGAAGATTCCCGAAAAGACTGGAATCAGAAAAATCGTCATCCCTAAAAAAGCCACCACCGCAAAAAATCCGACAGTGAGAGGATAAGTCATCGCGGATTTAATTTGATTTTGGAGTTTGGCAATATCTTCTAAGAGTTTAGAAAGCCTCTCTAACACTTCATCTAGAACACCACCAGCTTCTCCTGCTTCCACCATATTGACATAAAGGTCGTCAAAACATTCAGGATGTTTCGCCATAGCCTCCGAAAGGCTAGTTCCTTGTTGCACTTCGCCACTAATCGCCAAAAGTGCTTTTTTCATTTTCGGATTACCTGCTTGATCGCTTAAAATACCCAAGCATCTGACAATGGCAACCCCCGCATTAACCATGACGGAAAACTGACGGGAAAGAATCGCTTTATCTTTAACGGTAACTTTACTTAATGCCAGTTCTAATTGAGATAAATCTAGGTCGAGAGCCGACTTAGTAATTTTTCCTACGGCAACATATCTATTTTGTAAAATATTGCGGGCTTGTTCGGGAGAAGATGCTTCAACTTTTTCTTTGAAGACTTTGCCAGAACTGTCTTTAACTTTAGCTACATATACAGTCATGAATCAACTACGGTTTAATTTCAGTAAATTAATCAATTATTGCTAAATTTGAGGCTTAAAAATAGTTTTAGCGACGAGTTTTAGTTCGCGGTGGAGTTGCGCCAATCCCCCCAACCAAACGCTGTAATTCGTCTGGTTTACTACTTTTGGCAATAGCTTCTTCGATATCAATCGCACCAGTCCTAACTAAATTAGCTAAAGCTTGTTCCATAGTTTGCATTCCCAGTTTCGCTCCAGTTTGAATCGCTGAATAAACTTGAGAAGCTTTACCTTCGCGAATTAAATTTGCGATCGCAGGAGTGACAATCATAATCTCTTGTGCCATAGCCCGTCCAAATTCTCCAGGTTTAGGATTCTTTTTCTTGGCTAAAGTCTGACTAAATACGGCAATTAAAGAGTTAGACAACATCGCTCTAATTTGGGCTTGTTCTCCCGAAGGAAATACATCCACCATCCGATCTACCGTTCCTGAAGCAGAACTAGTATGCAGAGTCCCAAAAACTAAGTGTCCTGTTTCGGCAGCAGAAATCGCCAAGGAAATAGTTTCCAAATCTCGCATCTCTCCTACGAGGATAATATCTGGATCTTCTCGTAATGCACCTTTAAGGGCGTTAGCAAAGCTTTTAGTATCTTCGCCTTTTTGTCTTTGATGAAACAGACTTTTAACATTGGGAAATACATATTCAATGGGGTCTTCTACCGTTAAAATATGTTCTGCTCTAGTACGATTGATTAAATCGAGCATTGCTGCTAGAGTCGTAGTCTTGCCCGAACCAGTAGGTCCTGTAACGAGAATTAATCCTTTAGGTCGGTGAGTCATGTCTCGTACCACTTCTGGTAAACCTAACTGATCGAAATTCGGAATTTTTGACGACAATGCTCTCAAACACGCAGCATAACAACCTCGTTCTTTATAAACATTGACGCGAAACCGAGCTAACCCCTTAACCCCATAAGAACAATCTAATTCCCAGTTTTGCTCTAACTCTTTACGTTGGGTATTATTCAGCATACTAAAAATTAATTTTTGACATTCAGGCGCGGTCATTTCTTCGCCGATAGGAGTCAATTTGCCACTAATGCGAAAATAAACTGGGGCGCTGGCTTGGATGTGCATATCAGAGCCACCCATCTCCACCAACTGTTCCATCAAATCTTCAATCATGATATCCATCATTTTTTCTTTCCTCTAATTAATTAGTTAATAGGCTTTAAAGTCTCTCAAAATAAAATTTAGTCACTAAAACGAGAAGTCATACAGTAAGGACAATCTAACCATTCAGGCTGTAATTGAGCCTGACAAATACGACAAGTTAAACCACTTTTTCTTTTGGCTTTAAGCTCTGCTTCTAAACCAGAATCGGTAAAAGTGACTCGTTCTACTTCTTCTAAAGTCGTATATCCTTCTCTAACCAAATCTAAGCTATAAGCCAAAATCGTAATCATCCCCTCTTCTACCGCTGCTTCTTTGATTCGGTCTGTAGTTGCACCTTGGTTAATCAATTCTTGGATTCGCTCAGAAGTCTTCATTACTTCATAAACCCCAACTCTTCCTTTATAGCCACCACCGCTACATTTAGGACAAAGAGTCCCTTTGGCTCTAGCTTCTGCCTTTTGTTCTGGGTCTAAAGTATTAGCTTTGTAAAAAGTCACCTCTTCTCCGCTAGAAGCAGATAAACCAAATCTGGCTAACTCCTCGGTTGTCGGATGATAAGGAATTCGGCATTCACCGCAAACCCGACGCATCAATCTTTGTGCCAATACCCCAACCAACGCCCCAGAAACCATAAACGGTTCGATACCCATTTCATCTAGACGGGCGATCGCGCCAGCAGCATCATTAGTATGAAGGGTAGTTAAGACCAAGTGACCAGTCATCGCAGCTTCAATCGCTGTTTTAGCTGTTTCAGGATCTCTTGTTTCCCCAACCAAAATTACATCAGGGTCTTGTCTCAAAAAAGCCCGCAAGATTGAGGCAAAATTCATCCCTTTTTCCCGAATAACCTGTACCTGAGTAATCCCGTCCAAAGAATATTCAATCGGATCTTCAGCAGTACTAATATTTACGCCAGGATGATTTCTTTCTGCTAAAACCGAATAAAGCGTAGTAGATTTACCCGAACCAGTAGGACCTGTTACCAACAGTAAGCCAAAAGGACGTTGTGCCATATCCCTGACTAATTCCAAAGTAGGATCATGGGTAATTAATTTATCCAAACCCAATTGAGTCGCCGAGTTGTCCAAAATCCGTAAACACACTTTTTCCCCGTAACGACTTGGCAAGCTATTAACCCGAAAATCGACTTTTCTACCTTGAAACATGCGTCGAATCTTACCGTCTTGCGGTAAACGTTTCTCGGCAATGTCCAAATCTGCCATAATTTTGAAGCGAGCCACCACAGCAGGAATAATTTTTTTGGGCATCGGGTCAAACGCTTGCTGCAATACCCCATCTTTGCGATAGCGGACTCGTAAGAATTCTTCTTGTGGTTCGACGTGGATATCTGATACTCCGTCTTGTAACCCTTTAGCTAAAATTTTATTGACCAGATTGATAATCGGCGCACCTTGAGCCTCATTAACTGCACCCAAGTCATCAGCAACTTCTTCACTGCTTTCTTCCAAGTTAAAATCTAAGTTATCTAAATCTAAAGAGACATCAACATTGACACTCTCTTTTGCTTCTTTCGATTCCTCTTTTTTAACTTGTTCATCTAAATATCGGTCAATCAGTTTTTGATAATCTGACTGAGTAATCACAATCCGCTTTAACTCAATGCCTTTAGGCCGTAAAATACGATTTAAATCATCTTGTGCTTCCAAATTCTCAGGATCTACCATCGCTACTAATAAAGAAGGTGGTTCTTCTTGCTTCTCAATGGGAATCATGCGATAACGACGGCATAAATCCAAAGGAATTAAAGCATCAATTAAATCTCCTGCTATGTTGCTTTTGACTTCTTCAATTTCAGGATCGAGAGATTCTACACCGTAGAGAATTTTTAACTCAAAAAGATGGTGTTTCTTGTATTGACGAATTAAATCGGGAGGCAATGCCTCTCCCGTCACTGACTCTAGAATATCAACCAGAGAACGACCAGATTTACGACTTTCTAATAATGCTTGTTGCATTTGTTCACCATTAATAAATCCGGCTTCAACTAATTTATTGCCGAAAGGAGAAAAATAACTTCGCAGGGCAAGGGCTTTAGTTCTTTTAGTCTTAGTGGATTTAGAAGATGATGAATAAGTCATAAAATTATAAATAGTTCTCCCGATATTACCCAGTGTTCCCGAAAGTATTGCTAAAATTTCAGACAAGATGATAAAAATATTCCTCAGTACCACAGAAAATTATTGTGATATTTTTGTCAGTTGAAAGTTCCTACAATCATTTTGCTATGTGGTATTATGTGCTTTCTTCATAATCTGAATAACTCCCCATTAAATAGAAAACTAGAATTTTGAAGTGTCCTATGATTGACGAACAGAAGCAACAAACTCCTTCGGAAACAGCAAATAATCTTTCAGAAGCAACCAACAGTAATGAAATAGCTTCTGAAACCGCAGCCCCAGAAACTATTGACGAATCTCAAAATATTGAATCTCAAGAAAATTCCAATTTGAACGAATCAGTAGCAGATGTAAGCCAAGAAAGTGAGGTAATAACGGCACAAGATTTAGAAAATGAAGCAATTATTGCCAATTTTCAGCAAGAAAATGCCAATTTAAAGAAACTTCTCGATGAAAAAATTGAGCAATTTAATGGGGTTAAAGCCCAATATGCTCGATTAGCAGCAGATTTTGATAATTTTCGCAAAAGAACTCTCAAAGAAAAAGAAAATCTCGAACAACAAGCCAAAAAAAGCGTGATTGTAGAATTGTTACCAGTAGTAGATAACTTTGAAAGAGCGCGAGTTCAAATTCAACCAGCCACAGAAGGCGAGCAGACTATTCATAATAGTTATCAAGGAGTTTATAAAACTTTGGTTGATTGTCTGAAGCGTCTTGGTGTATCTGCTATGCGTCCTGAAGGAGAACAATTCGATCCCAATTTTCATGAAGCAATGTTGCGAGAACCAACAAGCGAACATCAAGAGGGGACAGTAATTGAGCAATTGATGCGCGGGTATATGTTAGAAGACCAAATTTTACGACACGCCATGGTTAAAGTTGCTGTTCCTCAAGAACCCGTGATAACCTCGGAGGAGGAGCAACAAAGTTCAGAGGATGTAGTAGCCGACAAAGAGTAACCTACTTGTCCATTTAGACTTGGGTTTCATTAGGCTTAAAACTTGAAAAAATAAGCCTAAATGGATTATTCAGTCTTCAATCTGAATTTTTGTTATCAATCCATTCTGAGTAAATTGATCGTACTGCCTCGATAATATGGCGAAGGTTATTGGTATTGACTTAGGGACTACAAACAGTTGTGTTTCGGTGCTAGAGGGGGGAACTCCTGTAGTGATTGCTAACTCAGAGGGAGGACGCACAACTCCTAGTATGGTTGCTTTTGCAAAAGGGAACACTCGTCTTGTCGGACAACTGGCAAAACGGCAATCGGTCACTAATGCAATTAACACAATTCACAGCATCAAACGTTTTATTGGTCGTCGTTGGGACGATACTGAAGAGGAACGTTCTAGAGTTCCTTATCAATGCGTAATGGGTCGAGACAATACTGTTGATGTAAAAATTCAAAATCGCCAATATACTCCTCAAGAAATTTCGGCAATGATTTTACAAAAACTCAAAGCAGATGCAGAAAATTTTTTGGGAGAAGAAGTAACTCAAGTAGTTATTACAGTTCCTGCTTATTTTACAGATGCCCAAAGACAAGCTACCAAGGATGCTGGAACTATAGCGGGATTAGAAGTATTACGCATTATTAATGAACCTACTGCTGCTGCTTTAGCTTATGGTCTAGATAAGCTAGAGCGAGAGCAAAATATATTAGTTTTTGATTTAGGTGGCGGAACTTTTGATGTTTCCATTCTTCAGTTAGGCAATGGCGTCTTTGAAGTCAAAGCTACTTGTGGCAATAATCATCTTGGTGGCGATGACTTTGATAATGTTATTGTGCGCTGGATGATTAAAGCTTTTCACAATCAAGAACAGATCGATCTCAGAAACGATAAAATGGCTTTACAAAGGCTTAGAGAAGCAGCAGAAAAAGCCAAGATCGAGCTTTCTACCGCTCCTACTACTTCGATTAATCTTCCTTTTATTACAGCAGATGAAACAGGACCAAAGCATTTGGAAATGGAGCTAAGTCGAGCTAAATTCGAGGAGTTAGCGCGACATCTAATCGATCAGACTTTAGAACCAGTAAAGCAATCTCTCAAAGATGCTGAACTCAGTCCTGATGCCATTGATCGTTTAATTTTAGTTGGTGGCTCGACTCGTATTCCTGCGGTGCAACAAGCCATTCAAACAGTATTTAAACAGATGCAAGTTGACCGTTCAATTAATCCAGATGAAGCGGTAGCACTCGGAGCAGCAATTCAAGGAGGAGTCTTAGGAGGAGAAGTCGAAGACCTATTATTACTAGATGTGACTCCTTTATCTTTGGGGATTGAAACCCTAGGAGAAGTTTTCACGAAAATTATTGAAAAAAATACTACAGTTCCTACTAGTAAATCCCAAGTTTTTTCTACTGCTACTGATGGGCAAACATCGGTAGAAATCCACGTTCTCCAAGGAGAGCGAGCTATGGCAAAAGACAATAAAAGTTTAGGTAAATTTTTATTAGCTGGGATTCCAGTTGCTCCTAGAGGAGTTCCGCAAATTGAAGTTAGCTTTGAAATTGATGTTAATGGTATTTTGCAAGTTACAGCAGAAGATAAGGGAACTGGCAAAAATCAAAATATCACAATTTCTAATACAGGTGGTCTTAGTGCTGCTGAAGTCGAAAATATGCGTCAAGAAGCAGAAGCTTTTGCCGAAAGAGACCGTCGTCGAATTCAAATAGTAGAATTAAAAAATCAAGCGGACAATTTGTATTACAACTATGAGTCAACTTTAAATAAGCAAGGAAATTTGATCAAAGAAGAACTCAAATTCCAGATAAATCAATTAAAAGCGCGTATGGATGTGGAATTTAAGAGTGAGAATAGCAGCATGGAAACTTTAAATTCGCTTTTAGAAGATTTACGTCAAAAAATCCTGCAAGTTGGAACTGAAGTATATCAAAAAAACAATTTGAGTGAAACAGCATTGTCAGAAATGTTGGAATTTGAAAATATTGATGCCAATATTGCTAGTTCTGAAACTCAAATAGACAGATTACATCAAGAAAATAAAGCAGCCAAAGCTGTAGTAAGCGTTAATCGAGATCATCAAAACTCAATTAAAAAAATCGAGCAATATTCTGATGAGCAAACTCTGATGGATGATGAAACAACGTTTGACGATTATGAAGTTGTAGATTAAGTAATCGTTGTAATAATATAGGAATTTATATAGGTTATTTTGTTACAGTACGATTGGGACACTACACTAAAAAATAAAAATTTATGGCAGGGGACTATTATCAAATCCTAGGGATATCTCGTGATGCAAGTAAAGAAGAGATTAAGCGTGCATATCGGCGTCTTGCTCGTAAATATCATCCAGATGTAAATCAAGAGTCTGGGGCAGAAGAGCAATTTAAAGAAATTAATCGTGCTTACGAAATACTATCAGAGCCAGAAACCAGAGCTAGATATGACCGTTTTGGTGAAGCTGGGGTTGCTTCTGGTGCAGGAGGCTCTGGATTTGAATACGGTGATATGGGTGGGTTTGCCGATATATTTGAAACTATTTTTGGTGGTTTCGGAGGAGTCGGAACTCAAACAACGTCTCGTCGCCGTAGCGGTCCAGTTCGAGGCGATGATTTAAGATTAGATTTAAAGTTAGAATTTCGCGAAGCTGTTTTTGGTGGGGAAAAACAGATTAAAATTCCCCATTTAGAAGCTTGTGAAGTATGTCAAGGTACTGGCGCTAAACCTGGTAGTAGTCCGAACACTTGTCCTACCTGTAACGGTGTGGGACAGGTTAAAAGAGCTACTCGGACTCCTTTTGGTAGTTTTGCTCAGGTTTCTACCTGCCCTACTTGTAATGGTGTAGGAGAAGTTATTGAAGCTAAATGTGAAGCTTGTAATGGAGCAGGAAGAGTCCAAAAAACCAAAAAGCTTAAAATTACAATTCCGCCAGGAGTTGATAATGGCACTCGCTTAAGAGTAGCTTCTGAGGGGGATGCAGGAGTTAGGAGTGGCACTCCAGGAGATTTGTATGTTTATTTATTTGTCGAACCAGATAAGGAATTTACTAGAGAAGGCATAAATATCAAATCAGAGATTACTATTAGTTATCTACAAGCAATTTTGGGCTGCCATTTAGAAATTAATGGTGTAGATGGAAAAGAAGCCATAACAATTCCTGCCGGAACTCAACCCAATACAGTTTTAACGTTAGAAAACAAAGGAGTACCAAAGTTAGGTAATCCTGTAAGCCGAGGCAATCACTTGATTACCGTCAAGGTAGAAATACCGACTAAAATTAATACCGATGAGAGAGAATTGCTAGAGAAACTAGCTAATATTAAAGGTCAAAGTATTGGGAAAGGAGGTTTAGAAGGGTTTTTAGGGGGATTATTTCATAAATGAATAGTGGTATAAATATCTCAACTTCTAACAGCGATGAGTTAAGAGGCGATGCTTTATTAGATTTACGTGGTACTCCTTGTCCGATTAATTTCGTAAGAACCAAAATTCGCTTAGAACAAATGCTGCCTAATTCTTTATTAGAGGTTTGGCTGGATGCAGGAGAACCGATAGAGCAAGTACCAGATAGCTTAAAAATTGAGGGGTATCAATTAGAAAAGATTGAAAACCGTCAAGAATTCTTTGCTTTATTAGTACGTAAACCAATAAAGCTGTGATGCAATTTGCGCCAACAGCAGTAAAAGCTAATCAATTGCGAGGAACTGTTGTAGCAGTACAAGCTAATTTTTATCGGGTGCTGTTAGATACTAATAAAAACCAATTTGCCATAAGTTCGGGGGATTTTAACTGTAATTATTTACTGTGTACTCGCAGAACTCGCCTTAAAAAAATTGGTCAAAAAGTCATGGTAGGCGATCTCGTTATGATTGAAGAACCTGACTGGCAAGATGGTCGGGGCGCGATCGCTGAAGTTTTGGCTCGGAATACAGAATTACAGCGACCTCCTATTGCAAATGCTGAGATTATTTTATTAGTCTTTGCCCTCGAAGAACCAACTTTAGATCCTTGGCAGTTAAGTCGGTTTCTGATTAAAGCTGAATCAACAAAGCTACAAGTTTGTCTTTGTCTAAATAAATGTGACTTGATTAGTCAAGAAAAACAGCAGCAATGGCAGCAAAGAGTAGAATCGTGGGGCTATAACCCGATATTTGTTAGTGCGATTCATAATCAGGGAATAGAAGCCTTACAAGCTCGATTACGAGGAAAAATTGCTGTTGTAGCAGGACCTAGCGGAGTTGGAAAATCTAGTCTCATCAATCAGTTAATTCCTTCAGTTAACCTAAGAGTCAAAAAAGTATCAGGAAAATTACAACGAGGTCGTCATACAACTCGTCATGTAGAACTCTTTAATCTTCCTGGCGGTGGGTTGCTAGCAGATAGTCCAGGATTTAATCAACCTGATTTAGATTTTGATCCAGCTGATTTGGCTGGTTACTTTCCTGAAGCTAGAAGCAGACTGAATCAAGATAGTTGTCAATTTAGCAACTGTTCCCACCGAGATGAACCCAATTGCGTCGTAAGAGGGGATTGGGAAAGATATGAATACTATCGAGTTTTTTGGTCAAAAGCACTGGCAAATCAAAAAGTTCAGCAAAATACTCCCACTCAAGAATCGAGTTTAAAGCTTAAGGTGAAAAAGTCTGGTAAAAATCAATATGAACCAAAATTAGCTAGTAAAAAGTATCGTCGCCCTTCCCGTCGTGAAAAACAGCAAAACTTACAACAATTATACTGCGATCGCCAGATAGCTAATACCTACGAAGAAACAGAAGATCTATAATCACTCTATTGATTTTTTTCAGCATTTTTTTGGCTATGGGAATAAATCAGCCAGGCTGCAATACATAAAGTACAATTGCCCACAACTGTCATCGATGCCTGCAAAGTTACTAACCATTGGAGGGACAGATCATTATCGAAAAAATGCCAGGTACAAGCGCACATCGCACCGATCAAAGCTGGTAACATAGCCAAAGACAATCCTTGCCAATAAAAATTATTAATAATTTTCCCGTACTGCCATACCAGCCAAATTGCAACTGTCCACTCTATAACGCTAGAAATATGAACGACCCAAGTAGGAACGGAAAGAACGTGCATGATGTTTAACTAGTTAATCTGTGACTCTAAAGTATTTTACTATCTAGCAATGATAGTATTAGTGTATTACTTAATCTGAAAAAAATTTTAGTTTTTATTAAGCAATGTAAAAAACGCTAATATAAGAATTGTAATAATGAATTTTTTTTATTGATGCTTTCTCCCCAACCCCAAGAAAAAGAGCTTTTGAAAACTGTTTTAGAACCTTTACTAGAAGATTTTCAATACTGGTTTGAGCGTTCTCGTAATTTATTAGAGACAGAACGGATATCTTTTTATTCACAACAAGAACAAGCAGAACTTTTAGCCAGAATTAAATACAGCCAGCAGCAAGTCACTACTGCTCAAATGCTATTCAAGGCTACAGAAGGAGCTACAGGGATCGATTTTAAAATGCTTATACCTTGGCATCAACTAGTTGCTGAGTGCTGGGAAGTAGCGAGAAAATGGCGACACCATAATAGTCATTCATAATTAGCAACTTCATGATAATTATTAAAGTAGTATCAAATTTGGTTTTAAATTTCAATTCAAGAAAAAATTTATCAAGAGGAGTCTATGTATGCTACACATAATTTACATTTTAGCTTTTACTGTGATTGCTATTTTAGCAGTGACTAATTTAGTTCGGAGTCTGATAACACTCAGTACAGAAAGCCACAAAGTTCACTCTCAAAACTACAACAACAATTCAAATTCAGCTTCTCAAAGTTCTGTTTATCGAAAGCGATCTAACCATCTTGAGCGAGTACATCCTGAGTTATTAGATAATCAAGGACGAAAAATTGATGAGCCATTACTGGTAATGCGTTCTATTTCTGTTGAGGATGCTCGACAAAAGCTGGATGATCTATATGATGCTTCTCCTAATAAGGGAAATGAACCGCAAGAGTAAGTGTTAGTAATTAGCAATTACAGTCGATGGTC
>DAXETX010000007.1:0-6587 GCA_051155735.1 Xenococcaceae cyanobacterium
TACTTCTCTCAGCTTTCGATCTACTATTGCCTGTTCTTCTGGTGTCATGATTTTTTCCGAGTTCAGTTGCTTAATCTTACTCTAAGCATTTTTACTCACTGCATAAGTGGGATGCTCCCTAGCAAATTGCCAAGGAATTGCTAAATATATTTTCATCTCTTCTGTAAAATTATGTAGCTCATTTAAATTTATTTCTGCATTTTTAGCACTAGATTCTCTTTTAAGAAGAATTAGCTTTATTTTTAGCAAATAAGCATACAAAGGATGAAGTATAGATTTAAAACAATCAATTGATTCTGATATGGATGAAATTGTATGATTATCAGTATAATGACTCATCTTTCTCCAAAAAGAATCTTCAAAGTCGTTTATTTTATCAATATTTAATTTGAGTGTTCCAGGTTTACTAGCTCTTTCTAATAAGCCAAAAGTTGGATTTACAGTAATATTAGATTGAAATACATAATTTAAAAAATTCCTAGCTCTAATTCTTTTGGTTTTGTCTTGCTTACGAGAAATATTAAAATCAGAGACATGGATACATACATTATTGTCAGGTACTAACATATATGGTCGCTCGGTCGAATCTAGCTCTCTAACTTCACTCCAGTTAGGTTGTGAACACTCGCCTTGATGATTCAAGAAAAAATAAGTTTGTCTAGATTTGCTCATTATATTTGCTTGATTGCATTCTACTTATAGTATATTCATGCTATATTAGCAATCCAAAAATACAATTGCAGATTTAGACTTATAGAAAAGAGATGAAAATCTATGAAAACTTTACATCAGATTACTTTTCTATTGCTTTAAGCGTTCCAATCGGGATTATTTTCTTACTATGGATTGGAACAATTGCAGTACGGCGAGTTCCTCGATTAAATAATTTTAAATGCGAACCCGTTTGATTTATCTCAAGAAATCCTGCATCCTAAATCCCCCTTGAATTCGGAGGACTTTGTTTTTTATATTGTAAATATGATCTGAATGATAGCTTAAAAAAGCAATCGCATTTCTCTAACTCACTTTACTCTACAACGTCTATTTGACCGTGAGGGATGCTCTCGGCTAGAGAGCATATCCAAGCAAGACTTGTCCATGGTTCGGAAACCTCGACGGGCTTCCACAGCGAGATCGCGGTATTGACGTATCGGACTATTTGCTATATGATGCCTAGCTTTTTTGATGCTTTACACTCTGTTTATGTTTAACTAAAGAGTTAATGAACTTGGAGTATTACCCATTTACTACTTGCTTAAGAGTTTGGAAATGATGGATTATTGGGTACATTTTGAGCAAAATCCGTTAGTGTAAAGAAGTCGTGAAAGCGAAAAGCTTTCTCCCACCTCTATTTAAAGTTTTATGGGGGTAGAGAGACTTGAACTCTCACGACCTTTTACGGTCAACGGATTTTAAGTCCGCAGCGTCTACCAATTCCGCCATACCCCCAGGGTTGCTTGGCTATTTTTTTAAAGCCTTATCTATGATACAGTATCTTTCGTATATTGCAACACTTATTTTTAAGAATAGTTTGGTTAATTTCAAAGTAGTTGCCAAGCTGAAATTACTTTGCCTTGCATCAAAGCAGCAACAGCCCTTAAAGTTTTAATTTCGGCAATATTAGCATTAGTAACTACGGGTTTGGTTAAGATTTTCTCGGCTATTTTAGGTTGCCAGTTGTAGAGATAGACAAATGCTAAATAAGCATAATTATAGGGATTATCTTGATTTAATTGTATGGTTTGCTGAAAAGATGCGATCGCCCCTGGGACATTTTGTTGTAAAACTTGAGATAAACCTACAGCATAGAGCCAATCTTGTTGGAGTTTTTTGGGGGAGTTTATTTGTTTTAGGCGATAAGATAAACTTAATTCTGCTTGGGTTAAATAGTCTTGTTGGGCATCGTATTGATTAATTCGAGCAGTTTGAGTAAAAATTGGTTCTAATCCTGTTATCCCTTGTGCCATATTGGGGGCAATAGTGCGTAGTTGGGTAACTAAGTCTAATTCTGGGGCTGGTTTTGCTGGAGAATTAGGATCGATGGTAATTGTAACGTTAGGTAGAGAGATAGCAGCAGTTTCTCCTGTTTGGCGATTCAGATAAGTCGCTTTGAGGGTATATTTTCCTGGTGCGACAGTAGGGGGAGGTAACATTGCGGTATGTTCTGTGACTTGAAATGGCTTTTGGTATTGTTGTGGTTTGATTCTGCTACTATCTAATGCACCCATAGCGATACCATGATCGTGCAACCAGAAATTATTTTTAGAGCCAAGATTTTCTGATTGCCAAGTAAGTAAGACAATTCCTTGTTGTAATTGTTGCCAACTACCTACCCATTGATAGGTTACGGGGATGGGTTTTCCTGGCGGTACTATGGGCGGAATGGTAATTTGATTTAAGGCGACTGATGCTTTTAGAGAAGCGGTTTTTTTGGGGATAACTTCGATACTGGGCTGAAGTGTCTGATAAAGTTTTAACTGACTATTATCTGGCAATTGCCAAGTTCGATGTAAAGTAAAATTTTCGCCTGTTGCGACTAACTGAGTGATTTTTGCTTGTGCGTTGGGTATCGAGCCTTGATCTCCTGTTTTGGTAATAAACCAATTAAGAGAGCGCGCATCAGCGACAATTTCTCGATCTCTAACGCCGACTTGTCTTCCTACTACTTGAAAGTTATTTAACCCGCCGTAGAAAGAAAAATTGTGTTGATTAATTGCAGGAGTTGAAGGTAAGACACCTAAAGTAGTGCGCAAATAGGGAGAAGTATTAATAATTTCGGCAATAACTTCAGGATGAGGATATTCTAAGCCTGTGTAAGGATAGTGTTGTACTCTGGGACTGAGTTTGGCAGTAAGAACATTACCACCTAAAGGAAACAAATTTAAGAGCATCAAAACTAGGCTTAAACCGACTGTCCCCCAAGTAAGATATTTTTGCCAACTTCCACGGTAGGATAATAAACCAGCAGCGAGGAGCAAAGAAAAAACTGGTAGTAAAGGCAGTATGTAACGGGCATCTTTATTAAGATTAACTGAAGAGAGTAAATAACCTCCAATCAAAAATACGGCAATCCAGCTAAGAGAATCAGAATTGAAGATAATCTGCTTAGACTTAGATGGTTGTTGCCAAATTAAATATAGTATCAACCCTCCCAAGGGAATGAGTAAAATATGCCAAGAGAGTAAATAGGGTAATATTTTGCCATAATAAGTCCAAGCATCAATGGTATTAAGGGCTGGATCTCCTTCAGCGATCGCAGAATCAATGGTAGCGCGTTTTCCTGAAGTCAACATTAATAACCAGTTGGTACGATACCAAGGATAAGCCACTGCCATACTGATAATTAATCCTGTAACCAGTTGCAGCAACCGCAACCACTGACGATTTTTTAGACAAGCTCCCAAGAGCCATACTAACGGTATGAATAAAAAGAATAGTGCTGTTTGTTTGAGTAATAAGGCGAATCCAAAAGTAATTCCCCATAATATGGCTAATAACCAACTTTTTTGCTTAACTTTCCCAAGAGTCAACAGCCAGAAAGTAACAGTTATGATCGCAGTTAGAGGATAGTCAAGGAGAAATTCTAATCGGTAGTAATATAAACCTGGTAATAATTGACATAAACCTGCTGCCCATAATCCGACAGAAGCGTTAAATAAAGTTACTCCTAAACCATAAACCGAGACTAGCAACAATGCGTTATACAATAACATGACTAAGCTAGCAGCATCTGCTGTTAAGCCAAAAATACTCAAAAATGGTGTTGTCAAAATATAGTGTAACGGCGGAACTTTAGGCGAAAGTAACCAAAAACTGCGCCACCACTCTCCCTTGAATAACTGCGGATTTTGCCAAGCATTCCAGTAATTTAAAGCCCCGTTGAGATAATCAGCTTGATCCCAAGCAGGAACGGCATGATCGCGCCAAAACCAGATGCGATCGCACAATGCGACTCCGAACCAAATCACTAGGAGAATTACTAAATTGCGAAAATGCTGAGATTTAGTTGATATCATGTTTTGTAGCGCGTAAAAAAGAGTGATGACGAGTAACAACAATCAACATGGTGATAGTATAAGGCAAAAAAATCAAACCCTGCCTCACCATCAAGTCTCCATCGCGGTAATTGGAGATGTTCACGATCAGTGGGACGAACAAGATCACTTAGCATTAAAACATCTCGAAATAGACTTAGCACTATTTGTGGGAGATTTTGGCAATGAATCCGTCAAGATAGTAAGTCAAATTGCTAGTTTGGATATTCCTAAAGCGGTGATTCTGGGTAATCATGATTGTTGGTACACTGCTTCTCCTTGGGGTAGAAAAAAAGCACCTTATGACCCTAGCAAAGAAGATCGAGTCCAGCAACAATTAGATTTATTGGGTGCAGCCCATGTTGGCTATGGAAGACTCGATTTACCTCAATTTAACCTGTCAGTCATTGGGAGTCGTCCTTTTAGTTGGGGCGGATCGGAGTGGAAAAATGCCGAATTCTATCGCGATCGCTATAATATCGCTAATTTTACAGAATCAGCTATTTGTATTGTGGAAGCTGCTCAAAGTAGCCCTTATGATAATTTAATCTGTATCGGTCATAATGGTCCTTATGGCTTAGGAGATCGACCAGAAGCTACTTGTGGTAAAGATTGGCATCCTATTGGCGGAGATCATGGCGATCCTGATTTTACCGAAGCGATTGATAAGATAATGGCTCTGGGAAAATCAATTCCTCTAGTGACTTTCGGACATATGCATCACAATTTGCGTCATCGTAAAGACCGTTTACGAACGATAATTAATACCGATGAGACAGGAACAGTTTATCTCAATGCTGCTCGTGTTCCTCGGATCGTCAAGCAAGCAGGAAAAACTCTTCGTAATTTCTCTCTAGTAACTTTTGAGGCGAATCTTGTCAGCAAAATTTCTTTAGTCTGGTTAGATCAAGATTTAGCGATCGCTTCAGAACAAAAGCTTTATGACAGTGCGATCAAGTAAAGCGGAGTATCAGTCACTCAATATTTAGTTTTTTTTCCTTGCTTAAATAGCCAAGTTTGCTATTATATTAAAGCCATATCAGGAGAGGTGGCAGAGTGGTCGAATGCGCTCGACTTGAAATCGAGTGTACCGCAAGGTACCGTGGGTTCGAATCCCACCCTCTCCGCTTTTTTTAGGATTATGTACTTCAAATGTACTCGCGTACATTTTACTTCCATACTCGATCCATTATCGATTTGAGAAATATTGGTTAATCCTAAACTTATCATTTAAATTTTATCCCTCTTTCAAGAAACTCAACTTTTTTAGTTCATATGAACCAATAATCGGCTGAGTTTCTTTGATTCATTATTAGCGATCGCTATACTCTAAAAATCATGATTTTGAAATCCTTACAGAGTAAGGATTTCGAGCTAGATTGCTCGCTATGACAGATTCCTTAGTTTTCCCCCTCTAGGCGCACTAATAAAATCCAAACCATTGAGAATCATTGCTTTCTAAAATAGGAAAATACTCTATTGACAATTGTTATCAGAGTGAGGTGTACGAACACTATTCTTAGAGACAGGATAGGGAGTTAGAGTTACTTTGCCATCTTCCCCAATAACTACACCTCTAGCTGGCAGAATCTCACCCTGGGCTGTAGCTACAGTAAAAGGTTTGAGATCGAGATTACGATTCAAATTTGGCTCATCATCAGAAACTTCGGTAGATTCTGTTTCTATCAGCAGACTATCAGCAGAAAGTGGTGCAGTAGGAACATCTGGCACACCGCCTTTACCTTGAACTATAAAACTGCTAGCATCTGCGACATTAGCATCTGTACTACAAGCCTTGGCTACAGTTTCTTCTGGTGTAACAGTATTGTTAGTTAGTTCAATGATTCCTTGACTCACATCAACATTAGTTCTGTTAATCGCTAGTGTTCCTTGTAATCCCAAATCAGAACTAACATCTAGATCGTTCCTACGATTTCCAGGAGTTGCTGTACCTGCATTAAGACCAAAGATTTGTTCAGTTCCAATGGTAATGTTGCCCCCAGCACCAGCTTCAGCACTAGCAATAATATCATTACCTTCCACATTAGGAGGGAAAGCCAGAATAAACTCAGCATTAATGTTAATATTACCGCCATCAGCTTGATTAAAAGCTTGAGCAGAGATTCTACTATCGTTTTCTAGTGTCAGATTATTGCTAACTTGTAAATCTATTTCTCCGCCTGTTCCCGATTGAGTAGCTGCGGTAATTGATGCCCCTGTATCTAAGCTGATTTCATCGGCAGTTATTGCCAGAGTTCCACTATTTCCCTGTCCTTCGCTATCTACAGAAATTTCACCCAAGTCGCGCAGCGAAAGACTAGGGGTAGTTAAATTAATTCCACCAGCATTACCAATAGCATTGGCTTCTGTTGTACTAAATATACCACTATCTAAAATTTCACTATCAATACCACTAATTAAGACACTTTCTGTGGCATTAATATTAATCGTGCCACCATCGCCTACAGCATCACTACCACTAACTAAAGCACCACCATTGCTTAATTCCAAACTACTGGTAGTAATATCAATATCTCCTGCATCACCTTCTGC
>DAXETX010000008.1:0-3211 GCA_051155735.1 Xenococcaceae cyanobacterium
ACTAAAGCTCTGAGCAAATTATGTTCGGGATAATTAGTTTTAAAATAAACATTTCCTGCTAAATAATCGGTAAAAAAGCGTAATCCTAGCTCAAAAGCAATTAAACGAATTCCATCATAGATATATTGATAGTCATATTCTGTCAGAAAATTCTGCGCAATAGTTAAATAACCGCGTAATATTTCTCTTGCGACTTCTAGATCGAACTTAACCTGTTCCCAAGCTAAGGTTTCTTCCCCTAAAAGATTACAACCAGACCGCAAACAATCACCCAAATCATAATGAATTAAACCTGGTTTTACTGTATCTAAATCAATCATCGCGATCGCTTTTTGCGTATCACAATCTAATAAAATATTATTAATTTTTGGATCGCCATGAATTGGACGCAGTTTTAACAATCCTTGAGCTTTTGCTGTTTCTAAAATTCCTACAGAATTTCTTCGCTCACTAATAAAATTTAAGCCATAATTAACTTCAATAGTGGCTGGTATCTTGATAATTTTTTGTATCTGATCGTAGGATTTTAAATAATTAGGTGTAAGATGAAATCCAGGTAAGGTATCTCCTAATTTAGTAATAGATAGGTCACTAATTAAAGAGTGAAACTTTCCTAAACCATAACCAATTTCTTGAGCGTGGGCTAAATTTTGTACTTGTTCTAAGCAAAGAGAATGATCGATAAAACTCATCGCCCGCCAAAAAAAACCCCGCTCATCTTGGTAATGATGTTGTTGATTGTCAGTCAATAGGACTTGCGGAACTCTCCAACAATCATCCTCTGATAATTTAGCTTGAATATGACTACTAACTAGACAAATATTATCCATTACCAATAAAGGCTGAGAAAATACTTGAGTATTTAATTGTTGTAGAATATAGCGGGGTTTGATTAAAGAATCAGTCGTGACTAAGAAAGTAGAATTAATATTGCCACAGCCATATTTTTGTAGATTAGTAATTGTTGCTTGTGGTAAAAACTTTTTGGCGATCGCAAATATTTCCGACACAACTGTTCCTACTCTGATAATCTAGTACCATCCCAAGGACAAAACTGCCATGAAACATGAGCTTCTTTCCCATTAGGACATAAGCGAGGTACAAATAAAGCATCTAAAGGTAACTCGATTTCAAACTCACTACCTGCTACTTTTCCGACTCCTGCTAGTTGCACTTGCAGCGTACCATTTTCATAAGGCGAAACTTGCGCTTCTCCAGCAGGATTAGTATTTTCAAAAGTATAAAAGTGAAAATTCTGACCCATATTGCCCATCATCTGACTCAGCATCGGTCGAATTGTACTTTGTAACAGTTCGATATCTGGCGGAATTTGCTCGATTGCAGTGAAGCTTTGAGTGTTTCCCGTTTCATCTTCATAAGATACTGTGAGATTTTGTTGCACCGTCGCTTCATCATAAAATGTCGCTCCACCAAAAGAAGATAACTCCCCCTGAATTACCGCCAACATAAAATAGGGTTCTAAGGTTTTGAGCATTTCATCACGATTGGCTGCTGGTAGTGAAGGGTCTTGATTAAGAGCTACCCCCCAAAATTCTTGGGGAATCCACCACACTAGAGTAATCCCTTCATCAGAATTGGAAACTTGAGTTTCACTAATTAGGCTATCTATTTCAACCTCGTTTAATTTTTTAATTTCTTGTGCTGAAGCCCCAGCAGCAATCCAGCCAGAGGTCACAATATTTAGAGCTATCAGACTTAAAGTCGCGGTAATTTGTTTCACTATTAAAAGAAGGTTACTTAACTATAGCAACCCTATTATTAATTATTAATTACTAATTATCAATTTTTATCCTGAATATTTCATCACCATATCAAGGCGCGACAAAGCACTGATAGCAGATTCTTTAATATAGGGGTCGGCTGACTCATCATTAGACAATCTAGTTAAAACTGCTTGAACTCGTTCATCTTTAATCGAACCCAAAGCATTAAGTATCGCTACTGCTACAGCCAAATTATCCGTAGTTTCTAAAGCTTCAATCAAAACCTCTAAAGCTGGTTCGCCAATTGCACCCAAAGCCATCACTGAGGATAAGTTAACCACAGCATCAGAATCCTTCATCCCTGCCTGTAATCCTTTGATTCCTTCAGGGGGAAAAGGTACTTCAGGATGATTTACAGCAACTTGAGCTAACCCTTTAGCACAACTAGCTCTAACTGTTGAATTTTCACTATTAAGTAGCGTATCTACTAAAAAAGGCACACTATCAACTCCAATTACCCCAAGTGCTTTAACTGAAGCTCGACGATAAATCATATCTTCGGCTTCTAAATTTGCCATCAAGCGGGGAATTGTCGTCTCATCCCGTTGTTCTGCGATTGCTCTTCTGGCTCGTTTTCGTAAATTAGGATTAGGGTGTTTGAGTTGTTCAAACAAAGCATCTAAAGACATGATTTAACCTGGTTTTTCTTAACTAAAAGCTATATTTTAAAATTGGCGATAACCAAATAGTGAACGATGGCATAAAACATAACAAAATCTGAAACCTAATAATTCGCTTCATATTTAGTAACTAATTTGCAAAGTTACAGAAGCTCTTACAGTTTGCTTACCACCAATAACAGGAGTACTTTCTGCACTATCAGCCCTGGCAGATTCGAGGGTTGTAATCATTCTTGGCTGAGGAATGTTCGCCCCACCTACTTGAATACTGACAACTTCTTGAGCCGTAAAATCTAAAGCTGCTAAAACCGCACCTGCTTGTTGCTGAGCATCGATAGTAGCGCGACGGAGCGCTTCTTTTTGGGCATTAGCAATTGCCTCCTCTGTGGCAGTAAAACTTACACCATCGATGCGGGTAGCTCCTGCTCTAACTGCTTCATCTAATAGTTCTCCAACTTGCTCGGTTTCAAGACGAAAACTAACTGTATTAGTCCCGATGTAACCGACTAATCGTCTTTCATTATTATTGTATTGATAATTAGGTTGTAAACGAATCCCATCGGTCTGTAACTGCTCTACATCGCGAGAGCGCAAGAAATCTACTATCGCTGAAGTCCGTCTAGCGACTTCTTGCTGCACTTCGGCTGCGGTTTTCCGTTGAATTTCTACCCCAAGTTGCACTTGTGTCAGAGTAGTGGGAATTCTCTCTACACCTTCTCCTGTAACCGTTAAAGTCCGCAATATTTGTTCTTGAGCCATCACTGGATTAATGTCCACTAGATTAACATAACTGGCGATCGCCAATCC
>DAXETX010000009.1:0-3076 GCA_051155735.1 Xenococcaceae cyanobacterium
GCCATCTTCACCAGCATAAACAATGGTATATCGCTCTCCGCTGCTTCTGTAAATCCGACTGTTGCCAACTTCAATACTAGCTCCACTGGGAATATTAACCGCTTCACCGTCAACTGTGACCGTAGCCTCTTCACCTGAACCAGAAACAAGTCTAGTTACTTGAGGGATACCACCTTCTTCGACGGGATTGCCCTCTGCATCTACAAATTCAATTCCTTCTGAATCGATAACTATATTCTGCCCGTCCACCTCGGTAGCGACAGCAGAAGCGACAGTGACATTAGAATCGATTTGCACGTAGCGGACTTGAACGTTAAAGTCGCCATCGAGAGATTCGACTAGGGTAAAGTCCCCAGCTCCCTGAAAGTCGTAACCCACACCGTCAAAGGTAGTTAAATGAGGTTCTCCTTTAGAACGAGCAGCATTGAGAGCTGCAAGAGGAATTAGACCTAAACCAGCAATAATTGGAAATGCTGGACTTTCGCCAGGGGCAGAAGGAATTCCAGGAACAGAAGGAATTAGATCGCTAAAGATATCCGTAATAGTATTGCCAATTTCTCGAAATGGGTCTTGTGCTTCAAGTACTCGACTTACTACTTCGCCAAAGACACTGGCAGCAGATTCGGCAGCAAAAATATCTACTTTGCTGAGCGGTAATAAAAGGGTGCTTGGATCAGTTAAAAAAGTGCTAACAGGTGTACCTAAGCCAAACCCAATTGCCCCAAAAATCGATCCTCGTAATAAACTTGCTAGGTCACTTGAACTATCAAGATTCTCAAAATTTCCAGATAGATCCGCTTCTACATAACTTCCTGCTAAGCTTCCATACAAATCAACTGCGTATGCTGAAAGAGCAATTGCTGAACCTTGGATAGCTCTAAATGTCCTATTACCAACTTCTCTACCTATTGTTGTAGAAAGGTTTCTAGCAACAACTCTACCTACTATATTCCCTGCTGGTCCTACTAAAGGTCCTAAAGATCCTATAATAGCACCTTTAACAGCAGCACCAACAACTTGCTCCGCAGTAACTCTTTCCCCACGAGCAAGAGAATCAAGTAAACTAAATGCAACTTCAGAACCAGCTCCGACTAATGCAAAAATCAACACTGGAACGATTTTTCCAGAAGGATCGATATAGTTAGTTGGACTATTAAACGTATACCGATACAGATTAGTATCTCCCCCTGCCAAACCAATCGGATCGGGAGAAGTGAAACGCCCTAGAAGGCTGTCGTAGTACCTCGCCCGCATGAAATCGAGTCCGTTGGGTTCTTCGGTTATCCCAAATTCCCCGACAAACTCAAACGGGTTAGCGATCGCCTCTAGTTCCCGAATTTCTTCACCAAAAGGCGCGTAGTCGTACTGATTGAGAATTTGACCTTCCGAACTGGTCAGGCTGACGGTAGACCCAAGATCGTTAAAGTCATAGAAAGCCGAAGTACTACTTTCGTCAGTACGACTTTCCAAACCTAAACCGTGAGTATAGTTAGCAACTAAATTACCTTCCCCATCGTATTCGCCAATAACATCTCCCAAACCAAACGGATCGATCAGGTATTCAGTGCGATCGCCATTGTAAACTGTGGCAATTCGGTTTCCAAGCGCATCGTACTCATATTCGGTTTCTACCCCATCTGGTTCGACTACTTTAACCAGAAAATTTTCGCTATTGTATTCGTAAGTCGTAACCTCGTTGCCCTCAGTTTTGGAGATTAAATTGCCGTCGGCATCGTAGTCGTAAACTACATCTCCCGCAGTTTCGTACTGGTTGAGATTGTTAGCACTGTATTCTGTCGTTTTGCCATTATTTACAGTTTGAATGCGGTTGCCCGCAGCATCGTAAACATAGGTTAGGTTTTGGTCGGGAATTTCAGGATTCGTCGAGTCAAATATCGCCCCAGTCAACTGACTGGTATCATCATATGTGTAAGTCCAGTCTCCATCGAGAGTGCTGACTCCTATCTGCCGTCCTAGTTCGTCATAACTGTAGTCGAAACGAGAGTTAATCGAGTCATCTGGCGCGTAGTTGATTAGACTGCTTAATTGACTCGCTGAATCGTAGGTATAAGTCGTGTAGGTTTCATTCCCTTTATCTTCTCTAACTAAGCGACCAACATCGTCGTAAGTGTAGCTGACTATTAAGTTATCTTCTGCATCGATCAAACTAGCCAAACGACCAACATCGTCGTAAGTGTAGTTAACTGTATTACCGCTACTGTCGCTAATGCTAGTACGGCGACTACCAGCATCGTAAGTGTAAGCTAGAGAGCGTCCATTAGCATCGGTAATTTGAGTCAGGAGATCGCGCTCGTCGTAGGTAAAAGTAGTAGTACCAATATTACTATCGGTGGCTAAAGTTAAATTGTTTCGGTCGTCGTAGGTATATTCCAGAAGCGTTCCATCGGCAGTTTCTTGTTGCAGCAGTTGTCCTAGAGCGTTGTAACTATAGGTAATCTCTTCACCGCGACGATTGAGGGATTGTACGACATTTCCTTCTTCGTTGTAGCTAAAGTTTTCGCTGCTACCGTCAGCATATTCAATCTGTACTAAGTTACCCGATTCGTCGTAATCGTAAGCAAGGGCATTGCCAAGCGGATCGCTAACGCTTGCTAGTTGCTCGAAAAGGGGTTCGTAGGTAAACTCCGTTCTTTGCTCTAAAGCATTAATTTGACTGAGAAGATTGCCTCGGTCGTCGTAAGTAGAAGTGAGCGTGCTATTATCGGGAGCAGTTATTCTGATTGGATTGCCCGACGGATCGTAATTAACGCTGAAAGTGCGTCCCAAAGCATCCTGTATTTGGCTCACTTGACCGCGAGAGTTTAGTGAGATTTCTGTGGTTTCCCCGTTAGCATTACTTACCGTCACACCACCGTTCTGGTCGTAGCTATAGGTAACGCTTTCTGCGCCTGCGTTAAAACTTTCTTCGATTAACCGACCGCGTTCGTCATATTCAAAAGTCGCTTGCGTACCGTTACTGTTAGTAACAGAGGTGACGGCAAAATTGTCATTGTACGTGAAGTCAAGCGTATTTTCAGGAGCAGTAACGCTGAGTAACAGTTCCCCTGTTTCATCA
>DAXETX010000010.1:0-11010 GCA_051155735.1 Xenococcaceae cyanobacterium
AGGATAACCATAAACTTCTCCTGCGCCATAAATTGCCAAAGCGCGGTCAATTCCCATGGTAGGGTATAAGGCTTTGAGTGGAATATCTTTGAGAGTAATTTCTTTTCGATAAGGATAACTTTGCCACAAAGCTGTTTGGGAAGGAACAACAGAAGCTAGATAGACGGGTAATTTTTGCTCGATAACAATGCTTATCTGTTTGAACCAAGATAAGTTATCAAACAAAACTTCTGGAGTAACGGGAATATTAAGATGTTCACTATGCCAAACTTTACTTAAATTATGTCCCTGAACATAAACCCAGTGCAATCTAGAATTACCAATTATCAATCCTAACCAGGATTCATGTAACATTGATTATTGATTAAACAAACTCTTTCAAAAAATGATAAAAAACACTACTATTGATTGAACCGTTGTATTAATTTCGCTGATATCCTGTCTTAATCCATGCCTATTGAGAGCTTCTGCTATATCTGTCTGTGTTGTTGGGTTATTCATTATCTATACTTAAGTTATCAGTTATTTTGGATGAAAGACATATTTTTTGACGAAGTCAGAGTCAGCCCCGTCTTGAAAAATCGGGGTCTGTCTGACAATCCAACAATTTTAACTAAGCTTTTTAACCATTAACAAACTTACTCAATCGCTCTATTCCTACTTCGATAGTCTTCATATCTGTAGCATAAGACATCCGAATACAATGATCTGCCCCAAAAGCGATACCTGGAACAACTGCCACTTGTTGAGCTTCTAATAAATTGTCGCAAAATTCTAATGATGTTTGTCCTGTTTTACTAATATCGACAAAAACATAAAAAGCTCCATCAGGTTTGGGACAAGATAACCCAGGAATACGATTAATCCCATCGTAGATTACTTCTCGGCGTTGGGCAAAAGCGGAAACCATTTCTTGAACACAGTCTTGTGATTCCGTCAAAGCTGCGATCGCGCCATATTGGGCAAAGGTACAAACATTAGAAGTACTATGACCTTGAATCAAAGACATGGCTTGAATAATTTCTATCGGCGCAGCAGCATAACCGACTCGCCAACCAGTCATCGAATAGCTTTTGGCAAAACCATTACTAACAATAGTGCGTTGGAAAATCTCAGGGTTAACCGCAGCAATACTAAGGTGTTCTGCACCGTCATAACAGATTTTTTCGTAAATCTCATCAGAAACTACTAATAAATCATGGTCTAAGATTACTTGTGCCAGGGCGCAGATTTCGGCGGGGGTATAAACTGAACCTGTAGGGTTAGAAGGAGAATTGAGGACAAATAGCTTGCTTTTAGGCGTAATAGCTTGTTTTAATTGTTCGGGAGTAATTTTGTAGTTATTTTCTCCTAAAGTTTCTACAATTACTGGCTTTCCTCCTGCCAGTTTCACCATTTCGGGATAACTCAACCAATAGGGCGCAGGAATAATTACCTCATCTTCGGCTTCAATTAATACCTGCATTAAATTATATAGTGAATACTTACCGCCATTAGTGACAATAGTATTTTCTGGCGCGAAATCAAGATTGTTATCAGTTCTTAACTTATTGGCGATCGCCTCTCGTAATAGCGGTTCTCCCGCAGCAGGACCATATTTAGTTTTACCCGCATCTAAAGCTTTTTTTGCTGCTTGACAGATGTGGCTAGGAGTGGGAAAATCAGGCTCTCCAGTACTAAAACTACAGACGTCAATTCCTGCTGCTTGCATTGCTTTGGCTTTAGCTGCGATCGCAAGTGTTAGCGAAGGAGTCACCTGACTTACTCTTGCTGCTAGTTTCATCGTTTTTGCCACAATAGTCAAAATAATAGTTTCTCAGAGTATTTTCGAGTTTAGCTAAATCTTGCTACTTTTTTTCACAATTTTGAAACTAGCAGACTAATTCCCAGACAAAAGTTAGCTTTGAACTTTCTCTTCTGGCAGTAATAATTCTGATGCCACTTCGCCATTACTATTTTCTGTAACATCAGAAACGACATTTGCTCCTTTAACTTTCAAACATAATTCAAATAAAACTTCTGCCAAATCACCGCGAGAAACCTTATTGTCGGTTAGTTCTACCAAGTTTTTTTCAATTTTTTCGCTAAGTTGCTGCTTCAGATTCGATAAGTCTTTTTCCAGATTATCTCTAGTCTGAGCCAATTCATCTTTCAAATACTTAGTTTGAGAATTAAAATTAGCTGCAACAGTATCAAGGCTTTGAGCCGTACTTTGAGAATTTTCTTGAATCTCTTGTTTGAGTTTACTAGTCTCGTTACGAGTATTCAAGTTAAGGTACTGAATCTTTTTCTCTAAAGAATCAACAGCAGAACTAATTTCTTGCGATAAATTATTTTCTAGTTGATAGAGTTGCTGTCTCGTATCAGCGCGAAATTCACCAAAATTAGTTTCTAATTGTTTTAGTTGTGTAGTTAACTGGTCTAGCTGTTGCCAAGATTGCGCAAATTTTTGGTCATATTCTTCCATTTGTTCGCCAAACAAGAGTTCTCGTAACTGTGTAATATTTCCTAATTTACGGCGCATCTCTTCTTTAGTAATTTCTGCCATGATACTTCACTCTAGTCTAGTAATTTTTACTAATTGATTACTACTAATGTTAATAGTAGCGACTAAATTTTAACCAAATAAGGTAGATAATGGTAGAAGCAAATTAACTCGAAGCAGACGCACCAAGATGAAACCCCATAGCTTTGGTTTGCATCATTTTAAAAATGTTATAAAAACCATTAGCACGAGAAGGAGTTAGACTAACTTGTAATCCTGTATCCGCAATAAAATCAGGAGTAACCTGAATAATTTCTTCAGGCGTTAAACCATTTAATCCCTCAATTAAAAAAGCCACTAATCCCTTGACTAATTGAGCATCAGAATCACCCTGATATAAAACTTTACCATCTGCTAAATCAGCAGTAATAAACACCTGAGAGACACAACCTTGAACTTTGTTTTCAGGAGTTTTATCCCTTTCTGCCATCACCGGTAATTTTTTAGCATACCAAAGTAGTTGTTCGTATTTCTGTTTGGGATTATCACGACGCTTAAAACGTTGCACAATTTTAGCGAGATTGGGAGGTAAAGATTGAGGGGAAGAAGACATAGTAACGGTATTGAACTATAAGGTAAATGATTAACTTTTATTATTTTAAAGAATTACTAGCAACTCAATGACTGCATCTGCGCCACAGTCCGATAAACTTTAATTGAGAGATCAAGGCAGTCGCGAGGTTCTTCTTGTGAAAAGAGTACTAGGCATTATCTTAGGTGGAGGCGCAGGGACTCGTCTCTATCCCCTAACCAAACTGCGGGCAAAACCAGCAGTTCCTTTAGCTAGCAAATATCGTTTAATCGATATTCCTGTTAGTAATTGTATCAATTCTGAAATTCTTAAAATTTATGTTCTGACTCAATTTAATTCTGCTTCTCTCAATCGGCATCTGAATCGCAGCTATAATTTTTCTGGCTTCAGAGAAGGTTTTGTAGAGGTTTTATCCGCCCAACAAACCAAAGAAAATACAGGTTGGTTTCAGGGAACGGCTGATGCGGTACGTCAATATCTCAATCTAATCGGAGAATGGGATGTTGATGAATACATTATTCTCTCAGGAGATCATCTCTATCGTATGGACTATAGCAAGTTTATTGAACGTCATCGTGAAACCAATGCGGACATTACGCTTTCTGTAGTTCCTATTGACGAAAAAAGAGCTTCTAGTTTCGGGTTGATGAAAATTGATGACCAAGGTAGGGTGATTGATTTTTATGAAAAGCCCAAAGGGGACGCTCTCAAACAGATGCAGGTAGATACTACAGTTTTGGGACTAAATCCCGAACAAGCCAAAGAACAGCCCTATATTGCTTCTATGGGGATTTATGTCTTTAAAAAAGAGGTTTTAATCGATTTGTTGCGACATAATCTCGAAAAAACCGACTTTGGTAAAGAAATCATTCCTGATGCTGCTAAAGATCATAACGTTCAAGCTTATCTGTTTGATGATTATTGGGAAGATATTGGAACTATTGAGGCTTTTTATGAAGCAAATCTAGCTCTAACTCAGCAACCCCAACCTCGCTTTAGTTTCTACGATGAAACCGCGCCGATTTATACTCGTTCTCGGCATCTACCTCCGACAAAACTCCTCGACTGTCAAGTGACAGAATCGATGATTGGAGAAGGATGTATCTTGAAAGAATGCCGAATTCATCATTCTGTGATTGGGGTGCGGACTCGGATCGAGGCAAATTGTACTATTGAAGATAGTCTGATTATGGGTGCGGACTTTTATGAACCTTTTGCGGAAAGAACTTCAGGGCTTCAAAAAGGCAATGTTCCTGTAGGAATCGGTGCTGGGACAACCCTCCGTCAGGCGATTATTGACAAAAATGCTCGCATCGGTCGCAATGTCGAGATCATTAATAAAGACCGAATCCAAGAGGCGCAAAAAGAAGATGAAGGTTTTTATATCCGTAATGGCATTGTGGTAATCATTAAAAATACCCAAATTGTCGATAATACGATTATCTAAACTATCTAACTAATTGATGTCCGCTTTTTTTGGGGGAGGATAACTAAGATTTAGCTTAATTATTCTCCTTTTTTGGTTCTATCTATATATTAAAGAGCGCGCATTAATTGATCGCTTTACTGGTAGCGTGTCTTTTGGCTGGCTTACTACGGCGAATATCCCGCCAAATTTGAGTCGCTGCTAATGCACCATCCGCAGCAGCGACTACCACCTGATTTAGCCCGACTTTGAGATCGCCAATGGCAAAAATACGAGGGTGAGAAGTGCGAGCCATCTTATCGGTAACTAGATTACCGCCTGTTTTCTCTAAATCAAATTTCTCTAAATAGGTTGCATGGTATTGAGAACCCATCGAAATCAAGCCAGTTTCCAACTCAACCACTCGACCATCTTTTAGTTCTACCCCAGTCATCTGATGGTTTTCCCCCAAAAACTGTTCAATGGGAGTTTCGATAATCTGGTAATCAGCTGCTGCCAATTTCTCTTTTAATTCCGCATTCACTTCAAACAATCCTTGAGTAAATAAGATAATGTCAGATGTAAACCAACCGAGAGGAAATACTACTTCTGCATTGGCTGCACTACTCGCAAATACTCCTACTTTTTTATCAGCCATCTCATAACCATCACAAATTAGACAAACATGGAGGTTATAACCTGCGTAGTCATAAACATTGCGCATATTCTCTAGGGCTGGTAAATAGTCAATAACGCCACTAGCAGCGATTAAATATTTAGACCGAAAAATATAATACTGACTATTATTCCGACCGACTTTAACTCGTACGGCAAAAGTTTCTCCTTCATCAGTTACTTCCTCGACAAAAGCATCTAATAAATCTCCACCTAAAGCCAGATAGTGTTCTTTACCCTGTCTCAACAGCGAACGACCAGGGGTATCGGGGGGTAGCCCCAGATAGTTGTGTAGTTCGGTCATCCAAAAAGAGCGGGCTTTTCCTTTGTCAATGATTAGGGTATTGAGTAAGTAACGCTGAAGATAAATTCCTGCGGATAAACCTCCTGCGCCTCCGCCAATGACAATGGTGTCGTAAATGCGGTCAGTAGATTCTTGTATAGCTTGCTTTGTCAGTTTCATAAGATTACTTCTGTTATCGGGATAAATCTGGGCGATCGCTTTAAGCGATAAGATAAGAATATCCAGCTAAAAATATTTTGCCATCAGGAACAAGAGCTATTTGTACTATCCACAACAACGATTAATTCATCTACTTTACTAAAATTTGCAATCGCTCAATTTTTGAGAAAGGTGCTATGATTGAGATCGAGAATTAACAGATTAACGATTAAGTTTCTATTCAGTATCGAAGGTTTTACCGTCAAGTATTGAGCTACTTCTTTTCTAGTAATCTTGTCTCTCCTAACACAGCACTCATTGAGAGGACAATCAATTTATGTCAATTTATGTAGGCAATCTATCTTACGAAATCAATCAAGAAGATTTGAACGAAGTATTCGCCGAGTATGGAACTGTCAAACGGGTTCATATTCCTACAGATCGCGAAACAGGTCGCGTCCGTGGATTTGCTTTCGTTGAAATGGAATCCGAAGCTAACGAAGATAAAGCCATTCAAGCTTTAGATGGAGCAGAGTGGATGGATCGTCAACTCAAAGTTAACAAAGCGAGACCTCGCGAAAACAGAAATTCCTTTGGTGGTGGTCGCAACAACCGCTTCTAAGCTGCTTTCCCTAAATTAAAAAATTAACGCTTTTGAGAAGTAAGTAGATCGGACGATCTCTCTTTCTTTCTTAAAAGCGTTTTGTTGTCAATAGCCAATCTTAATTAATTATTTGCCACAACCACCCAATTAGCACAACAGCTAAGCTAGCCAATCCTAAAACAATAATAGTTAGAAGTAAGATCAATCCGATTAAAAATAATCGATCGCGTTGCGGATTTGTCGGTGTAACCTGTAAATGTTCTTCTAGCAAAGCCATATTTCTCAGATTAGCTTTCCAACCAATATCAAAAAGATCGCCGACAACTGGCACGATACCGAGCAAGGAATCTAGTAAAATATTTCCGACCATGATGCCCACAACTTTACGGGGTATTCCCATCCTGGCAGCTTCAAAAATGATGTATGCCCCTAAAGCTCCTGCTATGGTGTCGCCACCACCAGGTAACAAGCCTAAAATCGGGTCTATGCCAATACGGTATCCCGTTCCAGGTATGGCGATCGCATTATCTAATACTTGAGATAAACGGCGGAGGCGATTAATTTTATTAGTTTGGGTTGAGGGTTCTATGGGTGTCATAATTATGATATCGACTCATGTGAAAACCGCTGTAAGATATCGGCGATCGCATTTAGGGTAAATAAGCGGAAAACCGAACTTAAGAACTAAGTAATTTTTGCTACCCTAGATTCAGGCTAAATTTTTTGCTAAGTTATTAATTTTTATTACATACCAGTAAGCCACTGCCTTTTAGGAGAAAGTCTCTAGATGCCATCTGCTGACTACAAAGATTATTACGCTATTTTGGGGGTAAATAAAACCGCTAGTGCCGAAGAAATTAAGAAAAAGTTTCGTAAACTAGCTCTAAAGTATCACCCAGACCGCAATCCAGGGAATAAAGAAGCAGAAAACCAGTTCAAAGAAATTAGTGAAGCTTACGAGGTACTTTCCGATCCTGAAAAGAAAGCCAAATATGATCGATTTGGTCAATATTGGCAAGTAGGAAGTCAAGCAGGTTGGTCATCATCTAGTACTCCTGGCGGTGCAGAAGGATTTGATTTCAGTCAGTATGGTAATTTTGAAGAATTTATTAATGAGTTGTTAGGTCGCTTTTCGACTTCAGGAGGTAGCACTAGCTCTAGTTCTTATGCCTACAGTCCCTATTCTGGCGGGACGACTTCTACAGCAAGTAATCCTTTTGGCGATTTTGGCAACTTTAGCACCAATGAAAATTTTGGCAATTCCACAACTCCCACAGATCGCGAAGCAACGATTCAATTAAGTTTCCGCGAAGCTTTTATCGGTACAACCAAAAGGCTAAATTTGGGAAATGAAATGGTTGAAGTTCGGATTCCGCCAGGAGCAAAACCAGAAAGTAAAATTCGAGTGCGCGGTAAAGGACAGTACAATGTCTATACTCAACAACGAGGCGATTTATATCTTAAAGTTACTCTCAAACCTCACAATTTCTTTCAGTTTGAAGGAGAGAATTTAGTTTGTGAAGTTCCCATTACCCCCGATGAAGCAGTACTAGGAACTTCGGTCGAAATACCGACTCCTGATGGTATGGTAAAAATGAAAGTTCCCCCTGGGATTCGTTCTGGTCAAACTTTGAGATTGCGAGGTAAGGGGTGGTCATTGCCGAAAGGCGGACGAGGCGATCAGCTAGTAAATATTATTATTGCAACACCGTCAAGTCTTAGTTCTCAAGAACGAGAATATTACGAAAAACTCCGTAGTCATCGCACCTATAATCCTCGTCATCATTTACAACAAGTTGTTTTATAATGTTTTTCTCTCCGCGTAACCTAGTGATAGGGGTAATGGCTTTAGTAATCACTTTAGCTATAGGTTACAGAGGTATCCTCAGTTCTCAAGCTGCTGTGCCTCAATTGAGTCTTCCTGTTGACTGCGACCTAGGTGAAGACTGCTTTATTATGCTTTATGTAGATCGAGAACCAACTACCGCAGCTAAAGATTTTAACTGTGGCAGACAAACTTATGATGGACACCAGGGAACTGATTTTGCGATCGCTGATTTAAAGGTAATGGCAGCAGGTGTACCCGTTTTAGCAGCAGCACCAGGTACAGTTTTGCGCGTGCGAGATGGTGTAGTAGATGAGTTGGTCGATAGCGTCACCGAAGAACAAGCAGTAGCAACTACAGAATGTGGTAATGGTGTAGTAATAGATCACGGTAACGGTTGGGAAACTCAATACTGTCATTTGCGTAATGGCAGTGTGGCGGTGCAACCAGGGATGAAGCTTGAGCGAGGGGCAGTTTTGGGAATGGTAGGTGCATCGGGTTTAGCCTCTTTTCCCCATGTTCACCTAACAGTGCGTCATCAACAAAAAGTAATCGATCCTTTTGGTGGTGTTGCTAATACTTCAGGCTGTAATCCTGATAATCGTAACTCGCTTTGGAATGAAGCTCTTACTTACACTCCTACAGGATTAATTCGCGCTGGTTTTGCTGCTACAGTACCGACTCAAACCCAATTATGGCAGGGAGAATATCAAGCTACTCAATTACCAGAAAACATCCCAGCTTTGTTATTTTGGGTTCATGCTTATGGCGTATTAGAAAAAGATGTGGAAAAGTGGCAATTGGTTGCTCCTAGTGGCGAAGTCGCAGTTAATTTAGATAGTAGCTTAGATAAGTCTTATCGTAGTTGGGTTAGCTATTCTGGAACAAAAAAAGTTATGTCTGGTGTTTGGCGAGGAACGTATCAACTATGGCGCAACAATCAACTAGTTTTTGAAGTTAAAAGGGATACTAAGGTTTTATGAAAATAGTTTGGCAACAAAACAGCGATAATCTCCAAAATGCTGATAATTTAGGAGCTATCGGTCAATGGTGGTCGAAGTTAGCAACGCAAGAAATTACCTGGCAACAAAGATTGATTCCTGAAGATCAAGATATTACAGCTATCGACTGGGAAACAGAAAATAATTTTGATGAGAAACTGATTTTAGTTCAACCACAATTGCGAGGTATTACAATTTATTGGTCCAAAAATCAGCAACAGCAAGAAAGAAATATAACTGTAAGAAAGTTAGAGTTAGATACAGAACAGCAAAAGCTGTATATTTATCCTCAGTCTCAACCCCAAGTATTAATTCGAGTTGGATTAGCAGAAATTGTTTATCATACTATTGAACTCAATAATCCTTCAATCGTCGGTGGTGCAGTAAAAAAAGACTATTTATTATTATTACGAGACAAAACTCAGAAATTAGAAGTTAAAGTCACTCTTAGTTCTGATAATTTAATCAAGTTACTTGATAGTCTGAAAAAAAAGTAGCTCTAAGATTAATAACGCCAATTCCAAGCTAAAATCTTTAAAGATATAACTTTGCTAATTAGATTCAAATACGATGTTTTTAACCGAATTATCACCAGTATTCCAAGAATTACTCAGACAACCTGTTGCTTTTTCTAGTGGTTTTTTTTCAGGATTGCTAAAACTAAATATCAGCGAAGAACCGCTGGCTAGTTGGTTAGCAAAACAGGGATATACGCCAAACAGTACCATCAATAATGATGATAATAGTCGTCCTAAAACTATTTCGATAGACTAATTCTAATTAATTGAGGGGGAACAATCATGTCCCCCCTTATAGTAGTTAAAATTTTTCAGGCTTAACTAGTCTTGGCTAATTCTAAGATTTGTGCCGTCACTAACATACTTTCTTCATACAATACTTCTCTACCCCACCGCTGTAGCTGTTGTCCGAGTAAATCTTCGGTTTTTTGCTCTAATAGGGGTGCTACTTGCTGAATGTAACAGGACTGTGCGCCTCCTCCTGCTTCCATCCGCATACAACCAGTAGTGCTAGAACACAAGACAGTACAGCAATCCGCATTGAGATTAGTAGAACTCAAGCGCAAACTAATTAAATCTCCTGGGATATCGCCCCAGTCGGCAGTAGGAATAGCTGCTAATTCTGCTTCAATATGTTGACTCTGATCATCACTAAATTTGACTTTTAAAATCTCATAATCTCCGCCCTCTGGTTCATAAGCAGTGGGAGTCCAATTCAAACGAGAAGCCAACCAGCCTAAATACATTAAAGCTTGAGCTTGATTACCTTTTTCATAATCGATGGTTACTTTATCTACTTCATAAATTGCCGAACGTCTTTCTGGTGGGTCGAAAGCTTCTGCTGATAATTCTTGCCAAGGTGCGAGACGACGCCAGTTGAGATCGGCTAAGACTACTCCTTGCTGAATTAGTTGTCCGACACAAGTTAGATCTTTTTCGGGAGCAATAAAACCACTCGAATCAAAAATAACACTGTCACAATAGTTGACTAAACGTTTAAATAGGGGATGATCGGGGGTAGGTGTTGCTTTCCACCACACAAACTTCGGTAAATCGCTAATCGTGAGTTCGGCGATGACTCCGCCGATTCTTTCTAGGGCTTCTGCTGTTCCGCTGAGAGTAATATATTCACAGCAGATTAAAGTTTCTTTATCTTTTTTATTAATCGGACAGTAGGCAGATACTTGGGCTTTAACGCCTTTGTCTTTGCCCAAACTAGGTACTAGGGTAATGATCCGACAGGGATTAGCAGCAGCGATCGCATCTGTCAACGCCCCCTGAGAATCCAAAGAATATTGAATAGGGGCGGTTTGATTTTCGGGAGTCAGTTTGTCGGCTTCTCTGGCTGCGGTAAACTGTGATTGTAATTTAGTAAAAAGTTTAGCATTAGATTTGCCTGTAACTTCCATGCCATAAGCTTTTTGTGCAGCAGAAATCGCTGCTTTGGTTCTCGGACCTGCGAT
>DAXETX010000011.1:0-7647 GCA_051155735.1 Xenococcaceae cyanobacterium
ACCTTGAAGTGTAGCAAATTTGAGCAATTCTTGAATTAACTTAGTACCAATGCCTTTTCTTTGGACAGATTGAGCCACTGCCATTTGAATCAGTTGCGCTTTGTGATTGATGCTATCGAGTGGTACTAAAACTACACAGCCAACCAGACATTCTCGCTCTAATGCCACAAAATGCCAAGATTTAGCATCGTGCATTTCCCAGCCATAGTCGGGAAGACCAATAGGACGCAGTAAAATTTGATTACGGAGTTCCCTTTCAGATTGATACCAAGGATCATTTGTCGAGATTCTTTTAATGATAATTGAATTGATCATAAATAGATCGGGTATTAGGGAATGAGGCAGAGAAAAGAGAAAAAACCGAGAATATTTTTAAAGTTACAAATCACCACTAACTAATAAGCACCATGAATTCAATGTTGCACAGACTCTCATCCTACTGCAATACCCTCAGAAAAAGACGCAAAAAGTTGGCAGAGTCGCTCGACTATCCCGTCATTTTATGGTCAGGTAAAGCTGTCAGTCGCAATTTTCCTGCTAATCGTTATCCGTTTCGAGCTAGTAGCCATTTTCTCTATTTTACGGGGTTACCCTTGGAAAATGCCGTAATTCGTCTTGAAGCTGGTGAACTAGAACTATTTTATGATAATCCTCCTGCTGCTGCTAGTTTATGGCAAGGAGAGATGCCTCATCGCGAAGCAATTGCGGAAGCTATCGGTGCAGCTAGGCATTATCCTCTAGAAAAATTAGCAACTAAAGTTACCGACGCAGTAACTATTCCTGTACAAGATGTTGTAACCTACCAACAACAGTGTAATTTGCTGCAACGCTCTGTAGCTTTAATCGGAAAAGATTTAGACTTAGCTCAAGCTATGGTTAGTTTAAGATTGTGCCATGATGAGATGGCGATCGCAGAACTGCGTCAAGCAGCACAAATAGCCGTAAAAGCCCATCAAGCAGGAAAAGAAGCAATCGTATCAGCTAAAACCGAAGCAGAAGTTCGTTCTATCATCGAAGGAGTGATTATCGCTCACAATATGACTTGTGCTTATAACAGTATCGTGACTACTCACGGCGAAGTTTTACACAATGAACAGTATCATTACGCGCTACAACCAGGAGATTTATTATTAGCCGATGTCGGTGCAGAAACACCTCTCGGCTATGCTGCTGATATTACTCGCACTTGGGCGGTTTCAGGAGAGTTTTCGGCGACGCAACAGGATATCTATGACATAGTTCTCGCAGCCCACGATCATTGTATTGCCCAGATGCAGCCTGGGGTCGAATATCGTGAGATTCATCTGTTAGCAGCAACTACTATCACTGAAGGTTTAGTCAATTTAGGCATTTTACGGGGAAATCCCAGCGAATTAGTCGCAAAAGATGCCCATGCTTTGTTTTTTCCCCATGGAATTGGGCATTTATTGGGCTTAGATGTTCACGATATGGAAGACTTGGGGGATATTGCTGGCTATGAACCAGGAAGAACTAGAAGCGATCGCTTTGGGTTAAAATATTTACGTCTAGACCGTCCCCTGCGATCGGGTATGGTAGTTACTATTGAGCCTGGATTTTATCAAGTTCCTGGAATTCTCAACAATTTTGAGTTTCGCAATACCTACAATGAGGTAATCAACTGGGAACGCTTGGCAATGTTTGCTGATGTTAGAGGAATTCGCATCGAGGATGATGTTTTAATTACTGAGGGCGGTGCAGAAGTTTTAACTGCTGATTTAACTACTACTTAGGTATGATGCGCCTGACTGATACTTTTAATATTTAATATTTATTATAGTTAATTCCTCTTCCCATCTCCCTTTCTCCCAGTCTCCCATCTCAGCCACAACAAGCAAATTAAATGCGTGACAGCTTATAGCTAACTTGTTCTCTACTATTTCCCGATTATTTTTTTTAATACCAATAAGTTAAACAAAGATTTTAACTCGAAACTTACATTCTTGATGATTGAGGAAAATACGATGTCGATTAATACTATTCCTACTGGGCAAACCGTCAACAATGGAATTGAATTAACTGAATTTGGTGAAGCTTTATTAGTACAGGGGCAAATCATTACTGATGGTGACGAACCTGGAGTATTAACTCAAGGCTTATTAAATACGGTTACAGTTGCTAGAACTGGACTAATTTCTAGTGAAGAAACAGCAATTCAAGTAGAAGGTGTCGCTACTAATATTGCTAATTTTGGCAATATTTTTGGGGGCTTTAACGGCATTAATGTCGCTAATGGCGATACTGCTTCCGCTTTGATAGTTAATTACGATACTGGAGTTATTACTAGTGATAGTCGCCCGATTAATATTGGTGGTGTTGGAGGACGAGTTTTTAACTACGGCAAAATTCTCAGCACTAGCACTCCTCGTAATGGTACGGTTTATGGCGACGTAACAGCGGAAAATGTCTTTGTCGATAATCTTGGTGATGGGGTTATTGATGTGGGTCGAGGTAATGATGGAGATGCGATTTCTTTAGAATTGGGCGCAGAAGTTACTGGCGGTATTTATAACGAAGGGTTAATTCAAGGACGTGGCTTAGCTGGAGTCGCGAATCCTGATAATCAGTCAGCTGGAGTTCGTCTTTATTGGGTAGAGGCTTCTGGTGCAGACACTTCACTATTTAAGGGTGATATTGAAAATGTAGGAGAGATCAAAGCTGAAAATAATGCAGCCGTAATTATTGAAGATCGTGTCAAATTCCAAGGAGATATTATTAACAGTGGTTTAATCCAAAGTTCTAATCCTGAAAATGGTAATGGTATTGAATTAGAAAACGGTAGTGAACTCACTGGCAAAATTATCAATAGTGGCATAATTAATGGCGGCTTTAATGGCGTAAACTTTGGTAATGGTGGTCAGGTAGTTGGTAGCCTATACAATACTGGTCTAATCACTAGCACTAGTCGAGCCGTAAATATTGGTGGGTTTGATGTCGAAGTTGTTAACGAAGGCAGAATTATCACTAGTGAATCGCCTCGCGATGGTGTAATTTATGCCGATCAAACCGCTGTTAATTTTGACATTACCAATAAAGGTTTAGTAGATGTTGGTGCAGGAAATGATGGCGATGGAATTTCTTTAGAATTAAATGCCGAAGTTAATGGCTCAGTTGTTAACTCTGGCATCGTAAGAGGACGCGGTTTACCAGCAGGAGAGCCAAACAACCAAAACAATCAAGCTGCTGCGGTTCGGCTGTATTGGGGTAACAATTCGGGTGCAGATATTTCGGTATTCAATGGTGATATTGATAATTCAGGAATTTTGTCGGCGGAAAATGGTGCAGCAGTTATTATTGAAGATCGAGTCAAACTTAATGGAGAAATTATCAACACTGGTATTATCAACGGTGGCGATAGTGAAACTGGACGACTGGCGATCAATGCTAGCAATGCTGAAGGGAACATCACTCTTTTAAATGAAGGCATAATTAGAGGCGATGTTTTACTTAGTGCTGGAGATGATCTTTATGATGGCGCATCAGGTAGAATTCGCGGTACTGTCTATGGTGGTGCTGGTAAAGATACTCTAATTGGTGGTCGATCTGGCGAGTTGCTCAATGGCGGTACTGGTAATGATGAACTTTTAGGCAATGGTGGTAAAGATACTTTTCAATTTGGTAGCGATCTTTTAGACGGGATTAAAGACCGCGATCTGATTAAAGACTTTGCTGCGGGTGATACTTTTGACTTTAGCGAGTATTTAGAAGCAGGAGGAGATATTAGTTTTTCTCTGGGTCAAGGAGAACTATTAATCGATTTAAATCAAGAAGATTTAGTCCAAGTCCAAGGAGATATTTTAGCAGCAGAACAAAGTTTATTAGACCTTACTAGTAACTTATCTGAGTTTAGTTAATTACAAAATGGCTTTGTAACTATTTGGTAATTAACCTTAATATTTTGTGGTAATACCTTCAGCAATGGAGGTATTTTTTAGTGGTATATACTTAGTAATTTATGGCTGTAGTTTAATTATTAATAACAATCATCAATATTTATCTCAAAAATGATCATTCTCTCACAATGACAACTGATAATTAAATTGTATTCGGACATCAAGCAAAATATTTTTGTTTCACGTTAAGTCTATTTACTTATTAACTTTTAGGAGACAATAGTGATGGTGATTAACAACGCTTTAAAGGCAACGATGCAATATCTAACTGAAGCCTTTGCCCGTATTTTTGGTCCTAATGATGACGAATATCCGAATATAGGTGTACAGCCCTATGAGGGAGAAATTTATAATTCTAGAGCGGATTAGGCAGTAACTAAATATTTATCTATCTCGCTCCTACAGTAGAAGGTTAAAATAGAAAATAATAGGAAAAAGATAACTTAGTGAAAGACAATTAATTGTCTTTCATTTTTTTATCGGTAAGTTAAATTAGCTTCTTTAAAAAATCAACCGATTGATTGAGTGATCTAGGCTAGAATTACGTCTGCTGCCTGCAATCGCTCTGATAGAGAGTTTAATCTCCTACAAACAGCAGCTAGGGAAGGAAGCGATAGAAACTTCCTTGACGTTTTAGCCTCAATCAAACACTGTCTATCCACCTGACATCGCTCCCCTTTGGTGCATAGCAAAAGACCACAGCGACAGAACTTCTTGCCAGTGTTTTTCTTATACTTAAATATAGCAAAGATTGCTGCTATTAAATTTTAAGTAAAGTTACAGTTTACTATTTGATTAATAACTCTTAAATTAATTGCCAACCGATTTTTTTAATTGGCTACTTCTGCCATTTCAATAACGCGATCTTCAAGATCTTTAACTAAAAAATTGAGGGGTTTATCTTGACGAATTTTATATTTTAACCGTCGCGATTGGATTTTTAACAAAACCGCTTCTAAACAATCGCGATCAAAACAAACATGACGCTGACGCGATTTATAACCACCACTAGCACCAGAAATAATATGTAATTGGGTATTTTTTTTCAGTTGATACCACAAACCATCTGAGCCATTAAGACCTGTACTTGTAGGATTAGCAGACATATAGATCGGATCGATCGCCCCTGCTCCCATCGCTTGTTCATAATTGTAATAATAATGTAGGGGAATATCTGCAACTGGTAAACTCAGTAATCCTTCATAAAATTGTTGAGCTACCCTCAAATCGGAAACCATAATGGTATAGACTTTGGGCGCACTCGAAAGAAACATCCACATTGCACCAGCATAAGCAACCAAGAGCATGACCATAATTCCTTGGGTCGAAAAAAGACTGTCTAAAGGCAGAGGGGGTAAAAACGCTCCTAAATATTGTTGCTGATGCATCAGATTTCCAGAATAAATAGCAATGTCCATATATTTACTAATTTTTTATTACAACCTATAACATGATTTTTTCTACACTAATTATAGAAAAATCTTTATGTGGATTTGTAAAAAATAGACTAGTACTACGCTACTAAATATATTAACTTTTGTAACCCAGTTGTTAAGCAGTATTGCAACTTGACCCCAACTTTGAGGTTCTGAGGTTCAGAGGCAATAAGTCCGTGATAGGATGCAATGCGTAGGTTGAGAACGAATAAAGGAGAAAGACCTTGGGATTAAGGGTTGCTGTCGTTGGCTCCGGACCTGCTGGTTCTTCCGCAGCCGAAATTTTAGCCAAAGCTGGGATCGAAACTTATTTATTTGAGCGTAAATTAGATAATGCTAAACCTTGTGGTGGTGCAATTCCCCTTTGCATGGTGGATGAATTTGACATTCCCTTAGAAATTGTTGACCGTCAGGTTAGGAAAATGAAGATGATATCCCCTTCTAATATAGAAGTGGATATCGGTCAAACCCTAAAAGATGATGAATACATTGGGATGTGTCGCAGAGAAGTTTTAGATGGCTTTCTCCGCGATCGCGCTGCGCAATTAGGTGCTAATTTAATTAATGGTACAGTTTATCAACTAGATATACCCAACAACGATCGAGACCCTTATACACTACACTACGCCGATCATGCTAACGGTAGCGTACAGGGCGATCATAAAACTCTCAAAGTCGATTTAGTAATTGGTGCTGATGGGGCGAACTCTCGGATCGCCAAAGCCATTGATGCAGGAGACTATAATTATGCGATCGCTTTCCAAGAGCGAATTCGTTTGCCTCAAGACAAAATGGCTTATTATGAAGAGCTTGCAGAGATGTATGTGGGTGATGATGTTTCCCCTGACTTTTATGCTTGGGTGTTCCCCAAATACGACCACGTAGCAGTGGGAACGGGAACAATGAAGAAAAACAAAGCTTCGATCAAAGACCTGCAAGCTGGGATTCGCACTCGTGCAGCCCGTAAACTAGAAGGTGGGGAAATCATTAAAGTCGAAGCACACCCCATCCCCGAACATCCGAGACCCCGTCCAATTCGCGGTCGAGTAGTGCTGGTTGGTGATGCGTTAGGTACGGTGACGAAATCTTCTGGTGAAGGCATTTACTTTGCTGCTAAATCTGGCAGAATGTGCGCCGAAACCATTGTTGAAGCTTCTAACAAAGGTCAAACAGTTCCTACAGAAGCCGATCTCAAAGCTTTCTTAAAGCTGTGGAATAAAACCTATGGTGCTACTTATCTAGTTTTAGATCTGCTGCAAAGAGTCTTTTATCGTTCTGATGCAACTCGTGAAGCCTTTGTCGAAATGTGTGCTGATCTAGATGTGCAAAAGCTAACCTTTGATAGCTATCTCTACAAAACCGTAGTTCCTGCTAATCCTCTCAAACAAATGAAGATTACGGCTAAAACTATCGGTAGCTTACTTAGAGGTAACGCTTTAGCTCCCTAGAGTAGTTTAAATTTTAGCTAGATGATACTTGGGCATTGGAGTTTAAAGCTCCAGTGCTTTTTTTAGCGATATTTGCTTACTATGTAAAAAACTTCAGTATCTTGTAATTTATTTAACTTAAAGTAATGCAATCAGCTAAAGTCGGTTTAGCATTGGGCGGTGGCGGTGCCAGAGGTTGGGCGCATATTGGTGTCCTTCGGGCTTTGGAAGAAGCTGAGATTAAAATTGACTATTTAGCAGGTACTAGCGTTGGCGCATTAATCGGTGCTGTCTATGTTACGGGAGCATTAGATAAATTAGAAAAGTTTGCTAATGAAATTACTGTCGATAATCTTTTACCCTTGATAGATGTCTCTTTTCCGAATTTGGGACTGATTGAGGGCAAACAAGTCTGCGATTTCATTACGGAATATCTTTCCGATAAAACGATAGAAGCTGCTGCGATTCCCTTTCGCTGTGTTGCTACCAACTTTCTGTTAAAAGAAGAGGTGGTGTTTGAATCAGGTAATCTAGTAGATGCTATTAGAGCTAGTATTTCGATTCCTGGGATCTTTGTCCCGTTTAAACAGGAAAATGTTTATTTAGTTGATGGTGGTGTTGTCAATCCTGTTCCTGTTAGTGTCGTTAAAGACATGGGTGCAGAGATTGTGATTGCGGTAAATCTCAATAAAGAACCCAAGAAAGAGTCAGATAGTTCTCAGTCGAAAACAGAGCAATATGAGACAAATGATGAAGCATCGCAGCAACTTCAAGCAAAACAACAAAACGAAAGCGGTATCGTGCAAAATCTAGTCGAACGGTATAATGCGTTCAAAAACATCTTTAAAGATAACCAAGACAATATTGATGACT
>DAXETX010000012.1:0-10082 GCA_051155735.1 Xenococcaceae cyanobacterium
TTGAATATTTTTTGTTCTCCAAAATAGATGGAGTTTTTCATGATTTTTTTCCTAATTGATGGCGCGGGACGCACCTTGTAAAGGCGCATCATCAATTGCTATGTTGATTTATTCGACCGAAATCTAATGGGATCTCGCGAAGCGAGCCGTTGCACGATCGCGCTTTATCGCTAAAGCGATAAAGCCTTTTAGATCGGTTATCTTTGATCATTTCTATTTAAGAGCGCGATCGAGAATAAGTAAGGAACTTTGAGCGCGATCAAGAGAATAGAATTTTACACTCGCAACGGTAAAGAAGAGCTAAATAGAAATAGTATTACTCCCCATCAAATAGCGAATGACACAAAACTAATCATAAAAAAACTGGAGTAGGTCTGTCCAAACCTCTCCAGTAGCGTCACGGAATTCAATTTCTGTTGCGGAATTCGGTTTCTGTCTCGAATCCGTATCTAAATTAACATTATTATTTGGCTGAGTTTGATACGAGAGAATTAATGGTTGCAAAAAACCGTAACAACAGCTACAAACTATATACCGTCTGAGTTCTGTATTATTGACTTTGATTTGCTACTTGAGTACCAGATTTTTAGCTCCCATAACTATCTCTACTTCTTGGTAACACTGGGTTTTAAAAAATACAATTTTGAGTGCTAAATACTCATCCCTTTACCGAACAATACTAAGACCTGTTGGGGAAAATACTAGTACCTATACCCCAAGAAAAACTTATCGAGGGCGCAAGTCGTTATTTAATCTAAGTTTTAAATTAATAAGTGCAAATTAATTAATCTAATCAATCTAACCTTTGTCTGCCATCAAAAACCAAATTAGGGCTATTGGTATAAGCATTATATAAAGTTTAGTCAGTTAGTTATTTGTCATTAGTCATTGGTTATTAATACAAACAACTAATAACAAAAGACAGACGACAAAAAACGCCAGACAAACCAAAACCATGCAACAGCCACTAACGATCGACAGGAAACTAGAAAGAAAGCGCAACAAACAAAATCAATTGTTCGCTAAGACATCATGGCTCACAACCCTCTGGACAGATTTTAAGATTATCTTTGAGCGTGACCCAGCAGCTAATAATTGGCTAGAAGTACTAATTTGTTATCCTGGAGTTCATGCTCTGGCATTGCATCGAGTAGCTAATTGGTTGTGGTATAGCGGAGTTCCCCTTTTACCACGTTTTTTATCCCATCTAGGCAGATTTCTTACTGGGATTGAAATTCATCCTGGTGCAACTATTGGCAAGGGAGTATTTATCGATCACGGCATGGGGGTAGTAGTTGGAGAAACTGCGATCATCGGTGATTACTGTCTAATTTATCAAAATGTCACCTTGGGCGGAACTGGCAAACAAACAGGAAAACGTCATCCGACTTTAGGTAACAATGTTGTAGTCGGTGCAGGGGCAAAAATTTTAGGAAATATTAATCTTGGGAGTAATGTTCGCGTTGGCGCAGGTTCGATTGTGCTGCGAGATGTACCAGACGATTGTACGGTCGTAGGAGTTCCAGGTCGGATCGTCTCTCGTACTGGTCATGGTTGTCCTCTCGAACACGGTAAACTACCTGACCCAGAAGCCCATATTATTCGCTCTCTGCTGAAGCGGATTGAGAATTTGGAACAACAGATACAGAAATTAGCCCTTTATCAACCACAAAATCATGTATAAATTTACTCATCCTGAAGCTTTTGTCAGCCAGGTTACTAAAATTAACCGTAGCGATCGCTGGAGCGTCTATCGTCGCCTGCGAGAACTAAAAATTCCTTGCTGGTGTCCCGAAGATGGCACGCTCTGGGTCGAGATCGACAATTGCATCCATGCTATTCTGCTCCGCAGTACCATACAACAATTTGTAAGCAGTCGCTACGAATTAACGGACTGGTTAGAGCGATGTTGGGTAACGGAATTAGATGTTGTCAGTCATTACATAAGTCATTAGTAATTAGCTGTTAGTAAAACGCATTAATTAGCAATTAGCGTGAAGTTATTGATTGAAAAATCCCATAACTACTAACCTCTAACTACTAACCCTCAACTAACTATTCACCACTAACAAATTAAACACCATGACACAAACATTAGTTGTTCAATCATTCGGACAAGTCGCCAATAACCCTATTGGTCTAGACAAAGAAGTTACAATTCCCGTGTGCGAAGGTTTAAATCTGGCTCTAGCTAGCTTTCAGGGTTTATACCTGCAATACCAAAAACATCATTTTGTGGTAGAAGGTTCGGAGTTTTATTCCCTGCATCAATATTTTCAAGAAAGTTATGACGCTGTACAGGGTCATGCTCATGATCTTGGTGAACGTCTAAATGGTTTGGGCGGTACTCCCGCAGCTAGTTTTAGTAAATTAGCAGAGCTTTGCTGCTTTACCCCAGAAGACGATGGCATTTTTCACTGTCGTCAAATGGTAGAACATGATTTGGTTGCTGAACAAGCAATTATCGATCTAATTCGCCGTCAAGCAGCCCAAGCAGAAAGCGTTGGCGATCGCGCTACCCGCTACTTATACGAGCAAATCTTATTAGAAACTGAAGAAAGAGCCTTCCACCTCGACCATTTTCTAGCTACAGATAGCCTAACTCTAGGGTTTATTGGTAACGGTAATGGCAATTAATTAAAGATCAATTCAGGGTTTGGCACACTGTCAAACCCGTACCCAGAATTCGCGCAAGTATCTGTTATGGAATTTAACTTTGAAGTCACGGAATTAAATCGGTTTTTGCAAGAGGAGTTGACAGTATCCTCAGCTGAAATTGCCCTAGTTATGCAAAAACATGAGGAACTCAATGCACCTATCCCAATGCTTCTCTGGCAATATGGTTTAGTATCTCGACCAGAGTTAGACCGCATCTTTGGCTGGTTGGAAGCTGAGTGCCATTAACCATTGTGTAAATATTAAGGAATAGAGCTATGCCACCAATTCAGATCAACGATACAACTTTGCGGGATGGGGAACAAGCAGCAGGAGTTGCTTTTACAGTAGCAGAGAAAGTAATTTTTGCCAGTTTAATGGATGCTATTGGCGTACAAGAGCTTGAAGTAGGGATTCCTGCTATGGGTAGCACCGAAGCAGAAGCTATTTCAGAAATAGCAAATCTCGGGTTAAAAACCCTGCTTACTGGCTGGAATCGTGCTGTTCGCTCTGATATCGATGCCTCTCTCGCTTGTGGATTACAACGAGTGCATATCTCCGTTCCTGTTTCAGAAATTCAAATCGCAGTTAAGTTTCAAGGTAACTGTCAGCTAGTTTTCGACCGACTCCAGGATACCATTAGCTACGCTCGCGATCGCGGTTTATATATTTCTGTCGGCGGGGAAGACTCTTCTCGTGCGAATGCAAGCTTTTTACTCGATGTCGCTTTAGCTGCACAAGATTATGGTGCATCCCGATTTCGGTTTTGCGACACTGTAGGAATTCTCGATCCTTTAACTACTTATCAAAAAGTCCAAGAGTTGGTTAACAAGCTAGTAATTCCTGTAGAAATGCACACTCACAATGACTTTGGTATGGCAACAGCCAATGCTTTAGCGGGGATTCGGGCGGGTGCAACCTCTGTTAACACTACAGTTAACGGCTTGGGTGAAAGAGCAGGTAATGCTGCTTTAGAAGAAGTCGTAATGGCACTTAAGCGGATTTATGGCATCAATGTTGGGATCGACACGACTCAATTTAAAGAAATCTCCAAATTCATCGTTCAAGCTTCAGGCTGCGATATTCCTCCTTGGAAAGCCATTGTCGGTGATAATGCTTTTGCTCATGAATCAGGAATTCACGGACATGGCGTGCTCCAAAATCCAGCGACTTACGAACCCTTTACCCCCGAAGAAGTGGGACGAGAACGGCGTTTGGTAATTGGTAAGCATTCGGGTAAACATCTAGTGAATAACCTGTTGCAACAATACGGTATTACGCTAACTCAAACCGAAACGCGATCGCTTGTGGATGCAGTACGAGATTTATCAGTGGAGTTGAAACGCAGCTTAACCCCAGATGAGCTATTAAATTTAATTCCTAACCACTAATCAGTAATCAGTCATTAACCACTAACCATTAACAAAACCATGAAAGTAATGCTCCATAAGAACGACCTCGGACATCTATCTGTATATGTCCCGAAAAAAGATTTGGAAGAAGAAGTAGTCGAACAAAGCACTACTCCAGAAGGAAAAGTTTTAACCCTCGCCAACGGTTGGCAGTTAGCTTTTAAAGATTTGGCAGACGACACAAAATTACCCCAAACCTTTAACGCCAAGCGACTGTAAAAAAGCTTTGGTTAGTATCTGAGATGCTAGCAAAACTGGTAACTCGGTACTAGCTAAATACACACAATAAACGCTAGTGGAGATTGTAATGTCATGTTAAAAGCAGTTGATATTATGTCTGACGACGTAGCTACTATTCGTGGTTCAGCAACAGTAGCCGAAGCCGTCAAGTTGATGAAATTCAAAAACTTACGCGCCTTAATTGTTACTTTACGCAACAACCAAGATGCTTACGGTATCGTTACCCACACTGATGTTGTTAACAAGGTAGTGGCTTATGGTAAAGATGCTGCCACGATGCGCGTCTATGAAATCATGACCAAACCTTGTATTGTGATTAATCCCGATTTGGGTGTGGAATATGTTGCCAGATTATTTGCCCTAACTGGTATTCGGATCGCACCTGTAATCAAAGGAGATTTACTAGGGATTGTTTCCGAAACCGACATTCTTTATCAAGGCGATTTTCTGGAAAATCCCAAAGTACCTTTGCTGCGTCGCGAATTAGACAAAGCAATTGAAGATGCGATCGCTATTGCTCAGGCTAAAGGTGCAACTTCCCCTGAGTGTATCGTTGCTTGGGCTTTAGTAGAAGATTTGGAAGCTGAAGCAACTTATCAAGAAGGAGTAAAATCACCAGATACCACTCCTTTCCAACAATTTTGCTTAGATAATCCTGAAATTCTCAAAGTTCGCCACGAACAGGCTGAATCTGCGATCTCGTAAAACGAGGCGCTGTGCGATCGCTAAATAAATAACTGAAGTAGAGGCATTCAGGATAAGTGTCTCTGCTCCTTAACAAAAAGGAGAACAATCATGACTACCCTAACTGGTTTGACTAAAGGTGGAGCAACTTGGGAACCTAAGTTTATTACCGCCATCGACAAAGCTGTTTGCTTAGGCTGTGGCAGATGTTACAAAGTCTGTGGTCGCGATGTCTTAATGTTGCAACCAATGAATGAATTTGGCGAATTCATTGATGAAGACGATGACGACGATATCGAACGCCAGGTAATGACTATTGCTAATCCTGAAAACTGTATCGGTTGTGAAGCTTGCGCTCGCATTTGTCCCAAAAAATGTCACACCCACGCAGCTTCAGTAGCTGAGTTGAATTAAGCGGAAAGAGCGATCGCTATAGGCAATGTGATCGGAGCAAAATCTCCTGAATTTAAGTTTTTCGGCGTTGCTGAATCACCACTAACTACTAACTACTAACTTCCTTTAAATCATGAAAGATTCAGAACTAATCCGAGAAGAAATTATCACTATCTTATTTCTCTTACTGACGTTGTTTTTTACCTATAGCGATCTTACTTCCGAGTCACTGAAAGAGCGATCTTCAGTAAAAAAATTGTTTCTGACAAAACTAGTAGTTAGGAATTAGTAAATTTATTTTATCTAAGCTTACAACCTTTAGCTGCTACGTAATTATTCAATATCATTTAAAAAAAGAAGCTAAAATTTACTGTATTTTTTATTACTAATTTATCGGCTATGGATAAATTTAAATCTATAGTTTAAATTGTTTTGTTAATTTTTATACTGAAATCAAATTGTTAATTTTAAATAAATAAATTAATAACTGCTAATTATTTGCAGTTATATTATCTACAAAGGCAATTATTTTTAAGGAGTTGTGATCGTGTCTAAAATTGGAATTTTTTATGGCAGTACTGCGGGTGTAACTGAAGAAATTGCGACGAAACTTCAGGAAGAATTAGGTGAAGATATTTGCGATCTTTACAACATGGAAGAAGATTTTGATGACTTTGACGATATGCTGCAATACGATTATTTATTGCTAGGTACTTCGACTTGGGGTTCTGGAGAAGTGCAAAATGATTGGCGCGATCCTTTAGTAGATATGGAAGATGAAAAGCCTGATTTTACTGGAAAAACCATTGCTTTATTTGGTGCTGGAGATTGTGGCGCCCATGGTGAACATTTTGTCAGTGCTTTAGGTACTTTATACGACTATTTCAAAACAGCAGGTGCCACGATCGTCGGTGATGTTCCTACAGATGATTATACTTTTAAGTATTCTTTTGCCGTGCGGGATGGTCGATTTGTCGGATTACCAATTGATGAAATTAATGAAAGCGAAAAGACAGACGAGCGTATTTCAACTTGGGTAGAAACTTTACGCTCTTATTTTTCCCTGTAAACAGATGTCGGTGAGCTAAGTGATTTTGCCCTGTTGTCTTTGTTTCTTAGGCACTCTTAACTTGATTAAATCATGCAAACTATTCAAGATCAGTTTTCCTGGTGTGATGTTGAACCAGAAATTAAACAACTACTACTTTTGGCTAGTGAAAATTGGGAAAATACGGCTTTAGCAGCGCAATACATCCAAGAAGCTTTGTCTAAAGCCAAAGACAATCTCGATGTGTTAGTCGGAGCATACCGGTTCTTTTTCTATAAACATCAACCTACAACCGCCTTGTCTATTGCTCAACAAGTGCTTAAGACGATCGCAACTCAAGAAAATTTACCCACTGAGTGGTCACAACTCAAGACAATTTTACTAGCTCGCCAACAAGAACCTAATATGAGACTATACCTCAACGCTTATGCTGCTACAGGTTTAATTCTGGCTCAGCTTGGCAAAATTGAGTCAGCAAAATTAGTTAGCACCAGAGTTAAAGAAATTGATCGCAACCGCGAATCTTGTGCCACTACTGTCTTTGAGGTTATTACGCGATCGCCTGATGAAGACGATGAATAAGTATCGCAATTCTCATGTTGGTGAGATCCAAATAACTACTAACCACTAAATACCAATGACATCCACTACTGACAACCAACGCCAAGAAGAATATTTTAAATTAATCGATCGCCTACTCCGTTGTCCAAACGGTAAAGAACCAGAAGTATTAGATGCTAGTGCGGATTTACTCGATGAAAACTTAATTAGAACTATGATGCAAGTAGCGACAATTATGTCTCACGAAAATAATCAAGAAGGAGCAAAGTTCTTGATCTTTATCGCACGTCAACTTGCCAAACAATTAGGTTTATATCCAGAATTATCAACTGAGGGATAAGACAATGATGCTCCTAACTATTGGACTCAATCACCATACAGAAATTTGGCTACACAAAAAAGGCTACAGTCTCGAAAATTTAAATCAACAAAAAGATAATGGTACTACAGCACTAATGGTTGCTTGTCGTGAAGGAGCGATTGATGTAGCACGAGATTTAGTTGCTAGGGGAATTGATCTTAACCTCAAAAATAACGATGGAAACAATGCTCTTTGGTTTGCTTGTTTAGGTAATCATCTCAATCTCATGGAGCTATTAATTAAGGCAGGTATCGATCTTGATAATCAAAACGATAACGGCGTAACTGTATTGATGTATGCTGCTTCGTCCGAAAAGTTGGATGAGGTGGCAATTTTATTAGCAGCAGGAGCAAATACTGATCTTCAAGACTTAGATGATTTTAGAGCCATAGATTTTGCTAGCACTAAAGAAATTCTGAGTTTATTGCGTCAAAGGGACAGGGGATAGTAAGCAGTCATTACAAAAGACGAAAAACGTAGGAAAATCAACAATTAAAAAAAATTATCATGAAAATTGCCAATAATATTACAGAACTAGTGGGAAAAACTCCTTTAGTAAGATTGAATTCAATTCCTTTTGCAGAAGGCTGTCTAGCTCAGATTGTCGTGAAATTAGAAAGTATGAATCCCGCAGCTTCGGTTAAAGACCGCATCGGGGTTAATATGATTAATGCAGCCGAAAAAGCAGGTTTAATTACTCCTGGTAAAACGGTATTAATCGAGCCGACTTCGGGTAACACAGGTATTGCTTTGGCGATGGCTGCTGCTGCTAAAGGCTATGAGATTATTTTAACGATGCCTGAAAGCATGAGTAAAGAACGCCGAGCCATGTTAAAAGCCTATGGCGCAAAGTTAGAATTAACTCCTGCTAGTGGTGGCATGAAAAGTGCCATTTCCCGTGCTGAAGAATTATTAGCAACCCTACCTAATGGGTTTATGCCCCAGCAGTTTAAAAATCCTGCTAACCCAGAGATTCATCGTCTCACTACAGCAGAAGAGATTTGGGAAGACACTGATGGAGAAGTCGATATTTTAATTGCTGGTGTCGGCACTGGCGGAACTTTAACGGGTGTGGCAGAAGCAATCAAAAAACGCAAAAGTAGCTTTCAGGCGATCGCTGTTGAACCGACCGATAGTCCAGTTCTTTCCGGTGGTAGTCCAGGAGGTCACAAAATTCAAGGGATTGGTGCGGGTTTCGTCCCTGATGTGCTAGATATCGCGGTTATTGATGAAGTAGTCACCGTGAGTAATGAAGCAGCCTTTGATTATGGTCGTCGTCTAGCTAGAGAAGAAGGGTTACTTTCTGGTATTTCTTCAGGTGCAGCCCTAGCAGCAGCCATTAAAGTCGGCAAAAGACCCGAAAATGCTGGCAAATTAATCGTGATGATTCAGCCTAGCTTCGGTGAACGTTATCTAAGTACCCCTCTATTCCAAGATTTAGAAGAAGAAAGGTCGTTAGTGGTTAGTGGTTAGTCATCAGGTATTGGTGACAAGTTAAGGGTGTGTGTTATTTGTCAACTGGTTTATCGCTATTAGCTATTAGGTGTTAGCTATTAGCTTTTAGAGATTTTCAAGTTAACCCTCTTTTTTAAAGCGATCGCTTATTAATTAGCTTCAGTCTATATTTAGTGTTAAGTCATCGGTACTCTGCCGTGAAACGACAGAGCCTGCGATGACCGCCTTCCGCGGTCATAAATTAAACACTATATGTAGTAGTTGACTATTTCAATTTTTTCTTAACTTGTCACAGTTGACTCCAAATTAAAAAATTAGGGCGACTTCACAACTTTCTCAATTTTAAGTTTTAACTTTACTTAAAGTAATCTTGGTGAGTTAGCTGATGACTGCCACTACTCCGATTTGGTCTTTGAATGCCGAGGAAGTATATGTAAATCTGGCTACTGCTGCCCAAGGGCTTGCTGATAGTGAAGCTGCGGTAAGATTAAAACAGTATGGTGCGAATGAACTGCCCGAACCGCCTCGTCGCTCTTTATTACTCCGGTTTCTCGACCAGTTGACTCACTTTATGACACTGCTGCTATGGGTGGCTGGCATACTGGCTTTTATCTCTGATACTCCAGAACTAGGTTGGGCAATTTGGGCGGTGATTTGGATTAACGCGATCTTTAGCTTTTCTCAGGAATTTCAAGCGGAAAAAGCTTTAAATGCTCTAAAAAAAGTCCTGCCGGCACAAGCTAAAGTTTATCGCAGTGGCATCTTACAAACCATTCCCGCCCGCGAGTTAGTCCGTGGCGATGTGATTCAATTAGAAGAAGGCGATCGCATTTCTGCCGATGCTCGTTTGGTGGCTGCGGAAAGTTTTTATGTGGATGTTTCGATACTGACAGGGGAATCTCTTCCAGTCAATCGTCATGGGCGTCCCGTGCGTCCCCGTCGGGTTGTACCAATGCGTAATGGTAAGCCTTTAATGCATCCAGGGGAGGAATCTTTACAAGAGCGAGTCAGACCCGCAGAAATCGCTAATCTGGTTTTAGCAGGTTCTACAGTAGCCTCTGGTCGAGCTACAGGAGTAGTGTACGCTACAGGAGATAGAACCGAGTTTGGTCACGTCGCCCACTTAACCACTACAGTTAAACGCGAACCCAGCACCCTAGAAGTTCAGATTGCCAAGATCGTGCGGTTTATTACTGGCTTGGCGATTAGTATGGGTGCAATTGTGTTTTTACTCACCTACTTTTTGGTAGGGATGGAAGCCAAAGAAAGCTTT
>DAXETX010000013.1:0-8406 GCA_051155735.1 Xenococcaceae cyanobacterium
ATTACTATATTTTGTCTTTAGTTTAAGTACTACCAGAAAACCATTTCCTCAGTCTAAAGTTAGAGATGTATTTATCAGTCAATCAGAGAAATTGTGATGCTTTGATTCTTTAGTAATTCGACAGTATCAAGCCTAAGAAACTGTTTGTAAAGTGAATCTTAAAGACAGAGAAAATATAGAGATGGTGAAGTTGCGAAGCTGGAGGAGATTAACTACTCCGATCACTCCTCTACTTCTCTAACAGAATTCTATGGAGCTAGCCTTTTAATTGACCAACTACCATCTACTTGGCGCTCATAAACTAGACGGTCGTGGAGACGACTAGGACGACCTTGCCAAAATTCCATAGTTTCAGGACTAAGACGAAATCCGCCCCAGTGTTGAGGGCGAGGTAAAACCGCTGCTGCTGCATAAAATGCTGCTAGTTCTTGCTGTTTTTGTTCTAAGACTTCTCGATTAGCAATTTCTTGACTTTGGTTAGATGTCCAAGCACCAATTTGTGAATTTTTGGGACGACTTTGAAAATATTGGTCAGACTCTTGGGAACTAACTTTAGTGACTTTTCCTGTAATTCTAATCTGTCTTTCTAAACGATCCCAGAAAAAAACTAATGCTGCTTGTGGATTGGCGATTAATTGTTTTCCCTTCAAGCTTTCGTAATTGGTATAAAACACAAAACCCCTAGCATCAAATCCTTTGAGTAAAACAATTCTGGCACTGGGCTTGCCATCTGAAGTCGCGGTTGCTAAAGTCATAGCATTTGGTTCAAGAACTTCTGAATCCAATGCTGCTTGAAACCAAACCTCGAACTGTTTAATTGGATTAGGGTCTAAATCAGTCTCTTCTAAGCCAGCGAAAGTATAATTTTGTCGTAAATCAGCAACAGATCGATCCATATTATCTATATCTATACTTTTTTGAAATTTAATTTCATTATCATCAATAATGACTATCACTCCAGCACAAAAAGCGATCGCTAATCTGATTGACTCCGCCGAACGGGGAGAAATCGATCCCTGGGATGTACCTGTTATTGAGGTAATAGATCGATTTTTAACCGAATTGGGTTTAACCGAAACTACAGACTCTCCTACCCAAGAAACCGACTTATCTCAGTCGGGTCAGGCTTTTGTCTGGGCTGCGATGTTAGTTTTGCTCAAAGCCGATACCCTCCAAATACTCCAAGCTGTAGAAGCAGCAGAAGTCGAACCTGAGTTACTCGAAGCTCTACCTTGGGCTGAAATCGAACCCCAAAATACTTTACCATCAGCTTTAGAAACCCAAATTCGGCGTCGTACTACTGTACAACCCCTCAGCAGACGCAAAGTAACTTTACCAGAACTGATCGAACAACTAGAACATATTGCAGCCGAAATTGAATCTGCCTCGACTCAGCAGCGTCCCCCCAAAAAGTCTGCCTCTTCCCGTCGGGCTGCGATGAAAGCGATCGCCAAATTAGCCCATAATGAAAATTTAACCGAATTAGCTTTACAGTTAGAGCATTTTCTGGCTCTGGATTTTCCCAACCTAGTGGCGCAGCAAGAAGAATTTATCGACTGGGAACATTTACTAAAATGGTGGCAAAATAGCCACAATAACGCGGATAAGACGACAATTAACCCTTCTCGTACCGATAAAGCCGCAATTTTTTGGGCTTTACTACTTCTATCCGCTCAGTCTAAAGTAGAACTATCTCAGGAAGAATTTTATCAAGACCTGAGTTTACGACCGCTCAAGTTTGTCCAGAAATTTTAACTAATTCCGATCATTATTGATAAACTGGAGTGGTTTCAATAAATTAAACGATCAATAAATCAGTATTTGGTAGAGGAGAAACGTTGATGAAAGCCATGATTCTGGCTGCTGGAAAGGGAACTCGGGTTCGTCCTATTACATACACCATTCCCAAACCACTTATCCCCATCTTGCAAAAGCCAGTGATGGAGTTTCTCTTAGAATTACTGAGACAGCATGGCTTTGACCAAGTTATGGTTAATGTGAGCCATCTAGCTCATGAAATAGAAGGCTATTTTCGCGATGGACAAAGATTTGGTGTCAATATCGGCTACTCTTTTGAGGGCAGAATTGTCGAGGGAAAACTCGTCGGAGAAGCTCTAGGCTCTGCTGGGGGGATTAAAAAAATTCAAGACTTTAATACTTTTTTTGATGATACCTTTGTGGTGCTTTGTGGTGATGCTCTAATCGATCTTGACCTAACAGCAGCCCTTAAATACCATAAAGCGAAAGGGGCGATCGCCACAGTGATCACCAAATCCGTTCCGAGAGAAGATGTCCCTAGTTATGGAGTAGTGGTTACCGACCCAGAAGGTCGAATCAAGTCATTTCAAGAAAAACCTTCGGTAGAAGCAGCGCTCAGCACGGAGATTAATACGGGAATTTATATTTTTGAACCAGAAATTATTGACTATATTCCGCCGAAACAAAAATACGACATTGGTGGCGATTTATTTCCCAAATTAGTGGAAATAGGCGCACCTTTCTATGCGGTATCGATGGATTTTGAATGGGTAGATATTGGTAAAGTTCCCGATTATTGGCACGCAATTCGAGGCGTACTCCAAGGAGAAATCAAAAACGTTAGGATACCAGGAACTGAAGTCGCGCCAGGTATTTACACAGGACTCAATGTGGCAGTTAATTGGGACAAAGTCAACATTCAAGGTCCTGTCTATATTGGGGGAATGACCAAAATTGAAGCTGGCGCGACAATCATTGGTCCGACGATGATTGGTCCTAATTGTTGGGTTTGTAGTGGTGCAACTGTCGATAATAGTGTGATTTTTGAATACTCCCGTTTGGGTGCAGGTGTCAGATTAGAAGATAAATTGGTCTTTGGTCGTTATTGTGTCGATAAAACTGGTGCAGCGATCGATTTACAAGCAGCAGCCCTAGATTGGTTGATTACCGATACTCGCCAAGAGCCTCCTTCGATTGAAGCCGAACACGAAACCGCAATTAAGAAATTACTGCAAAATGGCAAGTAGTTACCTTATTTAAGCTGTTTCAAAATCGCTTAAAGCAGAAAGCGAGAATCCTCTGCTAAATGATAGGAGGATTTCTCTACCTAGAAGAATAGGATCTCGATGCGCCAGAGAACGATAGAATGATTATTGATTGACAATCTACAGGACAAAATCAGTGCTGTCTTCACTCCTTACTGACTTTCGGATCATTTTTGAACGCGACCCAGCAGCCCGTAACTGGGTAGAGGTGATTACCTGTTATCCAGGTTTGCAGGCTTTGTTATTACATCGCTTGGCTCATTGGTTGTATCAAATTGGCTTGCCTGTGATTCCCCGCTTGGTTTCGCATCTAGCTCGTTTTGTTACAGGAATTGAAATTCATCCAGGGGCGCAAATTGGTCGTGGCGTATTTATCGATCATGGGATGGGAGTCGTGATTGGAGAAACTGCGATTGTGGGGGACTATTCTCTAATTTATCAGGGCGTCACTCTCGGCGGAACAGGAAAGGAAACAGGAAAACGTCATCCGACTCTAGGAGAAAATGTGGTAGTTGGTGCTGGAGCTAAAGTTTTGGGTAATATTCAAATTGGTAATGATGTACGTATTGGTGCTGGCTCTGTAGTTTTAAGAGATGTTCCTTCTGATTGCACTGTTGTGGGTATTCCTGGCAGAGTGGTATATCGTTCTGGAGTTAAAGTTAATCCTTTAGAACATGGTAATTTACCAGATTCAGAAGCTAATGTAATCCGCGTCTTAGTAGATCGAATTGAATCTTTAGAACAAGAAGTACAGCAACTAAAAAAATCTCATCATGATAATCAAGCTTTAGTCGCCACAGTTTTATCAGAATCAGAGTCAGCGGAAACTTGCCAATTGCGGGATAAAGCGATTAGAGAATTTCTAGAAGGTTCTTCTTGAATAGCATTAATTATCTCAGATTGGGAGAATTGCGGGCTAGCTCAAGCAAATTCAAAGAAAAATATTAAGAACTAAAGTATATATTTTCAGCAACCAATTAAATTGATTAAAGTAGAAAATATATATCCATTCATCTTATTCAACTAAAACAATGGTTGATGCCATCATAATTATTATTTGCATTATTGCAGCAGTCAATATCGGCTTTGACAGCATACAATTGCTACCTCAAGATATTTTGGAACAAGTATCTAATTTTGATGCTTTACGTTTTACCATCGCTGGTTTCGCAGCTATTATCGGTTTAGGTGTGGGAGTAGCAGTACAAACTACCTATCGGCGTTTAGAAGGTCAAATTAGCAAAACTCCCATAGAAGTAATCATTACTAGGGCTATTGGGTTAGTAGTCGGCTTACTAGTAGCAAATTTGATGCTAGCGCCGATGTTTTTGCTACCAATCCCCAAAGAGTTGACTTTTGTCAAACCTGCGATCGCCATTATGGGAAGTGTGATGTTTGCTTACTTGGGAGTGAGTTTAGCAGATACTCATGGTAGAACTTTTCTGCGTTTGATTAATCCTAATAGTTTAGAAAGCATTTTAGTGGCAGAGGGAACACTAAAAGCGATCTCTAGCAAGATACTCGACACTAGCTGTATCATTGATGGCAGAATCGAGCAGTTACTCAAAACAGGGTTTCTCGAAGGACAAATTTTAGTACCTCAGTTTGTCTTGCAAGAATTGCAGCAGTTAGCGGATGCGAGTAACGATCAAAAACGGATTCGCGGGAGAAGGGGTTTAGATATTCTCAATCGTATTCAAGAGGATTTTCCTGATAAGATTGTCATCTGCAATACTGACTATGAAGAGATTGAAACTGTAGATGCCAAGTTAGTTCATTTAACTCAAGAAATCAATGGGACTTTACTAACTAATGACTACAATCTTAGCAAAGTAGCGAATTTGCAAGGGGTAGCGATTCTCAATGTTAATGATTTAGCACAAGCAGTGAGACCTCTCTATCTACCAGGAGATTATTTAGAGTTAAAAATTCTCAAGCAAGGGAAAGAACCAGATCAAGGCATCGGTTATTTAGAAGACGGGACGATGGTGGTAGTCGAAGAAGGCGATCGCCATGTCGGGGGCGAGATTCAAGTAATTGTCACCTCCTCGCTTCAGACTTCAGCAGGAAGAATGATTTTTGCCAAACCTCATATGGATAATTTCTCTAGCGTCGTGTCATGATTTAGCAGCTAGACCTTGATTAATCTTTTCAAAATGGTAAATCTTCGATGCAAGAGCTTGCACCCTGGCGATCGCTAATAGCTCGCGCTTTACATCTTAATCGCTCGCAACCCCACAGTCGTTACTTACAATTAGCGACAGTTAACGCTCAAGGATTGCCAACTAATCGCACTGTTGTATTTCGAGGCTTTTTAGAAAATAGCAATCAATTACAAATTGTCACTGATTTACGAAGTGATAAAGTCTCCCAAATTCAGCAGCAACCTTGGGGTGAAGCTTGTTGGTATTTTACCAAAACTCGCGAGCAGTTTCGCCTGGCAGGTAACTTGACTTTAGTAACCGCAGATTTTGCCGAATCTAGTTTATTACAGCAGCGACAACAGATATGGCAAAAACTTTCCGATGCAGCCAGGTTACAGTTTACTTGGCCCGATCCTGGTAAATCAAGAGTTTCAGATTCAGCAGCATTTGCGACTACTCCACCCAGCGAAACTGAACCTTTAGCTAATTTTTGTTTGCTATTATTAAATCCGCAAAAAGTAGATCACTTGGAACTAAAAGGCGAGCCACAAAATAGACATTTATATCTTAAAGAGTCAAATCACTCTTGGTCAATGAAAGAAATTAATCCTTAAGCTTGAGCTTGATAAAGGTCATAAGCTTGATACATCATATAAATTGAGATAGTTACCAATAATCCACCAAAAGCTAAATTGACAATTTTTTCGGGTAATTTTGGTAAAAATCGCGTACTAAACTGCGCGCCAATGACACCGAAGCTGCCCAAAATAATTCCTTCTAAAAATAAAACATTACCCTGGGTTGTGTGTCCTACAGTAGCAGCAATGGAAGTAATGACGATTACCCCCAAACTAGTCTGAATTGCTGGTTTAATTCTTTCTCCTAAAAGCAAAATTTGTAAAGGAACTAAAATTACACCGCCTCCGATCCCAAAAAGTCCTGCCAAAACTCCTGTAATACCGCCTGTTAAAATACGGGCAATTGTGGGATTAATTCTAGTTTGAGAAGTAGATTCCGCTTTGGTGGTTAATTTTTTACGGATATTAGACAGAAAAAGGTTAATCAGCAAAAAAATACTAAAAGCACCTAATAATAAATATTCGGGAAATAAGCCAGTTAGCCAAACTCCAAGCTGCGCTGTAAAAATTGAAGGTAATCCGAGTAAAACAACCTTTTTCAACTTGAGCTTACCCATGCGCCAATTTTGAATACTACCAGAAAAAGAAGTCATGACAATTGCTAGACTACTAGTTGCTACCGCTTCTACTGGGGAAGAACCCAACCCCTCAATAATCGGAACGAGAATAATTCCACCGCCAATTCCTAAGACCCCTGATAATAATCCTGCTAGTAAACCACAAGCAGCAAGAATTAATCCTTTAGATATATCCATAGTCAAATAAGGTAGATTAAAGGGAAGTAAGTATTATCTCCTAGAAGATTAAGATGATAATTCGTTGGTTGACTTGTTTATTGTTTTGCTGCTGGCTCTGGTTAGGGGGTCTAAACCCTATAGCGATCGCTGATACCACAGATCCTCAAATAATAACGCCTCAGCAACTCAAACAAGGGGAAAAATTAGCGCAAAAAGCGATTCAAGCCATAGAAAAAGGCAATTTTTCTCAAGCAGAATCTTACTGGACAGAATTAATTGAGCGCTTTCCAGAGAATCCTGCTGTCTGGAGTAATCGAGGTAATGTCAGGATTGCCGAAAATAAAATTGAAGCAGCGATCGCTGATTTTAATCAATCTATCGCGATTGCACCCCAATATCCCGATCCCTATCTTAACCGTGGCATTGCTTATGAACGAAAACAGCAATGGGATTTAGCGATAACCGATTACGATCGGGCATTAGCGATTAATCCACAAGACCCGCTAGCCTATAATAACCGAGGTAACGCAGAAGCAGGACAACAAAAATGGCAAGAAGCTTTAGTTGATTACACCAAAGCTGTAGAGTTAGCTCCCGATTTTTCCTTAGCCCGTGCGAATCAAGCTTTAGTTACTTATCAAATAGGAGAGCATCAAGAAGCACTGCGTCAAATGCGGAATTTAGTGAGAAAATATCCGATGTTTCCTGATATGCGGGCTGCGATTACTGCTGTATTATGGGTCAACGGGAATCAAGGAGAAGCTGAAAGTAATTGGGTTGCAGCAGTGGGTTTAGATACTCGCTATCAAAACCTCGATTGGTTGAAAAACATCCGCCGTTGGCCTCCTGCAATGGTATCAGCTTTAGAACGGTTTTTGACTCTTAGTTAACCCAAACTCAGGTTATTAAATATTACGACAATTAAGGAAGAAGATAGAAGGAAAAAGTGGATCTCACGAAGTCAGAGTCAGCGGTGTCTTCTCAAGGCAGGGCTGACTCTGACTAAATTAATCAACGCTATATTCATCTATTTTCGGCTCTTTTAAGCTGCCAATTGTCCGCCAGTTACATCGTAAAGTGCGCCTGTAACAAAGCTACTATCAGAACTACCTAAGAAGACATAAGCAGGAGCTAGTTCTTCAGGTTGAGCAGCACGTTTGATAATTCCGTCAGTATCGTAATTATCTACTTTCTTTTCAGGCATGGTAGCAGGAATATTCGGCGTCCAAACTGGTCCTGGAACGACAGAATTAACGCGAATACCGCGATCGCCTAAATTTTGCGCTAAAGATTTGGTAAAAGTATGGACTGCTCCTTTAGAGGTCGCATAATCGATGAGCATTCCTTTCCCCATCTTACCGACAATGCTCCCAGTATTGATAATGACATCCCCTGCTTGTAGATGCGGTAAAGCTGCCTTTACCATATAAAAATAACCGAAGATGTTGGTTTCTAGCGTGCGCCGAAACTGTTCGAGTGAAATATCTTCAACCTTTTGCTGCACCATTTGATAAGCAGCATTATTAATCAGGATATTAAGCTTACCAAAACGTTCTCTGACTTTGGCGATCGCATTCTCACAAGCTTCATAGTTGCGTACATCGTCTTTAATTACCAAACAGTCTTTATTGCCGATATCTTTAACCATTTTTTGGGTTGTTTCAGCATCGCCATCATTTTCGTTATAGAAAATCGCTACTTCTGCACCTTCTAAGGCATAGGCGATCGCCACAGCCCGACCGATCCCAGAGTCAGCCCCAGTAATAAAAGCAACTTTACCTGCTAATTTGTTGGCTGGCTTGTAGTTAGAAAGATCGCTATCGGGTTGAGGCTTCATATCCGCTTGAGACGCTGGATATTCTAA
>DAXETX010000014.1:0-7182 GCA_051155735.1 Xenococcaceae cyanobacterium
TTATCTTTCTTCCAAAATTCATCCCCTCGCGTCCCGCGACGGGATGAATTTTGGGCAGGGTTTAAGTTGACCACTTAATATTCACTCTATACTTTTTGTGCCGAACATAGGAGCATAAAACTATGTTTGGACTTGAGTATAAGATAAAAGCAAAACAACGGCAATTTCAGGCGATTGACGAAGCAATACGCACTGGTCAATTTGTCCGAAACAAAGCTTTGCGCTACTGGATAGACAACAAGGGGGTTAATAAATATGACCTCAATAAATATTGCCGCATTCTAGCCAAAGAATATAGTTTTGCTAACAACCTAAACTCAACTGCTAGACAATCAAGTGCCGAACGAGCTTGGAGTGGAATCAGCCGTTTTTACGATAATTGTCAAAAAAATATTCCAGGGAAAAAAGGTTTTCCAAGGTTTAAAAAGCATTCTCGTTCGGTGGAATACAAACAATCTGGCTGGAAATTAGACCCCAAAACTAAGAAGCATCTAACCTTTACTGATAAGAATAATATCGGTCGAGTCAAGTTAGTTGGTTCTCGTGACATCTATTTCTATCAGCCAGAGCAAATAAAGCGAGTGAGATTAATTCGTCGCGCTGATGGCTATTACGTACAGTTCTGCATCTCTATCGAAGTTAAAGAGGAGATGCTACCAACGGGGAAAGCAATAGGTTTAGATATGGGATTGAAATATTTCTATGCCGATTCATTCGGGCATACAGAAAAAAATCCCAGATTTTACCGTAGCAGCGAGAAACGTCTCAATCGCTTAAATCGTCAAAAGTCCCTGAAGTATATTCGAGGAACTAGGCAGTCTAATAATTACCATAAAGCTAGAAGGCGTTACGCCAAGCAACATTTAAAAGTAAGTAGACAACGTATAGAACACGCTAAGAGACTAGCGCGTTGCGTATGTGCATCTAACGACTGCATCGTCTATGAAGATTTAAAGGTTAGAAATCTAGTTCGTAATTCAAAATTGTCGAAGTCGATTACCGATGTTGGCTGGAGCTTATTTCGCAAATGGGTAGAATATTTTGGCTGGAAGTTTGGCAAGATAACTGTCGCCATTCCGCCACACTACACTTCTCAAGATTGTCCAAAATGCGAAAAAAGAGTCAAAAAATCTCTGTCTACTAGAACTCATGCTTGTGAATGTGGATACATAGAAGATAGAGATATAGCATCAGCAATCCGAATACTTCAGATCGGATTGAGTACCCAAGGGCATTGGGGAACTTACGCTACAGGAGATTTGGAGGGGCTGTCGCCTGGGGAAACCCCAGGCGTTTATACGCCCCGTCCCTCTTGGGCGGTTGGTGGAAACCTGCCGCTCTAAGGCGAGTCGTTGAATGTAGAACCTCTAGATTCTTAGGAATCCCGCGTCTCCGACGCTGGGAGGATGTCAATATTACATCGATTTATCCCAAAGAGTCTTAAATTGGTCGATAATTAAGTTATTAAATATGATGTATTTTTTAGTTTAATTTACTAAGAATCGCTAATTTGACGTAGGTTTAGGATAAAATATCTTTTCTAACAAAGTGATTGAATTTTGTTCCGCACCAAAAGAAAACAGTAACCAGCATAAACTAGTTACTGATGACTGATAACTGATTACCGTATTTACCCTTGCAGTTTTTTCCCTAATAACTGATTAGTTAATTTCGGATCGGCTTTTCCGCCAGTTTGTTTCATAACTTGTCCGACAAAGAAACCTCTAAGTTTAGTTTTACCACTGCGGAATTTGGCTAACTCATCAGGATGAGAAGCTAGAACTTGGTCGATGATTTTTTCAATTTCTTTGGTATCAGAAATTTGAATCAAGCCTTTTTTCGCTACTAGTTCTTTAGCTGAACCACCTTTTTCTAGCAGTTCGGGCAGAATATCTTTAGCAATTTTACCGCTAATTGTCCCTTCTTTGATTAAATTCACCAATTCTGCAAGTATTTCAGGCTTGAGAGCAATATCATTAATGCTCAGGTTGTTATTTTTGAGATAGGCTGCAATATCGCCAATTAACCAATTAGTAACTTGTTTGGCATCTGCACCCGTGGCGATCGCCTTCTCAAAATATTCAGCGACACTGCGGTCATCGGTTAAGATGCGAGTATCATAAGCAGATAGTCCCAATTCTTCTTGATAACGGTGACGTTTTTGAAAAGGCAGTTCTGGTAGTTCTGCTTGCCAAGTGGCTAACTGTTCTTGGGATACTTCAATAGGGGGTAAATCTGGTTCGGGGAAATAACGATAATCGCTAGAACCTTCTTTAGAACGCATACTAATGGTGCGTTGGCTTCCTTCTTCCCAAAGACGAGTTTCTTGGATAATTGGTTCGTTGTTTTCTATCGCTGCAACTTGTCTTTCTATTTCATAATCAATCGCTTTTTGAATCGCACTAAAAGAATTCATGTTTTTGATTTCGACTTTAGTACCGAACTCTTTTTGTCCGACGGGTCTTACAGAGATGTTAACATCACAGCGTAAAGAACCCTCTTGCATTTTACCGTCATTAATCCCCAAGTACAGCATAATCCGCCGTAATTCTTGCGCGTATTCCGCTGCTTCTTTTCCCGAACGGATGTCAGGTTCAGATACAATTTCGAGTAAGGGGATACCCGCGCGATTAAAATCTACTAGAGAGTAAGTCGAACCAGCTAGGCGATCGCTACCGCCATGATTGAGTTTTCCTGCATCTTCTTCCATATGCAGACGGGTAATGCCGATTTTTTTTCTGACGGGTTCAGCATTGGGTTTTTCGGCAATTTCAATTTCTAGCCAGCCATGTTCACCAATTGGCAGGTCATACTGAGAAATTTGGTAATTTTTCGGTAAATCAGGGTAAAAATACTGTTTACGGTCAAATTTGCTGTAGGGTGCAACTTGGCAATTAATTGCGAGACAAGCTTTAACTGCGTATTCTAGGACTTTTTCATTTAAGACTGGCAAGACACCAGGGTATCCTAAACAAATGGGAGAAATATTACTATTAGGATTATCAGGGTCAAAGTGAGTAGATTCACTGCTAAATATTTTAGTATTGGTGTTGAGTTGACAGTGAGTTTCTAACCCGATAACAGCTTCGTATTGAGTCTTGGAGGCTGTAGCAACGTTCATAATTTTTGGCTGAAGAATTCGATCTAATTCGTGATCTTATATTTTATATTGTAGGCTTAAGCAAAAGATTTAATTGCTGATGAATCAGAAGGAAATATTACAAGCTACAGGATTAGCTAAAAGCTTTGGTGGGATTAAAGCGGTAAGCAATGCCCAAATTCAAGTTAAACAAGGTAGTATTACTGGCTTAATTGGTCCTAATGGCGCAGGAAAAACGACTTTGTTCAATTTATTATCTAATTTTATTCCTGCCGACAAGGGAAAAGTAATTTTTGATGAGCAGCCAATACAGCATCTACCTTGTCATGAGATTGCTCAAAAAGGCTGTATTCGTACCTTTCAAGTCGCGCGAGTCCTATCTCGCCTATCGGTGTTAGAAAATATGTTACTGGCAAAACCCCGACAAACTGGAGAAAACTTTTTTAAAGTTTGGTTGCAGCAAGACAAATTGAGACAAGAAGAAAAAGCTAACAAAGAACAGGCAATGACAATTTTAGCGTCAGTAGGACTTGCAGCCAAGGCACACGACTATGCAGGAGCGTTATCAGGGGGACAGCGCAAATTATTAGAGATGGCGCGAACTTTGATGAGCGATCCGAAACTGATCTTGTTAGATGAGCCAGCAGCAGGAGTTAACCCGACTTTAATGAATCAAATCTGCGAGCATATCCAAGAGTGGAATCAACAAGGGATTTCTTTTTTAATTATCGAGCATAACATGGACGTAATCATGTCTTTGTGCGATCGCGTTTGGGTACTAGCAGAAGGTACTAATTTAGCTGAGGGAACACCAGAAGAGATTCAAAGTAATCCCCAGGTGCTGGAGGCTTATTTAGGGGATACAACCGAAATTTAAGCTGTAAGGTGGGATTTACCCACCCTAGTAATTTAGGCTATAGTCACCGCATCAGATAGATAAACATCTTGTATGGCGTGAAATAGCTTAACGCCTTCGGCTAAAGGACGTTGAAAAGTTTTGCGTCCCGAAATCAAACCACAACCACCAGCACGCTTATTAATTACCGCTGTACGAACAGCAGTAGCAAAATCATTGTCACCAGAAGCACCACCAGAGTTAATCAAACCGCTGCGCCCCGCATAACAGTTGAGTACTTGGTAACGAGTTAAATCGATGGGATGATCGCTAGTAAGATCGCTATATACCAAATCGTGGGTTCTACCGTATTTGTTACCCGTAGCTTGAGCTACTGCTTGATAACCTCTATTACACTCAGGTAGTTTTTGCTTGATAATATCCGCTTCGATGGTGACTCCTAAATGATTGGCTTGTCCAGTTAGATCTGCTGCCAAATGATAGTCTTGTTCTTGCTTAAATGCATCATTGCGGAGATAACACCAGAGAATTGTCGCCATTCCCAACTCATGGGCTAAAGCAAAAGCTTGACTAACTTCTTGAATTTGACGCGATGATTCGGACGAACCAAAATAAATCGTTGCACCCACAGCTACCGCCCCCAAATTCCAGGCTTGTTTAACTGAAGCAAACATAATTTGATCTGAAGTATTGGGGTAGGTCAACAACTCGTTATGATTGAGTTTGACGATAAAAGGGATGCGGTGGGCGTATTGACGCGATACCATGCCTAATACACCTAAAGTAGTCGCTACCGCGTTACAACCTCCTTCTAGAGCCAATTTAATAATATTTTCGGGGTCAAAATAGATCGGGTTAGGGGCAAAAGAAGCTGCTGCTGAATGTTCGATGCCCTGATCTACGGGCAAAATTGAGAGATAACCAGTGTTTGCCAGTCTTCCTGTCCCATATAGCTGTTGCAAACTCCGTAACACTTGCGGATTGCGATCGCTCTTGACAAAAATACGCTCGATAAAGTCTTTTCCTGGTAAATGGAGGGTGTCTTTGGCGACTTTGGCTTGATAAGTCAATAAAGCTTCAGCTTCTGCCCCCAGCCATGATTCTATGGAACGAGGAGCTAATTGAGTCGCAGTCATAATCTAATTCTCCCAATAATTGTCTGGCTTTTTTTATTGTTACTAACATTGCCAGAATTGCTCCGCTAATTTTCGGCTAGTGTTAGCGGTAAAATAATGTTGATCTAGTTAGCTAAGTAGTTTCACCAATTTAAATAAATATTTCTAGATTAGAAATTGCCTGATTTTGTTTAAATAAATAACTTTGATAAATATTATGTTTGACCGCAGCGTGCGCTTTTTAGGTTCAATCAAACTGGCAATACCCTTACTCAGTGCGATTGTCGGAATTTTAATCTGGGCGACTTTTTATGAATCCCAAGTCGGCTCAACTACAGTACAGCAAGAAGTCTATAAAAGTCCGTGGTTTGGGGCGTTGATGTTTTTTCTGGCGTTAAATCTAGGAATGTCCGCTTTGTCTCGTTATCCCTGGCGCGGGGCGCGTAAAATCGGTTTTGCGATCACCCATTTAGGACTAATCGTGATTATTGCTGGTTCGGCTGCGGTAATTCATCTAGGGGTTGAAGGAATGCTGTTGGTGAGAACTGATAGTGGGGCGAATAATCAGATTCGAGTTGAAGGGGACACTTTAGAAGTTTTAGCTACTGATAATCAAATTCAACGGGCTAATATTTTTATTCAGCAAGATGGCACTGTAACACCCAAATTTGTCGGAGACTTAGAGTTAGAGGCTTATAGCGACAATGTGGTAAAAGTTGCTAGCTTTGTTCCAGGTGGTGGGGTAGCAAATCCTGCGATTAAATTAAACTTGCATAGCGATCGCATGGGACAAACCCTCGAACCCTATCTAGCTGTTGCTCCGAGTGGCTACAATAATATGACTATTGGTCCTGCAGAACTAGCTATAGTTAAAGCTAAAGATGCAGCAACACTTAAACAGCTTTTAAATCCACCTCAAGAGCAAAATTCACATCCTTGGGGCGAAATTACGGTTAATTACAACCAAGACAAAATAGCTTTTGATGTCCAAGACAGGATTGAAAAATCAGTTAAATTCAAAGATTTAGAACTAAAAATAATTAAATTTTTTCCTGATTTTCGTCTAGATGCTAACAACCGCCCGATTAGTGCTTCTGATAATTTGAATAATCCTGGACTATTGCTAGAAATAACCAATTCTACAAGTTTAGAAAGATGGTTTGTCTTTGGCAAAAACGAGATTCCACCAATTCACGCTGTAGTTTCAGGCACTGCTATTGCGGATTTAGACCTTAACTATCAAGTACAACCCGCCACAGCTAATAATTATTTTCACGTTATCGTAGCCGAAAATAATCAACTATATTATGCAGCTAAATCCTCTCAAGGCTTGAAGTCTGGTAAATATCGAGTAGGGCAGTCGGTTACTCCTGGTTGGGCAGACTTTCAAATTACTTTAGCAGAATACATCCCTAACGGGAAATTGCAACGGGATCTCGTAGCAAGTGATAATCCTAATGATGAAGGTTTACCCGCATTACTCGTTAAAACTACTTCAGGTAAAGAAACCTGGCTACCTTGGGCTGAACCTACCGCCATTGAGGATGATAATAGGGAAATCTATGCTGCTTTTAGTCCGAAACTCTTGCAACTGCCTTTTTCAGTTAAGCTGGAAGACTTTATCGTAGATCGCAATGAAGGTTCGGAATCTGTCGCAATGTGGACAAGTAAAATTCGCATTGAAGATACAGCTAATCAGGTTATAGAGTCTCGCAAAGTGTGGATGAATCATCCTACTTGGTATCAAGGCTGGAAAATTGCGCAAGCTTCTTGGAATCCTAACGATTTAAAACAATCTACATTACAAGTAAAAAGAGAACCTGCTTGGGTAACAGGATTAACTTGGTTGGGTTCGGGGTTAGTCGTATCTGGTATTGCCGTAATCTTCTATGCACCTGCATTAACTAAAAGATTTCGTAGTAAGAAACAGCAGGATGCTACTACAGACAATTTATCTGATGAAAAAACCGATAATCAAAAACTAGCTGCTTCTTCTTGACCGCGGAAGGCGGTCAACGCAGGCACCGTCGTTTTACGGGGTTCACAAGCTCTGCCGTTGAACGGCAGAGACGACCCCTTACAAGTCCGCGTTGCCTGAACTTGGTTCAGGC
>DAXETX010000015.1:0-13503 GCA_051155735.1 Xenococcaceae cyanobacterium
GCAACCATGAAATTGAATATGTTGACTATCCTTTAACTGCTAACAATGCTAGTCAATATGAAGATGCCGAAATAATTTCGACATTTATTTATTCCGATCTTCACGGTAATGTATTGCAACAATTACCTAAATTAAAACTAATTGCCACTCGTTCTACGGGTTTTGACCATATCGATGTCGATTACTGTCGAGAACACAATATCAAAGTCTGTAATGTTCCTACTTATGGCGAAAACACTGTAGCAGAACACGTTTTTGGACTGTTACTAACTATTAGCCATAAGTTGATGGAAGCTACTGAACGCACTCGTAAAGGAGATTTTTCACTACAAAACCTGCAAGGTTTTGACTTACGAGGTAAAACTTTAGGTGTTATTGGTACTGGGAATATCGGTCTGTGTGTAATTGAAATTGCTAAAGGCTTTCGCATGAAAGTAGTGGCTTTTGATGTTAAGCCCAAAGAAGATATGGCCGATCAATTAGGGTTTCGCTACGCTTCTCTAGAAGAGGTTTTAGCCACGGCTGATGTGATTACCCTGCACGTTCCTGCTAATCCTAAAACAGAGAATCTGATTTCTACCGAACAGTTTAATCAAATGAAAGAAGGAGTAGTGTTAATCAATACGGCTCGCGGTAGTCTAGTCGATACTCGCGCTTTAATTCGCGCTCTAGCCGAGGGAAAAGTAGCAGCAGCAGGACTTGATGTTTTACCCGAAGAACCAGTGATGCGAGAAGAAGCAGAATTGTTACGCTCTGTTTATAGCCGACGCCATAACCTAGATACTTTGCTCGCAGATCATGTCTTATTACGTCTGCGCAATGTAATTATTACTCCCCATAGTGCTTTTAACACTCGTGAAGCAGTGCAACGCATTGCGGATACTACTGTAGATAATATTGTGGCATTTGCCAAAGGACAACCTCAAGCGGTGGTTATTGGGAAAGAAAGTGACTAATACTAAATCCGTTTAATAAAAAATATTATCGAATCGGATTTAGGATAAAAAATATAGGGACGTTCTCTAGAACGTCCCTATAGAGTCATGCTGTTATGTTGCCCAAATTGACAATTATTTATTCAATTCCTTCAATCTTGTCTTCCACTTCTTGGTATAACTGGCGCAATCTATCGAGGTTTTCTGCTGAAGTTTCCCAATAACCACGTCCGTTAACTTCAAGTAATGTACCCACAATCTTACGGAAAGAATTGGGATTCATCTCCATGAGACGCTTGCACATTTCGGGGTCATCGATGAAGGTAGTGTTGACATCTTCATAAACCCAGTTATCTACAGCATCTGCTGTGGCACTCCAGCCCATGGTATTAACTAAACGTTTGGAGAGTTCGCGAACACCTTCATAGCCGTGACTTAGCATACCTTCATACCATTTAGGATTGAGTAGTTTGGTACGTGCATCCAAGCGAACGGTTTCCGATAAGGTGCGAATTTGGGCGTTAGCTGTAGTGGTGTCAGCAATGAAAGATGCTGGTTTTTTCCCATCATCGCGGAGACTGGCGACAATTTTAGTCGGGTCAGAATCAAAGTAATGAGATACGTCAGTCAGGCTGATTTCCGAAGAATCTAAGTTTTGGAAAGTAACATCGGCAGTTTTGAGAGATTTTTCAAATATTTGACGGTTTTCGCTCATAATTCCTGGGTTATCAGAATCAAAAGCAAAAGATTTACGGTTGAGGTACATACTTTGTAATTCTTTTTCTTCTTCCCAACTGCTGTTTTCTACTGCCAGATTAATGTTGGAAGAGTATGAACCAGAAGAGTTAGAAAAGATACGAGTTGCTGCCTGACGCAGGTTAATACCCATTTCTGCTGCTTGTTCTAGAGCGTGTTTGCGCACAAAGTTCATCTCACTGGGTTCATCGGCTTCGGCTGCCATTTTCACTGCTTGGTCTAACAGGTTCATTTGGTTGATAAATAAATCGCGGAAGACACCAGAACAGTTTACTACCACATCAATCCGAGGACGACCTAACTCTTCTAAAGGAATCAATTCTAGTTTGTTGACTCTGCCTAAAGCATCGGGTACGGGACGCACCCCTACCATCCACATAATTTGAGCGAGGGATTCACCGTAGGTTTTTATATTATCTGTTCCCCAAAGCACACAGGCAATAGTTTCAGGATAATTACCGTTGTTATCTTGCTTTTGTCTGGCAATCAATCTATCTACGACGACTTTGGCGCATTTAACCGCAGCTAAGGTAGGAATCGATTGAGGGTCTAAAGCGTGGATATTTTTCCCTGTAGGTAGAACATTGGGGTTACGGATGGGGTCGCCACCAGGACCAGGTAAGACATATTCTCCTTCTAAGGCTTTGAGGAGTCCCCCTAGTTCTTGGTCAGCGCAAATTTGTTCTAAACAGAATTCGAGATATTCAAACAGAGGTTTCAGGAGTTCTTGATCTACGTTGGTGTAACCCAAATCATGTAAAGCTTTTACCCAAGGTTCTTTTTTGCCAATATTAAAGAAGTTAAGTTTGGATACCATAGAAACTCTACCTTCAGCATCAATTTGCGCTTTAACTAAAGCTGATACAGCAGCGCGAGTTGCTTGAGTGATGTCTTGGAACAGTTGCACGTCTGTTAGAACACCACGGTCGTTATTGGAGTAAACTTCATCAATATCTCTATTAATACTTTGAGCAATAATGCGGGGAAGAGAAACAAGTCCGTCTTCTTCTCTATCTAAAGCGGCAATATTAACCAGAGTCGCAATTGCTTCTTCGGCGGTAGGAGGTTTACCAATGACGTGTAAGCCACAAGGTAAGAGACGAGATTCGATTTCCATGAGTTTTTTATAGACTAAACCGATAATAGTGTCTCGTTCTTCCTGGGTTAATTCTTTGGCAGCTTTTTCGGGAAAGTCAATATCTTTGTCGAGATTGACAATGCGAGCTTGATCCATTACTGTATCGACAATCTGGATACCGCGTCCGCTATCTTTTAAACTTTGGTAAGAACCAATTAATTCCCCCAATTCTTTTAACCCTTTATAGAGTCCTGCGTTTTCTGCAGGAGGAGTTAGGTAAGAGATAGTCGAAGCATAACCGCGACGTTTAGCAATGGTTGCCTCTGAAGGATTATTGGCAGCATAGTAATAGATGTTGGGAATTGAACCAATTAGGCTGTCGGGATAGCATTCGCCAGACATTCCCATCTGCTTACCAGGCATAAATTCTAATGAACCGTGAGTACCAAAGTGTAATACTGCATCAGCCTCCCAGATTTTTTCTAAATAAGTGTAGTAAGCGGCAAAACCATGATGGGGTGAAGCGGATTTAGAAAATAAAAGTAACATGGGGTCGCCTTCGTAACCAAAGGTAGGCTGTACCCCAATAAATACATTACCGAAATGCTTGCCGTAAATTAAAAGATTTTGTCCGTCACTATTAAGATGTCCTGGTGGCTGTCCCCAGTTTTCTTCTAGCTTAGTCGAGTAAGGCGTGAGTTTTTCATACTCTTCGACCGACATTCTGTAAGCAATATTTAATTCAGGAGAAGCGTATTGCGCTTGCGCATCATGAATGACTGCTTCCATTAATTCTTTAGGAGAAGCGGGTAATTCTGGGAGGTCGTAGCCGTTACCTTTGAGTCCTTTTAATACTTCATAGATAGAACCAAAAACATCTAGGTAAGCAGCAGTTCCCACATTACCTTTATCAGGAGGGAAACTAAAGACTGTGATGGCAACTTTTTTTTGTAGTTTGGGTTTTTTACGGAGATTGCCCCATTTTAAAGCTCTTTGGGCGATCGCCTCGATTCTATCCTGTAAAGCAATAGCTCGTCCAGTATTACCATCACGACCTGATAAAATAATTGGCTCAATTGCTCCATCTAGTTCTGGGATCGCAATTTGGAGGGCTACCTGCACGGGATGTAAACCCAGTTCGCTGTCTTCCCATTCTTCGGTAGTTTGAAACACTAAGGGCAAAGCTACCATGTAAGGACGATTGAGACTTTTTAAAGAGTCAATCGCTTTGGGATGGTCTTGTCTAGCTGGACCTCCTACTAAAGCAAAACCAGTTAAGGAAATAACAACATCAATTAAGGGATGTTTTTCTGTACCCTTGGTCAGCCCCGTAACTTCCCAAAAGTACTCATCGACTGGTTTAGAAAAATCTAACCCACCAGCAAAGACAGGAATAACTCGCGCTCCCATAGCTTCAAGTTCTTGCACCATCGCGACATAGTGAGCATCATCTTTAGTCACCAGATGAGTCCGTTGCAAGACTATGCCCACACAAGGAGCTAAAGGGTCTTTGAGGTCATCAGAAATATCGCTGCGACTGTTGTACCAGTTAAGATATTCTTTGACATCCTCAAACATTTGTGGGGCTAAAGGATGCCAGACACCCATATCGGGATAGACAATCGGCTCTTGGTAGGTTACTCCTTGGGCAATATTTTTATCTTTATAAACATATTTGTCTGCTAACATCAGCAGGAAGTTTTCCAGATTATCCGAGTTACCACCTAGCCAATACTGGAAACTCAGCATAAAGTTGCGAGCATCCTGGGCTTTTTCTACAGGTAAGTATTTTAAAACTTTGGGTAAAGTGCGTAACAACTTCAGCATCGCATCTTGGAAAGAGCTTCCCGAATTTTCTTTCCGCTTGCGCATAAATTGCGCAATGGCACTTTTGGACTGTCCTAATTGCGCCATCGAAAAGCTGCCCATTTTGTTGAGGCGCATTACTTCAGGCATTGAAGGAAAGACAATAGCAGCATCTAACCTTTCTCGGTGAGGAGTAACGGCAGCGACTACTTTCTGTGCTAAATCTTCAATAAAAATCAAAGAGGCAATAAAGATGTTCGCTTGGGCTATATCTTGCTCGAAGTTGTGATAGTTTTCTTCATTTCTTAATTCTTCGATTAAATAACCACTCAGTTCAATGGCGAGATGGGGATTATTTTGGTTAATGTTTCTAGCTGCTTCAGTTAGAGTGCTTTGATACTGAGGCTCTAGCACGACATAGACCACCCTCAGCAAATCACGCCCATTGAGGTTTTCTGGTGTTACGCGACGTATGGTGGACTTGACGTGAGTGAACATAGACTTGATTCTCCTTCTGAGTTTGGGGCGACTTACAATCTACGGTTCTAGTAGGTAGTTAAGCCTACTTAGACAACGGGCTACTGTTAAATGTTTTTAGCAAAAAATGTTGCGCAAAAACCGCATATCTCTTTATTTGACACAATTTTATAAAAATACCGACATATTTTGTTACAAAGTTTGACTTTTATTGTGAGTAATTGCTCAAAATTTTGTTTATAAAATTTAATATATTTAATATTGACAAATAAGTAAATTAATGAACTACCTAAAATTAAATTGCTTAAACATCACAAATAATTAAATTGCCTACAATAGGGATAAATTTACGTCCTCAGAAATTGATTTAGGTGTCCGAACTTTTTGACAAAATACAATGACTAGGAATAATTCCCCATCTCCAGTAAGCAAAATCATTACTCAGGCAGTACAAAACATTCAATCAAAGGTAAATTTTCGGGCGTTAAAACTCAAAAAAGAGCGACCTGTACCAGAAATTAGGGTGCAAGATGGTAGTGGCAGAGAACAAATTTACCCGCTATTAGGCGATCGCTATACTCTTGGGCGGAGTTCCCGCTGTGATATTCAGATCCCTAATGTCATAGTTAGCCAAGAACATTGCAGTCTCAAAAGAAATAAAAAACAGCCTCGCTCTTTTATCGTGCAAGACGAAAACTCGACCAATGGGATATATCGAGGCAAAAAACGGTTTAATTCATTTTCTTTGTATCACGGCGAAAGCTTTACTCTTAGTCCGCCAGAATTGCAAGATGCAGTTGCCGTGCAATATTACAATCCGCCACCGTTATGGATGAAACTGCTTCGCTATACTCTTTATGGAACAGGAGGATTATTGGGCTTTTTGGTAATTGGTATGGGTTGGGAATGGTCCAAAGTTAAAGTTTATCCTTTACCTAGAGAAGCAACTCGACCAGTAGTAGTCTATGCCAGAGACGGCGCAACGCCAATTAATCCTGTGGCGCAAAATACTCACCAAGAGTTAAAACGCCTGAAAGAGTTTTCTCCTTATCTTCCCAAAGCAGTAATCGCTTCAGAAGACAGCCGTTACTATTGGCATTTTGGTGTCGATCCTTATGGTATTGCTAGAGCCATTGTAATTAATTTGCGGGCTTCGGAACTCAAACAAGGTGCGAGTACCATTACCCAACAGCTTGCTAGGAGTCTTTTTCCTGAAGTGGGCAGACAAAACACCGCAGGTAGAAAGTTACGAGAAATGTTAGTCGCCCTGAAACTAGAAGCTTTTTACAGCAAAGACCAAATTTTAAAAACTTACCTAAATCGAGTTTATCTGGGAGTGGGGACTTACGGCTTTGAAGATGCAGCCCAATTTTACTTTGAGAAATCTGCTACTGATTTGACTTTATCTGAAGCAGCTACTTTAGTGGCAATTTTACCAGCCCCCAATGCTTATAATCCTGTGAAGGATTATGAAACAGCGATCGCCTTAAGAAATCGCGTCATCGATCGGATGCAGAAGCTAAAAATGGTAAGTGAGGCAGCAGCCAACCGTGCTAGGCGATCGCGAATTGAAGTCAGCCCTAATGCCCGTCGGACTCTTTCTAACACAGTTGCACCTTATTTTTACGCTTATGTTCTAGACGAATTGCAAGCTTTGTTGGGGACAGAAGTAGCCCAAGAAGGCAACTTTATTGTCGAGACAGCTTTAGACTTAGATTTACAAAAAGCTGCGGATTTATCGCTGCGTAATTCGATAACTGAGGATGGTGCTAGATCGGATTTTTCTCAAGGCGCATTAGTTACCTTAGATACTGAGACAGGAGAAATTGTGGCACTAGTCGGAGGTTTGGACTACAATCAAAGTCAGTTTAATCGCGTTACCCAAGCTAAAAGACAACCAGGATCGACCTTTAAAGTATTTGCTTACGCTGCTGCCTTAGAAAGAGGCATCGATCCTGATACAAAATATTCTTGTAGTCCTGTGGCTTGGAAAGGACAAAGCTATAAAGCCTGTGAAAGAAGTAGCGGAGAGATCGATCTCGATCAAGGCTTAGCATTATCGGAAAATGCGATCGCCCTTAGAGTGGCTCAAGATGTTGGCTTAAATAGAGTCGAAGATATGGCGCAACGTTTGGGTATCGAATCACCTCTAACTTTAGCTCCTGGTTTAGTTTTAGGACAAAGTGAAGTCAGTGTCTTAGAAATTACTGGTGCTTATGGGGCTTTAGCTAATGATGGAATTTGGTATCGTCCTCATGCTATTAAAAGAATTTTAGATGGTGGAGATTGCACTGATAACAACGATATCGATACTTGTCGAGAAATTTATAATTTTAATCAACAGCCAGAAAATCGCAGAGAAGCTGTTAGTGAAAGAGTCGCGGATCGCATGACTAAAATGTTAAGAAAAGTTATTAAAGATGGTACGGGAAAGGCTGCTAAACTCGGAGAAGGAGAGGCGGGAAAAACAGGAACAACTGATAATAATGTCGATCTTTGGTTTATTGGCTATGTACCAGAAATAGATTTGGTAACAGGTATCTGGCTGGGTAATGATGATAACTCGCCAACTCGCGGCAGTAGTGGACAAGCTGCTAAGTTGTGGGGTGAATATATGCAAGAATTTGTCGATTAATATTTTTACCTACTTAATGGTTGCAGCGATCGCCATAATTTTAGCTGCGACATTATTATAGATAAGCAGATTTTTATTAAGTCACTTATCCCTCTGGTTTCTATTGGGAATAACTATACTTATTTTTGTTTCATCTAATTCAAGAATTAGTTAAAGAGATATCCTCTACACGCTCAACCAAAATCTGAGGATTAGCTTGTTGTGGCGAGCCAAAATTAATTGTGCCTTTAGCTTTAATGATGACATTAGGCTCAATTAAAGTATTTCTACCTGGAATAATATTTTCTTGATTGCTGTTCCAGATAGTCGCAAGTTTAGCTCTAATTTGATCGAAAGTATTGATATCAGTAAAATTTACTAAAGTAAAAATGCGCGAATAGTTTTGAGTTGTTACTTCTATGCCATAGACATCAAATTTAATTTGAGGACTTTGAGGAAACTTAACCAGTTTACCTGTTAAGGTTTTTGGTTGTTCATGCCAAGACGCGATCGAATCTAAAACTGTTATTGGCTGTTCTATTGCTGAATTTAAGATTAAGTGGGTTGGTTGTTGGGGTTGAGCTTGCACTTGATAATAAAGTTGAATAATATCACCTCGATTTAAACCTTGGATATATTGATTTTGCTGCACAAAAATCGGCATAACTTGCTCTTTATATTCGATCACTAAAATCTGTTCATAAATTGCATGAACTTTGGCAATTAAATTATCTTGATTAATTAATTCAGTGGGTAAGCTTAATTCTCGTTCATATTCAGGATAATCAGCTAAACCTGACCATTTCTCTAAAATTTTAAGTGATTTTACTGCGATATGTTGTTGAGGACTGGGATTATCAATTAAGCTACCTTGAACACATACTAAATCATGGCGATTAACTTGACTCAAAATCTTGCTAGTTTTTGGCTCATTAGCAAGTAATGAAAATTCGCGATGCTTAAAGAAATTTTCTGGTTCTCTAACTGACATCACATACATTTGGGAAGCTGTAACTCCGCCATGAATTCTTCCAATCAAACCTGTATGTTCTAACTCTTGAGATAGCAAGGTTAATTCTAGATTTTGATAAGCTTGAGGATTGTAACTACAAGTTTCAGCATTAGCTCGAAAAAAACTGAAACCAAGGATTGAGAGGATAATAATGCCAATAAATAGCGGTATTTTAAAGTATTTACGCTGCATAATTCAATTTTCAAGCTTAAATAGTAAATCTTGAGGTGGTAATGTTTTTCTTCATGAGATTTTTCCTGATTTAGCGATCGCCTAAACCCAAAAATACCAGAGATAGCAATTATCTCTGGTCTAAAAACTTCAGGCATTATTGATCGACTATTGTGATTAAACTTCGGTTAATCCGCCTTCTTCTGAAGTACCCTCATCAGTCATTTTCGCAGGTGCGCTAAGGGAAAAAACAGTTTGTTCTGGATCGTCTAAAACTATGACACCTTCAGGAAAGACCACTTCTTTTACTGCTAAATTACTGCCAATCTCAAACTTAGAGATATCAATCTGGATTGATTCAGGAATATTATCCCCCGAACAACTAATATTTAATTCAGTTAAATTCTGCTCGAAAATCCCTCCTAGTTTGATTCCTGGTGCTGTTCCTACTATTTCAATCGGTACAACTAAATTAATCTGTTGATCGGCAGAAACAGCGAAAAAGCTCAAGTGGTAAATGTTTCTTTTCCAAGGATGAGCTTGGACTTCTCTAATTAAAGCTTTTCCTTTCCAGGGAAGATCGCTAACATTAAGATCGACTAAGGTGTTATTAATTGCTGCATCTTTCAACAAAGTTTGAGCTTCCTTCCCATCCATTACTAAAGATACTGACTCTGCTCCCTTGTGTCCATAAAGCACAGCAGGAATTGAGCCTTCACGACGTAAAGCTCTAGGTTTGCTACCTTCGGGTCTAGTTTTACATTCAACTGTGATCTTCATTAATTTGCTCTCTTTGAATTAAAAAATAAATGGTTAAAATTAACCGACACTAAAATACCAAGCTGCCAGAAACAACTTTTAGTTTCTCGTTCCAGTATGGCAATCTTAAGTCGCACTTACTGGCGAGCCATTAGCATCAAGCAAGGCTCTTTTCGGTCCATGAATTGGGTCTTCGACTATGATAGTTTGGTCGCGACTAGCACCGAGAGAAATAATTGCGATGGGAACTTCCATCAACTCCGCAAGAAACTTAAGATAATCTAATGCTTGCTTGGGTAAGTCTTCGAGAGAACGACATTCAGTTGTTGGTTGTTGCCAACCAGGCAAGGTTTGATAAATTGGCTGACAATCAGCAAAATGACTGGCATTACTAGGAAAATGATAGCAAGTTTGACCATCAATTTCGTATGCCACACAAACTTTGATTTCTGCGAGTTCGTCTAAAACATCGAGTTTGGTAATTGCTAAACAATCTAAGCCATTGATCCTGACTGCATAGCGACCGATAACCGCATCAAACCAACCACAACGACGACGCCGACCTGTAGTTGTGCCAAATTCAGCCCCGCGATCGCTTAATAAGTTGCCAATTTCCCCTGCTAATTCTGTGGGAAAAGGACCTTCGCCAACGCGAGTCGTATAGGCTTTAGCAACCCCAATAACTCGGTCAATAATGGTTGGACCAACACCAGAACCGACACAAGCACCACCTGCGATCGGATTAGAAGAGGTTACATAAGGATATGTTCCATGATCTAAGTCTAATAAAGTACCTTGCGCACCTTCAAATAAAATATTTTTTTTCTGTTTGACTGCTTCATATATTTTAAGAGAACTATCTATTACATAAGGACGCAAGTATTCTGCGTATTCTAGATATTCTGTAATTACTTCTTTCGGGTCTAGGGGAGGTAAGTTATATAATTTTTCTAAAATTACGTTTTTATAGTTAATTGTCCACTCAAGTTTTTCCCGTAACAGCCTAGAGTCCATCAAGTCTAAAACTCTGACTCCTGTTCGTTCCGATTTGTCCGCGTAAGTAGGACCAATTCCTCTCCCTGTTGTGCCGATTTTAAAGTTACCGCGACGTTCTTCTGATGCGCGATCAATAGAACGATGATAGGGCATAGTAATGTGAGCAGTTTGCGAAATGTAGAGGTTATCTGTTTTAACCCCTAATTGTTTAAGTTGCTCCATCTCATCGATTACTACTTGCGGATCGATTACTGTTCCCGAACCGATAATACACTCGGTATCTGGATACAAAATACCAGAAGGAATCAAATGCAGTTTGAAAGTCTGTCCCGCGACGACAACCGTATGCCCTGCATTTACTCCTCCCTGAGAACGTACCACCACATCCGCCGAGCGACTCAGTAAATCGGTGATTTTTCCTTTTCCTTCGTCACCCCACTGGGCGCCGATAACGATAACGTTAGCCAAGGGTTTATTTAAAGCTACAGTTTACACAAACTATTATTATCGTGGTTTGAGCCAGATGATGTCAAATTTAATTTTGTCACTCTCCTAAAGCTAAGTAGGACAAGAAGTTACCAAAATCTGCCCTTTGCTATTGACTTAAAAATCAACATACTTTAGGATCAGAATTAAGTTGACGTAAAAATCATTAAGAAGAATCTAGTGAGCCAAATGACATCAATAACCGAAAAAGACCAGATATTAATTGCTTTTGAGCAACTTTTAGCACAGTATCAGCAAGCAGGCTCAAAAGTTGCCACTAAAGAAGCAGCAGCCGAAAAAATAAAAGATCAAGAATTAGTTACGCAAGCTACAGATTATACAGTTGATAATATTGTTAATGTTTTGGCTTTGTTACAACTAGAATTTGGTACTAGCATTAATCAGTTAACCGAAAATCTAACTACGGAATCTAATAAACTTGAAGTTTTAAAAAAGGCGATCGCTGTAGAAAAAACTCATTTACAGCAATTATCTCAAGTAAGATTAGTAGCGGATGCTTTGTATTTATTAGAGCAGGAACATCAAGAGAAACTGAGACTAATAGCAGAAAATGCGAGGAAACAGCAAGAGGCAATTAATAAAGAAGTAGAAAATACTCGTAGAACCTGGTCACAAGAGCAAGCAGAATTTGAAATCAAAATTCAGGAAGAAGATCGATTATTGCAACAACAGAGAGAACAAGAAGTAGCCGATTATCAATATGAATTAACTAGGCAAAGAATCATCGAAACTGATGACTATGAAGCAGCTAAATACCAACAAGAAATTCAATTAGCTGATATCAGTGCTGAGAAAGAAAAAAATTGGCAACAAAGAGAAGCATATTTATTAGCTAATCAACAGGAATTAACTGAAAATCAACAAAAAATTGCTACCTTTGAAGACCAAATTAAAGAAGCCTATAACAAAGCTAAAGGAGATGCGATTAAAGAAGCAGAAAGAAAAGCCAAAGTACAAGCGGATTTAATCGAAAAAGAATGGGAAGCTGAAAAACAAGGCTATGAATTTAAAGCGGAATCTTTACAAGCAACTATTGAGCGACAAATTAGTCAGATTAACGAATTAACCACTCAATTACAAGAAACAAATACTCAAGCGCAAAATTTAGCAATGAGAGCTTTTAATAATAACTAATTTATTCAATCTTAATTAATTATTTATCTTAGAAATTAATCATGAATATCAATTCTAAAAGTACCAAAGCCGAAATTTTAGCTGCTTATAAAGAATTAGAAAAAGCTAAAAAAACATTAGAAACTGAAGTTAAAGCACAAATTAAAACAAATAATAATATCAAGCCTGATTCTCCTCAAATAATTACTAAAAGCTCCACTATGGAACAAACAATTAAGATATTACAACAATTGCAAGTTAACTTTGGTAGTGCCATAAGTAACTTATCGGAAAAATTAATTGCTGAAGCTACTACTTTACAAGAAATACAAACCTATATTGACCAAGAACAACAGCAGTTAGAAGAGTTACATGAACTTACTGAAATTGAAGAAAACACCATAGATAATTTAATTCAACAATATCAAGAAAATTCTAAAACTTTTCAAGAAGAATATAATCAAGCTTTAGAAAGTACTCAACAAGAAATTAGAGAATTAGCAACAGCTTGGACAAAAGAACAAGAAAATCATGATCGCGCTATTAAACAAAGAAATGAAACTAGAGCCAAAACAAAACAGCGCGCTATAGCAGAATATCAATATAATCTTGATTTGGCGAGAGATTTAGATACAGCAGCATACGAAAGACAGAAACAACTTTTATATCAAGAATTAGACGAAAATCGCCAAGAACAAGAAAAACAGTGGGAACAAAGCGAAAAAAGTCTTGTTGCCCAAGAAACAGAATATGCAGCAGCCAAACAAAAAGTAGCAGAATTTGAAGCTCAATTATCAGCAAAAATCAGACAAGGAGAAGAAGAAGGCAAAGGTATTGGTAACTATCAAGCGAAAATTAAATCCGATCTGAGAAATAAAGAAATACAAGGCGAGAAACAAAACTATCAACTCCGAATTCAAGCTTTAGAAACAACGATCCAAAATCAAGAAGCCAGAATTTATCAACTCTCAGAACAATTAGACATCGCTCAAAAACAAGTTCAAGATTTGGCAGTTAAAGCGATTGAAGGTGCATCAAATCGTAAATCTTTTGACGCTATTAAAGAAATTGCGATCAAACAAGCTAAAACGCCCCAAAAAACTAAATAAATAGCTAAAGCCACAAGTTTCTAGGGTTACGAGTAGAGATAATCTTCCCAGTTATTTCTACTTTTTCTGATTAGAATTAATTAGCTTGGTAATAGTAGTTAGCAACAAAGAAATATTAATTGGTTTAGTCAGATGTTGCTGAAAACCTGCATTTAAAGCCCGTTGTCGAT
>DAXETX010000016.1:0-8547 GCA_051155735.1 Xenococcaceae cyanobacterium
ACACGTCATACTCCTGTGTGGGCGATGGTTCAAAGGGAAATTAAAAAGCCATCAGCAGCTAAAATAATCATTCAAGGTGGCGCAGGCGTAGGCATTCAAATCAATCAACAAAATGCACCTGCAATCTATCGTTATGCAAAAGAGCTAATTATTACTAATCTCGAACCTTTAATTCCCGAAACCGAAAAAGCGATCGTGACGATTATTTTACCCGAAGGAGCTAAGTTGGCAGCTAAAACCTCTAATGCAGCTTTTGGGGTGGTTGATGGTTTATCTCTATTGGGAACAACTGGCATCGTCCAACCTTTAACTGCTCCGAGTCAATTAGCAGCTTTTCAAAGTCAACTAATCGCAAAAGCGCAAAAATTTGACTCTCTCGTATTTTGTATCGGGGAAAATGGACTAGATTTAGCGCAAAGTTGGGGCATTAATCCTGAAAGGCTGCTCAAAACTGCTAATTGGTTAGGTTCACTGCTAGTAATGGCTGGTGTGCAGCAAATCAAATCAATTTTATTAGTTGGCTATCACGGTAAATTAATTAAACTAGCTGGCGGAATTTTTCACACCCATCATCATCTAGCCGATGGCAGACTAGAAATCTTAACAGCTTATTGCGCTCAATACCCGATATCCCCAGCAATATTCCCCCAAATTTTTACTTGTCCGACTACCGAGTCAGCCTTACAGTTATTACGAGACTTAGACCAAAAAGAGCAGAGTAACTGGGTAGCAACGGTTTATGGTGCGATCGCTGAAGCGATTGATCGGCGTTCTCAAGACTATATTCGCCAACATAGCGACCAAGCAGTTAGAGTCGGTTGCATCTTATTCGACCGTCAGCGACAGATCATCCAAAAAAGCGACACGGCTACTTATTTGCTCCCCAATTTGTGTTAAATTTAGAAGAATATTTTTAAGCTCTAGATTCAAAATATTTAGAGCAAGCCCAGACAATCATAACCGAAATAAAGCAGGTTTAGCAGATAAAAGCCAATTTTTGTAACTATTTTTTACGAAAAATGTTGGGGCTGAGAAGTTAATCAGCCAAAGAAACCCAAGATCGGAATTACGAATCAAGAAACTTCTTGCTTAATTCTGTCCTCATCCTTCTCCATAACTTAGTCCTCATCTTTTGTTTAACTGTCCATTTAAGCTAATTATCCTAATCAATAGTGAGTATTCATACAGAATCAGTTGCAGCAGCAACCCAGACTGCTACTAATCAGTCTTCCAAAAATAGTTTTAATCGCCAAACTATTGCCATTATTGACTTTGGGTCTCAGTATTCCGAATTAATCGCCCGTCGAATTCGCGAAACCCAAGTCTATTCAGAAGTTATTTCCTACCGTACTACCGCCGAACAAATTAAAAACCTCGATCCCAAAGGGATTATTCTATCTGGAGGACCGAATTCTGTATATGACGATCGCGCACCCCAATGTGACCCAGAAATTTGGCATCTAGGAATTCCGATTCTAGGAGTTTGCTACGGTATGCAATTAATGGTCAAGCAGTTAGGGGGAACAGTCGCTAGAGCGGAAAGAGGCGAATATGGCAAAGCTGCTTTATTTATTGATGACCCAACAGACTTACTAACTAATGTCGAAGATGGTTCAACTATGTGGATGAGTCATGGAGACTCCTGCACTAAGCTGCCAGAAGGGTTTGATATCTTAGCACATACCGACAATACTCCCTGCGCTGCGATCGCCTCCCATGAACGCCAACTCTTTGGGGTGCAGTTTCATCCTGAAGTAGTTCATTCTAAAGGCGGGATTCCCCTAATTCGTAACTTTGTGTATCACATCTGTCACTGCGAACCAACCTGGACGACAGAAGCTTTTGTCGAAGAATCAATCCGAGAAATTCGCGCTAAAGTCGGCGATAAAAAAGTTTTACTTGCCCTTTCTGGAGGTGTAGATTCTTCTACCCTGGCTTTTCTATTGCATCGAGCTATTGGTGAACAACTGACTTGTATGTTTATTGATCAAGGTTTTATGCGTAAAGGTGAACCTGAAAGATTAGTTGATATCTTCGATCAGCAGTTTAAAATACCTGTTGAGTATGTCAATGCTCGCGATCGCTTCTTAGCACAAATGAAAGGAGTCACCGACCCCGAAGAAAAACGGCGTCGTATTGGACATGAGTTTATTCGGGTTTTTGAAGCAGAATCTAGCAGACTAGGACCTTTTGATTATCTAGCCCAAGGAACGCTTTATCCTGATGTAATTGAATCTGCCGATACTAATGTCGATCCGAAAACGGGAGAAAGAGTCGCAGTTAAGATCAAAAGCCATCACAATGTCGGAGGCTTACCCGAAAATCTGCGGTTTAAATTAGTTGAGCCACTAAGAAAGTTATTTAAAGACGAAGTACGTAAAGTCGGACGTTCTATTGGCTTACCTAAAGAAATTGTCCACCGCCATCCTTTTCCTGGTCCTGGATTGGCAATTCGGATTATTGGCGAAGTTACTGCCGAACGGCTCAATATTTTACGAGATGCAGACTATATAGTTAGGGATGAAATTGCCCAACAAGGAATGTATCACGACTTTTGGCAAGCTTTTGCGGTGCTGCTACCGATTCGTAGTGTCGGTGTGATGGGTGATAAACGGACTTACGCTCATCCTGTTGTCTTGCGTCTAATCACTAGTGAAGATGGGATGACTGCTGACTGGGCAAAAGTTCCTTATGATTTACTCGAAATTATTTCTAATCGCATTGTTAATGAGGTTAAAGGGGTAAACCGAGTAGTCTATGACATCACCTCCAAACCCCCTGGTACTATTGAGTGGGAATAGCTGATTGACTTTGCCGATCAAATAAGTTTGTTCTAAGTAGATCGGGTGTAAAAAAACCAGGGTGGGCAATGCCCCACCCTGGTTTGATTTAGGATTTAAAGCCAAATACTAGCTTCTTTCTTCTTCATACTCAGGTATTTTTTCTACCTGCTTTTCAGGAATATTCACTGGTGGAGGATTATAAGGCTGAGGACTTTCATCATCATCCCAAACATCATCAGACGTGTTGCTATATTCGTATTCTTTAGCAGGAGTTACAGGCTCATAAACGGGAACATCATAAACTTCTGCTTCTTGGGTTTCGACTTCTCCCCAATTATCCGCTTCATATTCTTCATAAGATACAGCTTCTGCTTTTTGCTGTACTGGTGGGACAACACGAGCTTCTTGCCATTCATCTTCATCCCAACGTTCTTCCCTAATTGGAGTTCTAGTATCGATGGGAGTAGCAATAGGAGGGCGTTCTGGTGCGCCTGTTCCCAGTTGCTTTTCAGCTTTAATTGTCGGAGGATAATAGCTTTCTTCCTCATTTTCCCAGGGAGGACGACCAATTCCCAAACGTTCTAACAATCCTACTGTAATCTGGGTAATTCTTTCTTCTGAACCTTCAAAGACAATCAGACGATTCGGTCCACTGGTAACTACATCCTCCATCGATAACTCGTAAGTACTTAAAATCTGTTCGGGAATTTGCGGAATTCCGATCGAAGCAATCGTAATAGCTAACACTTTGCCAGTTTCGGCATCAAATTGAAAATCTCTGACTTTTCCTAGGGGTTGATTTGCTTCGGTAACAACTTCACAATTGATTAGTTTGTTGTAGGCTTCAATATTAATATCTTCAATGACATTTTCGTCTTCTACTAAGATGACATCGCCTGTTTGACGAATGCTATCGAGAAGCATATATTTGGGGATGCCCGATACGGATAGTATATTATCTCGCAAACCTAAAGCGACTACTTCTCTGCGATCCATATCTACCAGTACATCTTTGACCACTCCTAGTTTTTTGCCACTGTTGCGAGCGATGACTTGGGTATTGAGAAATTCAGAACGCAGACGGATATTTTCAGTTGCCATTTTGCTGTTGAGTTTTTTAACCTAATTATTTGTAATTGCTCGATACTATATAGATGTAAAATTTGTCTAGAGGATAATGAGACTTAATTATATAAAATTTAATTACATCTTAAGTTGATTTTTGTTTTTGGGTATATATATGCTCATTTTAACTAATCCCTCGCTATTTGCCTTACTCGATCGCGAAGAGATTTTGGTCAACTGCTAATAGACGTTTTGATCGGGAGAACATTTGGGAAATAATTGACGCTAAAATAGCGATCGCCATTCTACCTAAGAGAGTATTGAATTTTATCTGATTGAGGTGTTAGTTCGCAATTTTGGCTGGGTACTCTAATACTGTTGCTATATTAAATGCTTCTTATTTGAGAAAGCACTAGTCTTTATATTTAAATACATTATGGGGCAAGATATCCAGCAAGCTTCATCTCTTAAAATTGAAGATATACTGAAACAATTGGCTAAAATGAAGGCTAATGGTTGTTTACAGCTATCTCACAATTCTATTATTTATTTTATTTATTTTAATGAAGGCAAATTAATTTACGCAACTAACTCTTTAGCTCCTTTTGAACGTTTAGAGCGTCATTTACGGCGTTTAAGTAACCGCAATAGTAAATTAAGTAACGATCTGATTAAAGAAGCCCGCCAAAAATTTAGAAATATTCTCGAATCCTATACAGATAACCCTTCAGACTATCAAGGATTACTTTGGCTCGCTTCAAAGCAGCCTTTAATAATCACCCAAGAAGAGGCGGTAACTGTACTAAGAAGGATTACTAGAGAGGTTTTCGAGTCAATTTTATCGCTTCGTGCACCTCTACAATACAGTTTTGTAGAACAAACTAGCCAATTAACCGAACTGTGTAGCTTCGATCTTGATTCTTATCTTAAACAGTGTCAAAAAAGACTTCAAGCCTGGCAAGTTTTTGCTTCGCATATTTATTCATCATATCAACGTTTATATTTAGCAAATTTTGCTAGTAAGAGTATTACTAACCTAACAGCAGAACAAAATGAAACTATTTGTCAACTGCTCAAGGGATTAAATTTTCGACAGATTAGTGCCTTAATTAATAAAGATGAGCTAGTAGTAGCTAGGATTCTTTATCCTGCTATTATTAACGATGTAGTTCTTGCGAGAAGTCCGAAGCCTCCTTTTGATAAACTCCCTTCTCTACCTAATAGTAAGTATTTATTTGAAGATATTACTGCCGAAGCCGTATTTAAAAATTTAGAGCCAGATGCAGAAATCAATAATCAAGCAATTAATTCAGATAGTAAAGAAACAATTTATTCTATCGAAAAAAAATGGAAAGTTGCCTATGTAGATGATAATCAAGATGTTTATCAGCAATTGCAAGAGTTACTTGAACCTCAAATGTTTACGATTTCTTTTATTAAAGAACCGATGAACGCTTTTGCCCAATTAATTGAATTCAAACCAGAAATAATTTTATTAAATGCAGAAATGCCTAATATTAATGGTTATGAATTATGTGGGTTGTTAAAAAGTCACCAAAATTTTAAATATGTGCCAATTATTATCTTATCTGAAGAACAAGGTCTTTTAAATTTAACAAAAGCTAAATTTGCTGGTGCTGCCGATCATTTGAGCAAACCTTTTACTCAGTCAAGTTTATTTAATGTTATTTTTAAATATTTACATTAACTTAGATACGATAATCAAAAAATCTTTGAGCGAGTAATTTTAATTTAGAGGAATTTTTGCCAGATTAAACCAAAAGTTTTCAATAATCTGAACGGTACGGCGAAAATCTTCTAAAGTACTAGGTTTAGTGAGATAGCAATTAGCATTCATTTGGTAACATTTTTTAATATCTTCTTGGGAAGCTGAAGCCGTAAGAATGATCACGGGAATATTACGCAGATGAGGCTCTGATTGAATTTGAGCTAAGACCCCCAAACCGTCTTTTTTTGGTAAATGCAGATCGAGAAAAATAATATCGGGACGAGGCATCTGCTCGTATTTCCCTTTTTTAGATAAATAGGCAATAGCCTCGATTCCATCTTCAACAAGGTTCAAATTATGATAAATTTCAGCCTTAGCGAACATTTTGGCGATTAGTTTAGCATCAGAACTAGAGTCTTCTACTAATAAAATTTCAAGTGGTCGATGTGTTGTTAGAGTCTTCATTCCCTAATTCTTTTTGAGTGCGAATTGGCAGGGAAACATAAAAAGTTGATCCTTTACCCACACTAGATTTTACCCAAATTTTGCCCTCATGTAACTCCGTAATTCGTCGGCAAATTGCTAAGCCAATTCCCGTACCAGGATAATGCGCTAAATTATGAAGCCTTTTAAAAATCGCAAAAATAGCGTCGCCAAATTGCGGATCGATACCAATACCGTTATCGTGAATGGCAAAAATTGACTCTTGAGGGGTTTGAGTTGCCCAAATATGGATTTGTGGTGTTAATTGAGGATTACGAAATTTAAGGGCGTTAGCAATCAAATTTTGCCATAACTGAGTTAGTTGGGTTTTATCGGCGATGACTTGAGGCAGACTCTCCCAATGTATTTGGGCTTGAGTTTCGGCGATCGCAGCTTGTAAATTAGCGATCGCTTCTTGGATCACTTGTTCACTGTCAACGAGAGTTAATGCTAGATTTTGACGACCGACACGAGAAAAAGCTAATAAGTCTTCGATTAATTGCTTCATCCGAACTGTGCCTTCATCGATTAAATTGAGGTATTCTTGAGCTTCTAGACTCAACTGTGAGTGAGATTCCTCTTGCAACAAATAATTAAAGCCACTAATGCTACGTAATGGTTCTAAGAGATCGTGCGCCACAATAGAAGCAAATTTTTCTAGTTCTTGATTAGAAGTTTCTAATTGTTGAGTCCGATTAATTAGTTCTGCTGCTTGATCGCATCTGGCGATCGCAGCTCCAATAATTTCTCCTGTAAGCTTCAGTAGTTGAATATCGCTTGCTGTCCAAAGTTTTGATTGCTGCACTGCTTCTAGGACTAAGATTCCTTTTAATGCATTGTGATAAAACAGCGGTACGATTAATAAAGATTTGATCTGGTGCTTGGTTAAATATAAACGTTCTGCCTTGGCTTCTGGAGGTAAACTAGCGATTTCAGGCAGATTAATTACTTGGTTGTGGTTAATTAGCCTCACGAACCAAGGTAATTTTAATAAGCACTTTGTTAATGAAGTCGCAATAGTTGACTTCGCAGGTTGAGGGGTGCTTTCTTGCTGCTTTGGACAGGCGCTCGCTTGTTCCGACTCAGCTAAATTGAGTAGTTCTGAAACTGAACCCTGATTTATCGCCTGATTTTCGCAGCCAATTACTCGCGACCACTGTTGAGTTATTTGAAGTTGATTGTTTTGTTTTGTTAACAAAAGCAGATCACTACGATCTACTCCGATAAATTGGCTAATCGAATCTAGTGCTTCATCAATCGTAGAATCTAGTTTTGAAGCTGGGACATGAATAAAGCTATGGAAAAGAGAGCGGACTATCTGTTCTAGTTGGATCTGACGCTGCAAGTCAGATTCTATTTGTTTTCTCGCTTCAATCTCGGTAATTAACTTTTGATTAAGTTGTCTTAATTCGGTGGTACTTCGAGCAACTTTTTGTTCTAGTTGAGTATTCAAATTTTGTACTTGAAATTCTAATGACTGAAATTGAGCTAGCTCTTGATTAATTCGCTCGTTGATCTCTTGTAATTGCTGCCAACTGGGTATGTAATGAATTTTGGAGATTACCCAAGCCATTAAGATTGCGATAACTAAAGCGATAATAGCTGTCAACTCACGAGTTAATTCTTTCAACCAAGAATCAGGCTGCCAGAAAGTTGCCACGCTAATAATCTGGGTTATGCCACCAAAAACCAAAAAAATCGTGAACAATAATCCCAAACCTTTAAAAGGAATCGCTTCTCGTCGATAAATCACATAAATTAGTAATAGTGAGAGGCAATCAAAGGCTAGGGCGATCGCTATGTCTGAGAGTTGATCTAACCAGCTTAAATTCTGCCCCCCCAAATCATTGAGCCAAGAAAATACCATCGGGATTGTTGATTCAAAAAAGGTAATATTTATTGTTTATCATTTAACTAGCCAAAAATTCTGGAAATTGTTTCCCTGTTTAACACTATTTAGCGCGATCTCTCTAGATGTAAAGACTGGAACTAGTAACCAAAAAAATTAAGAAATATGAATAAAATTGACTATTTACGTTTGAGTTTGATCGATAAATGTAACTTTCGGTGTCAATATTGTATGCCTGAAGCAGCAGAGTTGGATTATATTTTGCACCAAGACTTATTAACTAATGCGGAAATCATTACTTTACTCCAAAAGGTTTTTATCCCTTTGGGGTTTACTAAATTTCGTTTGACTGGGGGAGAACCTTTATTACGTCCTGGTCTAGCGGATTTAATCAGCAATATTGCTAGTTTACCTGCTACCGAAGATCTAGCGATGACGACTAATGGGTTTCTCTTAGCTAATATGGCACAGTCTCTTTATGATGCTGGCTTACGTAGAATTAATATTAGTCTAGATTCTCTCAAGCCTCAAACTTTCGACCAAATTATCGGCAATCGGAATCGCAGTCGTTGGCAACAGACTTGGCAAGGTATTTTAACCGCTTATGAAGTCGGCTTCGACCCCCTCAAACTCAATGT
>DAXETX010000017.1:0-9607 GCA_051155735.1 Xenococcaceae cyanobacterium
CGATCGCTTTAAAAAAGAGGGTTAACTTGAAAATCTCTAAAAGCTAACAGCTAACACCTAATAGCTAATAGCTATAAACCAGTTGACAAATAACACACACCCTTAACTTGTCACCAATACTTATTATGCTCTTGGTCGCTAATTATTTTGCGCATTACGTTCTTGGCGAATTTTTTTCGTAGCTGCTTCGTGTTCTGCTAAGGTTTTACTAAAAACATGAGTGCCATCATAACGGGCGACAAAAAATAGGTATTCAGTACTCTCAGGATTGAGAGTGGCTTTGAGACTCGCTAGCCCAGGAGAAGCGATCGCCGTGGGTGGTAAACCAGAATTACGATAGGTATTATAAGGGGATGGAGTTCTTACTTGAGCATAGGTTAGGGGTTGATCGGCGGTTTGTCGAATGCCTAAACCATATTCTACTGTGGGGTCAGATTCTAACCGCATTCCCTGTTGTAATCTAGCAGTAAAAACTCCTGCAATTAGGTAGCGTTCTTGGGGTACTACTGATTCTTTCTCGACGATACTCCCTAAAGTCACCCATTCTAACAGAGTGTAATCGGTATTGGCTTGTTGATATACAGGAAGGGCAATATTCTCAAAGTTATCTAACATTGCGGTGATAATAGCTTGAGGATTGTTGGTGCGATCGCTACTTATTTTATAGGTATCAGGATACAAAAATCCTTCTAAATGGGGAATATCTGGCGGTAACCAGGGATATTCATCGTAGGGAAGCTTACTGGCTGCACTGACAAACTCTTCAGCCCTAAAATAACCTAAACTAGCAAAATACTCGCCCATTTGCTGAATCGACCAACCTTCGGGGATGGTAAAGCGAGTTTGCATAATTTCGCCACGCCAAATTTGTTGCGCTATTTCGGGTAAGGTGGCTTGAGGCGAAAGTAAATAAGTTCCTGCTTTAAAACCTCCTGTCGCATCTTGTTGGGTATGCCATTTTGTCCAAAGTTTCCAGGCGGTAGCAGATTCGATCAAACCTTGTTGCACTAATTTATTGCCGATCTGTTCGCCACTCATTCCCGATTCCACGATAAACTGAGTCGGTTGGGTTACTTCAGTAGCTACTGGTGCAGTCATATTTTTCCACCATAACCAGCTACCGCCAATTCCTCCGCCTATAACGACGAACAAAAAACCAAAAAACCAGGGAAAGCGAGATTTTTTCTGAGCAAGTGCCATATCAGTTGTCAGTTATTAAGTTGCTAATTAACCACTAATTAACAGCTAATAGTTAATAGTTAGCGATCGTCTAGCTCTTCAAACAATAATTCTTCTAAAATTGGTTGAAAATTAGCTTCTTCTGGCGAAACTAGTTCCAGTTCCTCTTGGTCATTGTAACGAGCAAAAAATAATAAAGGAGTTAGAGGCGTATAAATCGAATATTTTTGATCGGAATGATAAAAGCTAGCCAATAATTGCAATTCTTCAGGCTCTAACTCTCGATCTGCTTCATCTAGATTTAAGGTTAATAGTTTTTCTTCTTCAATCGGAGGTAATTCTCCTGTAGCCGTGAGAGTGTAAGCTGTATGCTTGAGAGTCAGATTATGTTCTGACAGTACCGCTTTGGCATTGGCAAAAATTGCTGCAATTTCCACATCATCTTCTAGCATTACCGCTTCGGAATCTGCTGCCTCTGCTTCATCATCCCAACTAATGATCACAATAGGAATATCTATCGGCATTAAAAGTAAATAAACTGTGCCATCAGTTTCTAGAGAATGTTCGATATAACAATCAAGCGATCGCCCATTGGCATCTACAAGACTTATAGTATCCTCGTTGTCATAGGATTCTTTGTCTCCACGGAAATGAGATGACATAAACAGTTATTTGTAAACAGTTAATAGTACATAGAAATCTCTGTAAGTAAGCTAATAATCTTACTCCTGGATAACTATAAGTTATAAATTATCAGTTAATAGACACCCTTTTGCTTTTGATTAGAAAATTGAATACTTACTAGTTTTCGGATATTAGCTAAAAAACCAGGAGAAACCTCAAAAATCGGTTTCTCTAGTCTTATTGATTATTTTTTGAGTTGATAAGTAGATTTCACCTGTAACTCTTGGAGTTGTTTTTCAGCTACTGTAGCTGGTGCTGCGGTTAACAGACAGCTTGCTTGTTGGGTTTTGGGGAAAGCAATCACATCCCGAATTGACTCTTCTTGTGCTAGTAACATTACCAGACGATCTAAGCCGTAAGCAATACCGCCGTGGGGTGGCGTACCATATTCAAAGGCTTCGAGGAGAAAGCCAAATTTGGCATTAGCTTCTTCAGGAGATAAACCGATGGTAGCGAACACTTTTTCTTGAATTGCTTTTTGATAAATGCGGAGACTTCCGCCACCAATTTCTATGCCGTTAAAAACTAAATCATAAGCTTGCGCCCTCGCAGTTTTGAGATCGTTAAGATCTTCAGGATAAGGGGCGGTAAAGGGGTGATGGAGTGCTTCTAAGCGTTGTTCTTCAGCATTCCATTCAAACATGGGAAATTCGGTAATCCAAAGCAGGTTAAGTTTGTTGTGGTCAATTAAGTTTAATTCTTTAGCCACAAATAACCGCAACCGATCTAAAGTTTTATTGACTGTATCGGTATCTCCTGCCCCAAACAGCAGTAAATGACCAGGTTTTGCCCCTGTTTTGGCTAATAATTCTTGTTTTTGAGCTTCTGTGAGGTTATCTTTAATTGCGCCAATAGTATCTATTTCGTTATCCGCTCTAACTCTAATATAAGCAATACCTTTAGCTCCTGCTGCTACAGCTTCGTTAAAAATATCGCCTTTGGGTTTAATTCTGACATTAGAAATCGTCTCATTACCGTTGGGGATGGGTAAAACTTTCACGACTCCACCACTAGCTACCGCCCCAGAAAAGACTTTAAATCCGCTATCTTTAACGATTTCCGAGACATCGATCAATTCTAAACCAAAACGGGTATCGGGGCGATCGCTGCCATATTTAGCCATCGCTTCAGCATAAGTCAAACGGGGAAAAGGACGGGGTAAATCAATCCCTTTTACTACCTTAAAGATATGACAAACTAAAGCTTCATTTAGTGCGATAATCTCATCTGTGGACATGAAACTCATTTCGAGATCCAGTTGGGTAAATTCTGGCTGTCTGTCGGCGCGTAAGTCTTCATCCCGAAAACAGCGGGCGATCTGATAATAGCGATCGCATCCTGATACCATTAATAACTGTTTAAATAACTGTGGTGATTGAGGCAAAGCATACCACTCTCCAGGATTTACCCTAGAAGGAACTAAATAATCCCTTGCTCCTTCAGGGGTAGAACGAGTTAAGATGGGAGTCTCGATTTCGATAAAGTTTTCTTGATCTTCTAAGAAACGGCGCATCGCTTTAACTACTTGATGGCGCAGTTGTAAATTCCGTACCATGCGATCGCTTCTTAAATCTAAGTAACGATATTTGAGACGCAAATCTTCCCTCACAGATTCATATTCAGCAGTACATACGGCAAAAGGAAGTTGTTGATCTACGCTGTTGAGTAATTCAATGGTATCAGCATAAATTTCGACTTCTCCTGTGGGTAACTTAAGATTAAGAGATTCTTCAGGACGTTGGGAAACTTGACCGATAATTTTAACTACATATTCACTACGGAGAGAACCAGCATTATCATAAGAATCGGGAGTACGTTGGGGATCGCTGACAATTTGGACTGTACCAGTGCGATCGCGTAAATCAATAAAAATTACCCCGCCGTGATCGCGACGCCGATTTACCCAACCGTATAGAGTAACAGTTTTTCCGATATCTGCTGCCCGCAGTTCTCCGCAATAATGAGTTCTCATATTCCCACTAGACAAATAAATATTTTAAATACAGCGTTCTTTAGATTAACAGATATTTAGTAGCCCTTCCATGTAACATTCATCAGCTACTTAGCAATGAGAGATAATTGCAAAATTTAGCTTAAATTTGTGAGGTTATTCGCTCTAATTAAAGCTAAAAGTTGGAAAAGTTTGCCATATTGGATTATATATTTCTAATTTCAGCCAGATATTCCGATTTATTGTGATGTTTTTTGATTCTTCCCCTCAAAAGTCTCCTAGATATCTTGGTAAACTCCTTAATCCTTGGCGATGGTTACTCTTACTAACCCTAGGAATAACTTGCTATCTCGGCTATCGAGAAGTTCAAAGTTATTTAATTCAACCTGAAGCTGTCTTAGTTTTGGGGGGACATGAAACACGAGAAAAGTTTGCAGCGGAATTAGCGCAAAAGCATCCAGAGTTGCCGATTTGGGTTTCTTCTGGTAGTCCCCAACACTATGTTAAACAAATTTTTGCTACCAGGGGAATTAATGGCGATCGCCTACATCTAGATTATCAAGCCAGTGATACTGTCACTAACTTTACCACTTTAGTAGATGAACTCAAAAGTCAGGGAATCGATAGCGTCTATCTCATTACTTCTTCTAATCATATGACTCGCGCTCGTATAATTGGAGAAATTGTCTTTGGTAGTCGCGGTATTGTACTTAAACCGCTACCCGTACCTTCTGACTCCCCATCTGAACCCCTAGAAAAGTGCTTTAGAGATGGTGCTAGAGCAATTATTTGGTTAGCAACAGGACATACGTTATCCCTTAATAAATAATATTTTAAAACTATGTTATTGGAACTCAAAAAAATTATTGTTCCTCCAGGACAAACTATCTTATTAAAAGATATTGATTGGTCTGATTTTGAAGCAATTTTAGCAGAATTAGGAGAAAAGCGAGCTTCTAGAGTCGCATATGACCGTGGAACTTTAGCTATTATGACCCCGTTACCAGAACACGAAGTAAATAAAGTTTTAATTACTAACTTAGTAGAGATTCTCTTAGAAGAATTAGACATTGAATTTTGGTCTTTAGGTTCGACAACTTTTAAAAGTCAAATTATGCTCCAAGGTATCGAACCAGATAATTGTTTTTACATTGAACATGAATCCGCAATACGAGGCAAAGATCGTCTCAATTTAACTGTCGATCCTCCGCCAGATTTAGCTATTGAAGTAGAAATTACTTATCGCAGTAATCCCAATATTTATGCTACTTTAGGCGTTCCTGAATTGTGGCAATTTACTCAAGGAAAGTTACAAATCAAACTGTTACAAAATGGTTTATATATTGAATCTAACTCTAGTCCTCATTTTCCCAACTTCCCAATAATAGAGATAATTCCTAAATATTTAGTAAAAGCCAAAAATCAAGGACGAAATAAAACGATTAAAGAATTTAGACGGTGGGTACGTCAGAGGTAAAAGGTTACAGAGACTAGTATTGCTGAGTCAAAAAATGGGTCAATGATCGATCAAAAAAAATTAAAATATCAGCGAAATCGCGAAGAAAAAGAATGGTTCAAAATAGTTACTCAAATTCGTTGTTCGGTCATACCTGCTATTTTTTTACGAGTTTTAATTTGTAGTTGTTTCAGTTTAGTTATTTCAATTCTTTATATTTTAGAATTTAAGGTTGCTTTACCTGTTTTAAGTAGTGTTGTTCCTAGTATCGTTTTAGGTTTATTGTTAGTTTTTCGTACCAATACTGCTTATGAAAGATTTTGGGAAGGACGAAAACTTTGGGGAACTTTAGTTAATACAGTGCGTAATTTGGCTCGTCAAATTTGGGTATCTATTGCCGAAAATCATGAAAGCGATCGCCTGGATAAAATTGCTGCTTTAAGATTGTTAATTGCTTTTGCTGTTGCCACAAAATTACACTTACGGAGTGAAACAGTTAATCATGAATTACAGCATTTAATGCCAAAAAAACATTGGCAAAAATTACAAAATATGAATAATCCGCCCCTAGAAGTAGCTTTTTGGCTGGGTAATTATCTGCAAGAACAATCCGAATTAAAAAATATTGATAGTTATCAAAAAATTGCGATGTTTAAGTTACTCGATGTTATGACTGATGTTTTGGGTGGTTGTGAAAGAATCTTGAAAACACCAATTCCTCTAGCTTATTCGATTCATCTCAAACAACTATTATTAATTTACTGTTTTACTTTACCATTTCAGATTGTTAGTGAGTTAACTTGGTGGACAGCACCGATAGTAGCAATTATTAGTTTTACTGTATTTGGTATTGAAGAAATTGGTATCGAAATTGAAAATCCTTTTGGCTACGATATCAATGATTTACCTTTAGATAATATTTGTCGTACTATGGCAATAAACATTGAGGATTTAATTAGTTTAGCTCCTTGCACGAGACAATGGAATAATATAAATTCTGAAGAGTAATATTTAAATTTAATTTTTACAAATGCAAATTAGAAGAATTAATCCAAATCCGCAAGTTAATACAGGAGAAGTAGTTTATCAGAGTAATATTCCCAATTCTCAACCGCAGCATATTTTAGAAGAAATTGTTTGGTATAAAGAAGCCGAAGTGGCACAGATGCGCGATCGCCTACCGCTGTTAAAACTACGTCAACAAGTTGCTACTGTTGAACCGCCTCAAGACTTTTTAGCTGCTTTAAAAAATGGTAAAACTCATCCAGCTTTAATTGCTGAAGTTAAAAAAGCATCTCCTTCTAAAGGAATTATCCGAGAAGATTTTAACCCAGTGGCGATCGCTAAATCTTATGAAGCTGGTGGTGCGAGTTGTCTTTCGGTTTTAACCGATCGTAAATTCTTTCAAGGTAGCTTTGATAACTTAAACTTATTGCGTCAAGCTGTCTCTCTTCCTTTATTATGCAAAGAGTTTATTATTTATCCTTATCAGATTTATTTGGCTCGCGCTAAAGGTGCAGATGCGGTATTATTGATTACAGCTATTTTAAAAGATCAAGATTTAAACTATTTTGTTAAAATTACTCAATCTTTGGGAATGAGTGCTCTAATTGAAGTTCATACCTTAGAAGAGTTGGAGCGAGTTTTGGCTATTGAGGGAGTAAATTTGATTGGCATTAATAATCGCAATTTAGCTGATTTTTCGGTTAGCTTACAAACAACTCAAGAAATTTTAGCTGCGAGAAAAGACGACTTAAAAGCCAGAGATATCTTAGTCGTAAGTGAGTCAGGAATACATACTAGTGACGACCTCAAATTGGTCAAAGATGCAGGAGTAAAAGCCGTTTTAATCGGAGAATCTTTAGTTAAACAAACTAATCCAGAAGTAGCAATTAAACAACTTTTTTCTGCAACAACAGATCGATAATTACCGCAACTCCAGCAGCGATCGCCTCAGCCAAAATACTAATAACTCGATAAATAGCTACTGCCACTAATACTGTAGCAGGAGGAAATAAAGTTCGATCTAAAAGGGCGATCGCAGTTGCTTCAAAAACGCCGATTCCCCCTGGTGCGCCAGGAATCACTAAACCCAATAACCAAGCAATACTAAAAGCACTAAGTAAGGGAATAATTTGTGAGAAGTTTAGGGGTTGTAATGCCATAAAAGTTAACAAAAATCCGCTACCTCTTAGTAAGACAAATCCGATCTCTCCTAAGAAAGGGATCAACGGATAACTTTGAAGCAAGGTAGCAGTTATATTATCAGTATTTTGCAGTTTTTTACTTTTACTCAAACGCCTAATTATTGGATTTAAAATTCGAGGCTGAATTCCAATTAACACAACAAATAAGCTGGCAATTTGTCCGAAAAACACCAGAAAATTTATCTCAGTTTTGATCCAACCGAAGCTAGTACTGATAATAGCAATTAGTAAAGCAGCAGCAGCCATTAATAAAGGCTCTAGTAAAACACTAAAAGTTGCGGTACTCCAAGAATTACCTTGACCGCGAGGGATGCCGACGGTCAGTCGGCATATCCAATCGCGGTGTTGACGTGAAACGGTATTAACCCTGCCATAAAAATGCCAGACATTACCTGGTAAATACTTAGCGATATTAGTAATTAAATAAACTTTAATTCCTTGCCAAACTCCCAAAGAAAGCTTAAAGCTATCTAGAATCCAAGTCCAAACCCAACCCGACCAAACATGAGCAACTATCGTTACTATTAATCCCAGAAATACGATCAGCCATCCCTTACTATCTATAGTAATTGTGGAAATCTCTGCAACCCGATCTTTAAAAGTTTTTAAGAGAAAAAATAGAGTTCCCCCTAAAACCAACCAACGGAAATAAGGCTTAATAGTACTAATAATATTTGGCATTCATAAAATAATTCAAAAAAATCCCAACAAAGTATAGCAGTTCTCCAACTCACAAGGTACACTTAATAATCCATAAATAATTAACATCAACAAAAACCAGAATTTATGCTGTACCACACAGCTAGAAGAAATGCTATATATTCGAGTTTAAACCTTCGGCATCCTGGAGGGGCTGAATGCGCGAGGTTTCCTCGCAAGTTTATACGCCCCGTCCTCCAGCATCCTGCCTTCACACAACTTTTAAATAGTGTCTCTCAACAGGATTTAGTATTAGAATCCAGCTTCACCCAAAGCTAGAAATTCAGCCTCGGTATCCCAGAATTGCTCCGTAATCGGATCGTCTGCGATCGCATTGCCTTCAGACATTGTCAAGCTAAGACCGCTATCAATTCCAAAAACTAGGTAATTGTTTTCGCTCCCGTTTAAAAGTTCTTGTCCTGCCTCAGAAATAGAGTTGCTATCTTCAGGAGCTAAAGACTCCATCGTTCCAGTAACGGCACTATCTCGACCCGTGAAGGTATCGGGAAAATCATCATTGAAATTGTCGAAATCCCACTCATAATTGGCTTCTCGTTCTGGTTCTGTAGCAACTTCCGAAACCTCAAAGGCTACAGTGTAGCTACTCTCGACATTAAGCTGCTGAAAGGCAAAAGTGTAATCGCCACTCGGTAAAGCTCCCCTGAATCCTTGGGTATCTCGTCCATTACTAATGTCATCTAAAAAGTCTTCACCCGTTCTAGCTCGTCCGCCAAAAAGCGCATAGCCGAGTAAATTACCTGGATCGGCAGATTCATCAAGCGGTTCGGTGAAGGTATCTCCTTCCTGTACGCCAACAAAAGCTGCATTATCATTGGAGTATGATTCTAGCACCAGAGCATCTAGCTGTAATCCTTCGGGAATTGTCACCGTGACATATTCTTGGTCACCGTCTGTTGTTGTTGCTGATAAAATAGTCCTTCCTTCTGTTAGAGGAAGTGCTAGCGGATTTGCTGGATCGTTAGAAATATCTCCAGATACGGCTTCATCATAGCCAATAGTCTCGATTTCTGGTTCTGTAGAAAAATCGGTCGAAGTAGATAAGTTTGCTTGTAACATAATCAAAATTTTGGCGTAGATAACTAGAAAATTTGTTGTCAAAAATTTATCAACTTCAAACTGATATTTTGTAACTTTAAAAAGTGAAAGTAAAACGTTGTCTCAATAGTTTTTGAGCTATTAAAAATGATTTAATACTTATCGTGTTAACAATTTCCCTGCAATAGACATTACTTTTTAGGATAAGGGAATAGTTTTTTAATCAAATAGGCGGTAAATACCAAATCTTTCTCACAGCTTAAAACTTAGTGAAACTCTAAAAAATCTAGTAATTTTACTTACAAAAAATATACATTTACTAAAATATTTTTGTCAACTTCGATCTATTTATTGTTCAATAATATCTAAAAAAAC
>DAXETX010000018.1:0-7336 GCA_051155735.1 Xenococcaceae cyanobacterium
GATCGCTGAAGGTAGATATGTCGAACTTGAAGGCTCTACTGTTAGTGGCTACTTTCCCATATCTATTCCCCTACAGGGCTATGTACACGAAGATTTTCTGACTAGTTGCTATACCGCTCAACCTCCAGAAAACTGTCTTCAAGTCGCTTCAACACAAGGAATTACCATTTATCAGCAACCGACTCAACAAAGCGAAACTGTAGGAATGGTGCAAAATGGCAGAAATGTCAGAGTAGAAGAAATAGCTGAGGAAAATTGGGTACAAGTGCTAGCTCCTTTAACTGGTTATGCCTCGAAAGCAAAGCTGACTACTTGTCCTCCTAGCCGTTTTCAATAGTAAGTTTATGACTCATTTAAGTGTTTCATGACATAGCTAAAATATTGCTCCTTAAGGCTTTCCCTTTTGTACTTAGATACAAAAGGGATTTTTTACGAAGTCAAAGTCAGCCCCGTCGTTAATACCAATTCTCTAAAATAACGCTACACATCGATCTCCGCGTCTCTCCGTCTCCGAGTCACCGTGTCACCTCATCTGTAGCAGATTTAAAGAGAAACGGTATAAGGGCGCGGGATCTCTCTGACAGCGATTGATTTCTTGAATAACTAATTGGTTAATGATTGATTTTTGATCTAATTGACTTTAAATTAAATTGCGGAGATACTTTTTAAGTACTAAACATATCTTGTTTTTGAAGCTGTTTAATTTACCAGGGCAGTAGTTATCCTAAAAAACTTAAACACCAATTATATGCTAGCTTTACCTATGATCGTAGATTGCTCTGCCGTAAAATTAGAGAGTAATTTGTGAATAGAATGTTTTATTTATTCTCTCAAAGTTTTATACACTTTAATAACGAAGTAGGCTCTCTCATATTATAAAAGCATGATAACCATACTTATAGTTGATGACCAAAAAACAGTGCAAGCGTTGTTAAGCGATTACTTAGAGGATGAACCAAGTATTAAAATAATTGGATTTGCTAAAAATGGGCAAGAAGCTATAGAAATTGTAAAAGTTCATCGACCAGATATAGTATTAATGGATATTGAAATGCCAGTATTAGATGGGTTAAGTGCTACAAGAATTATTGCTGAACAATTCGTTCAGTCTCATGTCTTAATCTTAAGTGTTCATGATGAAGATACTTATCTTAATGCTTCTTTGAAAGTAGGTGCTAAAGGATATTTACTAAAAACGACTCCAGCTAAGGAATTAATTAATGCTATCTATTCCGCTCATAAAGGTTATTTTCAATTAGGACCAGGACTATTAGAAAAATATTTGTATAAAATAGGTCAGTCAAAAATAGAATATCAAGAAATAGACGAACTTAAAACTATAGTGGCTCAACAGTCTCATTTATTAAAACAATTACAGTCAAAAAAAGCTAAAAATTCTTCTCAAGAAAATTCTGCACCAGAGCCTAACAAAAATTTTCAAGATACGATTTCTAATTTACAACAAAAAGTTTATTATTTAATTCATTATTTAGATCGGCTGAATCGCAAGGTTTTTTATCTGCAAAGTTTGAGCTTTTTTTTAAGCTTTGCGATGATTGTGTTAGCCTTAATTTGGGTATTTTTAGTATAAAAGATATATATTTGTTTGATAATAGTTGATTATAGTTTGTCTGAGAAATTAGCATATTCATTATCTTGTTAAATGTTAGTAACAAAATAATCGCTAATTTTAGATGACACTCAATGAATGGGAACTAGAGCTTAAAAGAAGAAAGTTATTTTTTCCTGAGAATCCGATCTCCGATCACTTTAAGATAAATTGTATTGGAGAAATAAATATAATAATCTAAGTAGCAACCACTACATATTTTCTCTGACACTACCAGAAAAATAAACATATTTAACAACTTGCGATTATTTAATCTTATGGTCAATTTAGACATTAATAATCTCAATCAAGCACAACTAGAAAACCACAAGCTGAGCGATTCTCAGACTGGGAAAAATGCTGATTTTGCTCAAAGACATATCGGTATTAGCCAAGCTGAAGTTGCTCAGATGTTAAAAGTATTGGGAGTCGCAAGTTTAGATGATTTAATCGCTCAAACTATTCCTCCTGCGATTCGTCTGGAGCGTCCATTAAAATTGCCAGAGGCTTTAAGTGAGTCAGAGGCTTTAGCCAAGTTAAAAGCGATCGCTTCTCAGAATCAAGTATATCGTTCTTTGATCGGTGCAGGTTATCATAATTGTTTGACCCCGCCTGTAATCCTGAGAAATATTTTAGAAAATCCTGGTTGGTACACTGCTTACACTCCTTATCAAGCAGAAATTGCCCAAGGAAGACTCGAAGCCTTGTTGAATTTCCAAACAATGGTCATTGAATTGACAGGTTTAGAGATTGCGAATGCTTCGTTGTTGGATGAAGGAACAGCAGCAGCTGAAGCCATGACGATGAGTTACGGTGTTTGCAAAAATAAAGCTAATGCTTTTTTTGTAGATCGCGGTTGTCATCCTCAGACAATAGAAATCCTCAAGACTAGAGCCAATCCTTTAGGAATTGAAGTTATTGTCGATGATTTTCAAGTTTTTGATTTTTCCCAGCCAATTTTTGGCGCATTACTGCAATATCCTGCCACCGATGGCACAATCTATGACTATAGAGACTTTATTGCTCAGGTACAAAGTACGAAAGCTCTAGTAACAGTTGCAGCAGATATTCTCAGTCTGGCACTACTGACCCCGCCAGGAGAATTAGGGGCTGATATTGCTGTAGGTAGTACTCAGCGTTTTGGTGTACCTTTAGGTTATGGTGGACCTCACGCTGCCTATTTTGCCACCAAAGAAAAATATCAAAGACAAGTTCCAGGGCGTATTGTCGGGGTTTCTAAAGATATACACGGTAAACCTGCTCTCAGACTGGCTCTACAAACTAGAGAACAACATATTCGCCGTGATAAAGCCACAAGTAATATCTGTACTGCCCAAGTTTTACTAGCAGTAATTGCCTCGATGTATGCGGTATATCATGGTGCAGCAGGAATCAAGAAAATTGCTCTTAAGGTGCATCGTCTAACTGCCACTTTCGCCAAAGGATTAGAAGCATTAGGTTATAAAATTGCTGCTGCTAGTTTTTTTGATACTGTAACAGTATTAGCTGATAACGCTCAAGATTTGGTTCAGTTAGCAGCAACAGAGGGCATCAATTTACGTCTGATTAATCGTGGTGCAGTAAGTATTGCTTTAGATGAGACAACTACAGAGTCAGATTTAGTCGATCTCTGGCGCATTTTTGCTGGCAAAGAGCAATTACCTTTTACCATCGAGGAATTGGCTAGCACCTTGAAGACAATTCTTTTAGCACCAGAAAATAACCCTCTCAAACGCAACAGTCCCTATCTTACTGAACCCGTATTTAACCAATATCATTCTGAAACTAAATTACTCAGATATCTTCATCAACTAGAAAGTCGTGACTTATCTTTAACTACTTCGATGATTCCTCTGGGTTCTTGCACGATGAAGCTAAACGCCACAGCAGAAATGCTCCCCGTAACTTGGGCAGAGTTTGGCAATATTCATCCTTTTGCGCCTCTAGAGCAAACTCAAGGCTACCAACAGTTATTTCAAGATTTAGAAACTTGGCTGGCAGAAATTACGGGGTTTGCTGCTATTTCCTTACAACCAAATGCGGGTTCTCAAGGAGAATATGCAGGTTTACAAGTCATTCGCCAATATCATCACGCCCGTGGTGAGATGCAGCGTCATGTCTGTTTAATTCCTGAATCCGCTCATGGGACAAATCCTGCTAGTGCGGTTATGTGTGGCATGAAAGTCGTGGCGATTAAGTGTGACACAGAAGGCAATATTGACTTATCAGATTTGCAAGTTAAAGCGGAAAAGCATAGCAACCAGCTAGCAGCCATTATGGTAACTTACCCTTCAACTCATGGGGTATTTGAGTCAGAAATTAAAGATATCTGTGCCATTGTTCATGAACACGGTGGACAAGTATATCTAGATGGCGCAAATATGAATGCTCAAGTCGGATTATGTCGTCCTGGAGATTTTGGCGCGGATGTTTGTCATTTAAATCTGCACAAAACCTTCTGTATTCCCCACGGTGGTGGTGGTCCTGGGATGGGACCTATTGGTGTAGCTTCCCATCTGATTCCCTATCTTCCTACTACTCCTCTTGCAGAACAGCCCCAATCGATTGGGGCAATTTCCGCTGCTCCCTGGGGCAGTGCTAGTATCTTAACTATTTCTTGGATGTATATTGCAATGATGGGAGCATCAGGTTTAACTGCTGCTACTAAAATTGCCATTCTCAACGCCAATTATATGGCAAAACGGCTTGAGCCTTATTATCCTGTCTTGTTTAAAGGGAAATCAGGTTTTGTCGCTCATGAATGTATTATCGATCTGCGTCCGCTGAAAAAACGCGCTAGAGTCGAAGTAGAAGATGTTGCCAAACGTCTCATCGATTATGGGTTTCATGCGCCTACTGTCTCTTGGCCCGTAATTGGCACAGTGATGATCGAACCCACTGAAAGTGAATCTCAAGCAGAATTAGACCGCTTTTGTGAAGCGATGATCGCCATTTATCAAGAAGTAGAAGCGATCGCTACAGGCGAGATTAGTTCTGAAGATAACCCCCTCAAAAATGCCCCTCACACCGCAGAATCTCTAATTTGTGGCGAATGGCAACATCCTTATCCTAGGGAAGTAGCAGCTTACCCTGCACCCTGGACAAAAGAACATAAGTTCTGGGCGGTAGTCGGCAGAATTGACAATGCTTATGGCGATCGCAATTTAGTTTGTTCCTGTCAAGGAATGGCAGCTTATACTGAAACTCAAGCATAAGCGCGGAAGGCGGGGAACAGTTGACCGTCCCTCTGCCTCCTGCCTCCAGTTGACCAATATCGGCAGCCAAAGCTCTCAAAAATCTAAAAGAATTATCAAGAAATCTGAGATTTTTTACTTCCAAGCTGTAAGCTTAAGAAGCTATTCTCAGCCTAAAATTATAGTAAGGTTTAAAAAACAGGCATTTATCGCCAAAATTTTGGTTGTTATGGATTATTTGCCAGTTATAAGCCACTATACTCTCCTAACAACCATTAAATCTAACTTATCCAAGTTAGGGATTAATTGAAGCAAGCGGACTGCATAACTATATAGTAAATTATCAACTGTGTATCGCAATTTTAGAACCATTAGAATTTTGTTAGTAGAAGACTCCACGACAGATGCTTTGCTATTGCTGAAATATTTTGAAAAGCTGGAGACTAATAAATTTGATGTGGTACGAGCCAAGTTATTGAGTGAAGGACTTAATTATCTCCAACAAGAAGAATTCGATCTAGTCTTATTAGATTTATCATTACCAGACAGTTCGGGAATAGACTCGATTAAACAAATTCAAAATCTAGTTACAGAAATCCCGATTATTGTCTTAACAGGAACAGATCGCGAAGAAATTGCTTTACAAGCTTTAAGAGAAGGCGCTCAAGACTATATTTTCAAAAGTCAATTGTTTGGTAGTTTACTACTAAGAGCGATCGAACACGCTATTGAACGTCAACAAATTTTAGAGCAGTTGCGCCAGAGTGAAGCTCGTTATCGGGGTATCGTCGAAGACCAAACCGAATTGATTTGTCGTTTTTTACCCGATGGTAGTTTAACCTTTGTTAATCCAGCTTATTGTCGCTACTGCCAACAAGATGCAGCCAACTTACTCGGAAAAAATTTTCAAGCTTCAGTGACCAATAATAATCTGGCTTTGGTAAAAGCTCATTTGAGTAATTTGACCAAACAAGCTCCTACTGGCGTTATCGAGTATCAAGTAAAATTGCCAGACGGAAGTATTGGTTGGCAACAATGGATTTACCGCGCTCTGTTTCAGGATGAAGCGGTTGTCGAGTATCAAGCTGTAGGTCGAGATATTACCAAACGCAAAAGAGCGGAAGAGTTATTGGCTCAAGAAGCTCAAAGAAATTTTCTCTTAGCCCAAATTACTCAACATATTCACGAATCTCTAGACCTCAAAATTATCTTAGAAACTGTCGCAGCAGAAATTAATCAGTTACTAGATACAGCCCGAATTATTATTGCCAAAGTCGAAAACTCGCAAATTTCCGATATTTTGCTAGAGTTTGTCCAACCCGATGCCACCATTAGCTGCGATCTTGACCAGAATATCAGCAAATTCAAACAGCATTTGTCTCAAGTGCTGAGGCGGAAGAATATCTTCTTAGAAGATGCACCAACTATTCGGCAACTTTCTCAAAGTGTCTCTGGTTCAGCCAATAACCATAATAGTTCCATATTTTGTATTCCCATTATCATCGAACAAAAACTCTGGGGCTTAATTTATCTCGAAAAAGCAGCCAATGGCTCAATTTGGCAAAATCGAGAACTCGAATTGCTAATTCAAATTTCTTTTCAACTGGCGATCGCCATTAAACAAGCCGAACTCTATCATCAACTAGAGCAAGCCAATCAAGAATTAGCGAGATTAGCTGTAGTTGATGCCTTAACAGGACTAGCAAACCGTCGCAAATTTGATGAATATCTTCAAAGTGAATGGTTGCGCTTAGCCCGCGAGCAAGCTCCTTTAGCCTTGATTTTATGCGATATTGACCACTTTAAACTTTACAATGATACCTACGGACACCAAGCAGGCGATCGCTGTTTACGGCAAGTCGCCCAAGCAATTAAAAAAGCGGTCAAACGCTCCTCTGATTTAGTGGCTCGCTATGGCGGAGAAGAATTAGCGGTGATCTTACCTCACACCAACCTTCAAGGAGCGAATCAATTAGCTCAGCAAATTCGCCTCCAGGTACAAGCTTTACAAATTCCTCATATTGCTTCTCCTGTGGATTTATATGTCACCCTGTCTCTGGGTGTAGCAGGTGGCATTCCTGCTTATCATGATTCCCCACAAGATTTAATTGCCATTGCAGATTCTAATTTATATAAAGCTAAAGAATTAGGCAGAAATCGAGTTGTTGAAGTATAGTACTATTTTTCTGCACAATTACTCAATTTAAATGGGCTATACTTTACCAGTTTTTGCTTGTGCTTCGGCGATCGCAGCCTGGCAACACCTTAAAGATCGCTCTCTTGCTTTAGAAGTAAAAGTCGATCTAATTAAACCACCTCAGACAGTTACTATCCCTCTCGAACAAGTAGCCAAAATTAGTTCCAATTCCGCTTTAGCTATTACCCGTAGCGATCCAGGAGAACATTTAGATATTACACGTCATACTCCTGTGTGGGCGATGGTTCAAAGGGAAATTAAAAAGCCATCAGCAGCTAAAATAATCATTCAAGGTGGCGCAGGCGTAGGCATTCAAATCAATCAACAAAATGCACC
>DAXETX010000019.1:0-21370 GCA_051155735.1 Xenococcaceae cyanobacterium
GACACTGTTGGCATTGAAATCGCGGTTAAAACTTTACGAGATCGACCTCAATCGCGAGATGTTATATTGCAGCAAGCTTTAGCTTTAGTGACTCAAACCTGGCAACAAGGCAAAACTCCTGTAGTATATACTTCCCGTGCAGAACTCACTTTTACTGATATTCAGCAACGGCTAGAATTTGGCAAAAATGTATCCGCCCTGCTAATGGATGTAGTAAGAGGGTTGCCCTCAGAAATCGGCTTTTTGATCAGCAAAGGGGGCATTACTTCCAATGATGTTCTTTCTGATGGCTTAAATCTAACTGCTGCTAGACTGCTAGGGCAAATTATCCCAGGTTGCTCGGTAATTCGCACTAGCCCCGAACATCCCCAATTTCCCAATTTACCTGTAGTGTTATTTCCAGGCAATGTGGGAGATGAGAATAGTTTAGTGACTGCATGGCAATACTTAAGAAATTCCTAAGCTTTAGCGATAGGCAACTTACGGTACTATGTGCTTGAGAAATTATCATCTCATTCCTCAGACAGTGATTCAGAATTGTCAGGGCAATTTTCGGTGATGGTTATCGCATTTTGCGGTGAGTAATTGTTTGCTGTTTACTATTAAATTTGGTTGATTGAATGGTTGTCGATCCAAAGTTATCTTTAGATGAGCCTAGCGATACCCCGATCTCTCCTCTAGTGGAAAGATGTTCCCAAATCTGCCTCAAACCAGAAGGCGATACTTTTTCTTTGGTGTTGCCGACAAAATTAGAACTAGAACCCAATTTATCTTGGTCAGAATTGTGGCAAGAACTCAAACATCGGGTTCAAGGACAAAAAAAATCTTGGCAACCAGGCACTTCTGTCGCTTTAATGGCACAAGATCAACTGCTAGATGTTCAGCAATTACAGACTATTGCCGAAATTTTAGCCGAAGCCGAACTAACCCTAGAAACGGTAGTTACGAGCCGTCGCCAAACTGCCGTAGCAGCAGCTACAGGTGGTTATTGTGTAGAGCAAAACAAGCTATCTCAACTAGCTCTAATTTCTGAAGTTAAAACCATTGACACGACTTTAGCAGAGCCTCTTTACTTTAATCAAACAGTGCGTTCTGGCGTAGAAGTTCGTCATGAAGGAACGATTATTATTTTTGGCGACCTCAACCCTGGGGGAAGTGCGATCGCTGCTGGTGATATTTTTGTCTGGGGTCGTTTGCGAGGGCTAGCCCACGCAGGAGCAAAAGGGAATCGGCAATCGCGAATTATGACCTTACAAATGGATTTTACTCAGTTACGAATCGCGGATTTGGTGGCTCGATATCCCAAGTTTTTACCAAAAAGTGAAACCCCAGAAGTCGCTTTTATCACCGCCGAGGGCATTCGCCTGGCTAAAGCGATTGATTTTAGCAAAACCCATGAATTTTCTGAGACAGAAAATATTTGGCTAGATCGATTATAAATAAATATCAAAAACAATTAATTGTCCATACTATAACAAGTTTAAATAACCTTTATGAGTCGCATAATTGTCGTTACTTCTGGCAAAGGTGGAGTAGGGAAGACCACTGTAACATCAAATTTAGGTGCAGCATTAGCCCAACTCAATCGTAAAGTAGCTTTAGTCGATGCTGACTTTGGACTGAGAAACCTGGATTTGTTGTTAGGATTAGAAGAAAGAGTTGTTTATACGGCGATCGATGTATTGGCGGGAGACTGTCGTTTAGCTCAAGCTCTAGTCAAAGATAAACGTTTAGAAGGATTAGTTCTCTTACCAGCAGCCCAAAATCGCAATAAAGAAGCTGTCTCCCCCGAACAAATGAAAAAGATTGCTCATGCCTTAACTAAAGGTTATGACTATATTATTGTTGATTGTCCTGCGGGCATCGAATTAGGTTTTCGCAATGCGATCGCTGCTGCCGAAGAAGCTTTGATCATTACCACTCCTGAGATTGCAGCAGTTCGCGATGCTGATCGCGTAATCGGACTCTTAGAAGCGGAAGGAATCCATAAAATTAACTTGATTGTCAATCGGGTTAAACCCAAAATGGTACAAGATAACAAGATGATGAGTGTTGATGATGTCTTAGATTTGCTTGCTGTGCCTTTAATTGGCGTAATTCCCGATGATGAAAGAGTTATTGTGGCGACTAACAAAGGTGAACCTTTGATTATTAGCGAGGAAAATGCGACTCCGACTCTCGCTTTTATCAACATCGCCAAACGTCTTGAAGGGGAAAAAGTTCCTTTTATTGACCTGATGAGTGAAAAAAATACCATCTTAACTCGATTACGTCGGATGTTTGGTGGCTAAACCCAACCAAATGAACTCGAAAATTAGTCTCAAACAAAATCTTGTTTTGAGCCAAGTTGAGGAGTATTGTTAACCAACTCAATTTAAAATAATCATGATCGGCGAAGTGTTAGATATGCTGTTTCTGCGTAACAATAATAAAAATAGTCGGCAAGAAGCTAAGCGTCGCTTACAATTAGTGATTGCTCATGACCGCGCTAGTCTTAGTCCCGAACTCATGGCTGCGATGCGAGAAGAAATCTTAGATGTCGTAGCGCGTTATGTTGAGATCGACCGAGAGCAAATGGAATTTGGCTTGGAAAACAGCGATCGCATTACCGCTCTCACTGCGAGTTTACCCATTCGTCAAGTGCGACGGATCATTAAGCCCGAAACTGCTGCTAATCCAGCGCCGATAGATGTCGATCTAGATGATAATTTAGAACTTTAATTAATAGAGCGCGATCAAGACTTAATCAAGTCCAATGAATTTGACTCAAAATATATCTTAAGCGGTCATAATCATCCTTAAGTAAAATACTGAGGGTTCTTCCTACTTGCACTAACCAGCTACGGTTAGCCTGACGAATTCGATAAGCCTCTCGAATTACGGCAGCAATTAATGACTCTACAGGAATATCTTTGACCTGAAGCAAGGTTCTTAAAAAATCTAATTGCTCGGTAAAATTAATTACTTCTAACGCTCCACAGTGATAAACACCCTGATGAATTTGCGGTGGTCTAGGGGGCAAATACTGATATACTTTGCCGACACCTTGACCGTTATTACTCTGAGCCGGCATTTCGTAGCCGACAATCGCAGCTTTAAACTCGGTTTTTAACATCGCAAAAATTTGCGGTTGTTGCTCTCGCAGTTCGGATAAAGACAAACCCAAAGCTCTGGCTCGGTGAATCGAATCAATAGGCGTAGTGGTTACATAAGTCACCACAGCAACAATTTTATTCCCCGATTCCTCATCAAAAGACTTAACCCAACTGCCAAAAGGAGGCATTTGCGGAAACTTTAAATCTTCTGGCTCTAAGCATTGAGCGGTATATTGAGTGGTTGTAGTTTCGATTACTTCTCCAATATGATTGGGTTGGCGGTCTTCTATGGGAAACTGAGGTAGAGGAAGACGCATAATTTATTGATTATTTAACATTTATTGGCTTCTGCTTAACAGCGATCTGTATTTAGTATCTGAGACAAATTTTGGTAACTACTAATTACTGTGCATTGTTTACTGATTTAATTTAAGATACTTGTTACTATTTTCTTGACTTACCTTGACTTAAATCCACTGCTTCTAACTCAGAGAGCTTAAAAGTTACTAGTTTATCCCAATTACCACCTTCAAAAAGCACTGCTACTTGCTCATCATCAATTCTTTGTACCAATCCTTGAAATTTGTAGTAGGTATCATCAGGGTTGATTACAGTTACAGTTGTTCCAGGAAATATGATCATTTTGCGAATAATCTCAAGTTACTATTTCGATTATTTTACGATAGCTTCTCCCAAACAATAACTATTAATTCCGCTGACTAACTTTTCTTGTAATAATCCCGCTTTTTGGGCTGTTTCATTGGCAGCTTTTAAAGCTACCAGATTTTTGTCGGCTCTGGCTTGAACTGCATCATCTGTCGCTTGAGCATAAAGCCGAAACATTTTAACTAAACTGTTTTGATATTCTCTTAATTGCGGGTCTTGTAAAGAGAGCGATGTAATATTTTCGGCTGCTTGATTCATTAACCTTGCTGCTTGTGACCACTGCTGCGTTTCTAAAGCAAGATCCCCAGTTTGATTAATCATCTCTTGAGTTTGGCGACTAACTTGATTGGCAATAGTAATTAGTTGTTGGCATTGGGTCACTTTACTATTGTTACAACCAACTAATGCCAAAGCGATTAACCCAAAAAGTCTTTTACGCCAGAATAATGAATCCATACGATCAATTAACTTAACTATGACGCTGTTGATGCCATCGCCACGCATCTTCAATAATTGTCGTTAAATCAGCATAGCGAGGTTGCCAACCTAAAATTTGGCGCGCTTTGACACTACTTCCCACTAAAATTGGTGCGTCTCCAGGACGGCGATCGCTTTCTCGCGCTAAAATCGGTAAGCCTGTAACTTGGCGTGCTGTTTCAATTACTTCTCTAACTGAAAAGCCATTACCATTACCCAGATTGAATACTTCTGAATCTCCGCCAGCTAAAAGATATTCTAGACCCAAAACATGAGCAGTAGCTAAATCATTAACATGAATATAGTCTCTGACTGCTGTACCATCAGGAGTATCATAGTCAGTACCAAAGATCGCTAAAGATTCGCGTTTTTTGAGTGCTGTAAGTAAGGCTAAAGGAATTAAATGGGTTTCAGGATGATGATCTTCGCCGAGTTTGCCACTCGGATCGGCACCAGAAGCATTAAAATAACGAAAAGCAACAGATTTTAAGCCAAAAGCCCGCTCAAAATCGCTTAAGATTGTCTCTACCATATCCTTACTCGCAGCATAAGGACTAAGGGGGTTATGGGGGTGAGTTTCTGTCATCGGAATTTGTTGAGGCATTCCATAAACAGCACAGGTAGAAGAGAAGACGAACTTATTAATGTTGGCAGCTAACATCGCTTCTAGTAAGTTGAGGGTACTAGAAACATTATTCCGATAGTATTTTCCTGGTTCTTTAACTGATTCTCCAACAGCAATATAAGCTGCAAAGTGCATCACCGCAGCAATATCATGAGTGGCAAATAACTTTTCGAGCAATAGGCGATCGCTAGTATCTCCAATCACCAATTCTACTTTGACTACATTCTCAATTAGCTCGCGATGTCCATAAGACAAATTATCTAAAACTACTACTTCATATCCATTCTGTTTCAGAGCATAAGCTGCATGAGAACCAATATAGCCAGCCCCGCCTGTAACGAGAATTGTGGGTTTTGCCGATGCCATGAATATTTCTGCCTCAAACTAGATTTACAACAGTAAATTATTGGACTACTAAAGTTTAAGCGAATAAGTTGCAATTGCCTTTAATTTAAACTCATGATTAAATCGCTTGCTGTCAAACTTAAGATAAACGACTTAAAACATAATCAGTCAGGTCTTTTAAGGCTCTAGCAGAATCAGAAGCTTCTAGACAATCGAGACATTTTAAAGCTTGTTGACTGTAGTGATTAGCTAATTCTTTGGCTTTTTGCATCCCGTTAGTATGAGCGATCAGATCTAAAGCTTGTTCGATATCTCCTGCTTCATTAAATTCTCGTTCAATTAAAACTTTTAAGTAAGGCTTTTCTTCTAGGGCATAGAGAACAGGAGTAGTTAAAATACCACTAGCTAGATCCGCACCGACGGGTTTTCCTAAGACTTCAGCAGAGCCAGTAAAATCAAACACATCATCGACAATTTGAAATGCTAAACCTAAATAGCGACCATATTCATAAAGATTGTGTGCGATCTCGGAAGTGGTATCACTAAGTATTGCTGCTGCTTTAGCACTATTAGCAATCAATGAAGCCGTCTTATAATAACTTTTTTCGAGATAAGTCTCAATCGATAAATCGGTATCAAAACGATTTAAGCCTTGTAATATTTCTCCTTCGGCAAAATCTCGAATCACTTCTGAAAGCAGCTTGACTACTTCTAAGTTATCTAAGTTTGCCAAATACCAAGAAGATTGAGCAAATAAAAAGTCTCCTGCTAGTACGGCAATCCGGTTGTCAAATAAACTATTTACTGTCGGTACATTACGACGCAAATCCGCTTCATCTACTACATCATCGTGGACGAGGCTAGCAGTATGAATCATCTCGGTGATTTCTGCCAGACGGCGATGACGCGGGGTAATATCTTGACCAATCATAGTGGCTCGTGATACCAGCAAGACAATAGCAGGTCTAATTCTTTTGCCTCCTGCATCAAACAGGTGTTCTGCTGCTGCTCCCAAAATTGGGTGGCGCGCTCCTATGAGTTTTTTAAGGTTATTTGTCAGTATTTGAAGATCGGTTTCAACGGGGGCTAATAAAGAAGTAGTAGATATCATTGTTAAGCCACGTTTGGCAATTAATGTATTTAAGAAAGTTTACATATTATTGTACTTATTTTAAGGGAAGCTAACCTGAGAACCAACTTTTTCTAAGGAAAAACCTGGAAACTTAGGGTAAAAAAGTTTTCTCTAACTGTTGCAACGGCAATTTTTATGATATTATTTATATTAAGAATTAAAAAAATAGAATACTTAAGGGATGCAATAAATTTAATTACTGCTGACTCTCTGGAGTTGTAAGATTAATTACTAGGTAAAAATGACAGTTCGCATCTGGTAATTGTAAGCAGTTTTAAATTATCAAGTCAGCCCATTGCAGTAGATTTATCGAACTTTTAGTTCACCAAAGCGAAAAAGCCCTTTTGGGTGTGAGGAAACAAGCGATTACCGAGTTTGTATGTTAAGCATAGCTTGATATTGCTATTCGCTCATAATATCAAGTTCAATAATATAGAAAAAAGGCAATTCTAACTATAGGGTCGCACTATTTTGCCAAGGGGAATCCAGGTAATATAGGTGCAGACAGATTGTGCTATTTAAACAATCTAGGAAATTTGTCTTTTACAGATATTCGTTGACTATTTTATGGCGATTAGTTTTATTGCTCATCAGTAAATTCCTAATTTTCCATAGCAATACTTACTGCCCATCCCATGAAATACGGAGATTTGCCTGTGTTTATTCCCCTGCTTGCTACCATTTATTTAATGACAGTTTATGGACTGTTAAAAATAGCTGAAAATCAGCGCAAAGTAAAATCCCCACCTACTAGTATGGGGAAAAATCAACAACTAGAAGTTAACGGTTAATCAATTATCTAGCGGTTGTGGATTGAGAGTTATCGAAAAACTCGATGGCTCTCTCATCCTAATATTTTCTACTTGAGGCAGACAACCCAGCCATTGCTGAGATAATTCGGCAAACTGTTGGGGAGAACCACTGACGCAAAAGCGTGTTGGCAAAGGCTGCTGATTATTTTTTAAGCCCATTAATTCTAATTCTTGTTCTGCTGCGATCGCAATATACGCTGCAGGATCGACGATCTCAACAGCAGCAGGCAAAATCGACCGAAACACACTATCGAGATGGCGGTAGTGAGTACAACCATAAATCAAAGTATCAATTTTACGAGCGAGTAAAGGTTGCAGATAGCTTTGAGCAACTTGTTTGGTGTAGGGAGTATAAAGTTGATTGCTTTCAATCAGCATCACAAATTCGGGACATCCCACTTGCCACACTTCAGCAGTAGGGTCAATTTCTTGAATTGCTTGACGATAAGCATTACTTCTAGCAGTAGCAGGCGTCGCAATCACCCCGATTCTTTTTCCTCGCTGTACCGCAGCCCTCGCTCCTGGTAAAATTAAGCCTAATATCGGAATATTATATTCTTTTCTAACGGTTTCTAAGGCTAGAGCGGAACTTGTATTACAAGCCATGATAATCATCTTGACATCCTGCTTTGACATCCAATCGAGAATTTCGCGAACCAAGGCTAAAATTTCTGCAGCAGACCGCGTACCATAGGGAAGTCTCGCAGTATCGCCAAAGTAAAGCACTGATTCCTTGGGCATTCGCTGATAAATTTGTCTGAGAACTGTCAAGCCTCCTACACCACTATCAAATAAGCCGATCCGTAAATTCGGGGTTTTGACCATTGATTGATTAAAATTGAGCTATTAGATAAAAGTTTGGTTAATTATTGCTATTTAAGCATCAGATTAACCTAAAAATCCCGATTTAGGGAGATCTGCTTAGAGATTATTTTCTTTGATATACTGGACTATGCCTCTAACAATTGCTTGTGCTACTTGACGACGATGATTCGGGTTTTTGAGTCGTACCGAATCTTCAGCCCCAGTTAAAAATCCTACTTCGACTAGTACTGCGGGCATTTCAGAATGACGTAATACATAAAATCTGGCACGGCGAATATTGCGATTGTCAATCGTAACGCTATTGAGAATATTCCAGTGAATCAATTCAGCTAAACGACGACCACTTTGATAGTAATAGGTTTCTAGACCATTTACGTCAGGACGAGAGAGATTGATCGCATTGGCGTGAATACTCACAAACAAGTCAGCATCAATTTTGTTAGCCATATCGGTTCTACCTTGAAGACTCACAAAGTAATCACTATCTCTGGTCATTCTGACTTCGATACCTTGTTTGCGTAGTTCTTCTGCTACATCTAAGGAAATTGGTAAGACGATATCTTTTTCTCTAACTCCGCCGATCCCGATAGTTCCTGGGTCTTGACCACCGTGTCCAGCGTCAATAACAATCAAAGGTTTGTTGTGAGATGGAGTAGCAGGCGGAACGCCAATAGGAGATAAGATCGTTGCCTGACGCAAACGCTGTACTGGTAAAGCAATTAAATTATTTGCTTGTTGATTAATATTGCCTAAGCTCACTCCTAGCCTGGTAGTGACCCGAATTACCACCGCCGAACTTTCTTGTCGGACTTTGAGTTGGGAGATCGGGCTTCCTGCTTTTAATTGAGGACCTTGGAAAGGGTCAGCTAACTGAGCGTTATTAATCCTAATTTCATAAACCCCATTACTCAGAGCTTTGCTGCGAGCAATTAAACTGCGATCGCTTCTGATTAAGAGTTGAGTATCATTATTGGCTAGTTCTAACCCTTGAACTGTAGTTAAAGTGGTAGTTGAAGTAGAAGGGCGGGCTAAAGAAGCAGTAGCGGGGGTAGTAGTTCGAGCCAAATCAGCCGTGTTTCCTTTTGGTACTAAAATCAATCCTCGGATGCGACTAAAAGTTGCTAACCAATCAGGAGCATCATCGGTAACGGTGAGACTAATGCGAGCTTGAGAGTCACTATTTTGGCTAAATTCGATTGCGGAAACTCCATATTGATTAACCGCTACAGACTTAGCGACCAAATCTTGGGGTAGGGTTGTATCTTCTAAATCAAAATTAATTACCGAGCCACTACGACTAAAATTGACTTGTTTGGTGCGATCGCCTTCTAGATCGATAAAAAAGCCATGACTGGTTACTTTGACGTAGGGAGAAGTACTAATAGACTCAGGGGTATTGTTTGAAGGCGGAGGTGTTACGGTTCTGTTGGGCAGAGGTGCAACAGTTCGTTCTGGAAGCGGTGGTAGAGTTCGATTCGGAGAAGGGGATAAAGTTCGAGGCGCAGGAAGATTGTTTCGTGGAGTAGCTATCTGGCTGGTTACTTGAGGGGTTCTGGTAATTTTGGGAGTAGGCAGATCGACCGTCCATTGAGTTGGTGAAAGACCCCGAAACTTGACTTGTTGTGGGTCGAGGGTATAACCAGGAGCTAACTCGATCACTAAACTTACAGTATCACTGGTAGATTGACCGATGCGAAAGCCTCGAATTGCGCCACCATAGGTTTCTTTAACCGTAGTTCGATCTAAGGTCGTTCCTGGAAGTTCGATCACTAAACGAGTTGGATCAGAAATCAACTTCGCTTTCGGTTGTACCGCTTCCTCAGTCAAAAATACGAGGCGGTTTTCTCGATCTTCAAATTCCCAAGATAGTAATCTTCCTGCATAAGCAGGCGCGCAATAGAGAAAGACACCCAAAATACTTGATAATAGCCAGGATAGTTTCACAGTTATTATTCCTCACAGTAAAGTTTTGCCAACGACCCCTAGATCGAATTCCATCATATACGTTTCAGTAACTAATCGACAGGGACGAAAACCAATGCATTTAGGTTTCTGCTAAATTTTAGGCTTTAGTTAGTAATTTATGACATCTATTTATCGGCGATCGCCTTACTTTGAGCCTCAAACCTAAATAAAATCAACATGACAGGGTAGGCAATGCCCACCCTGTCTGCGTCAAAAAAATTTAATTCTGTAAGGGATCATTTACCTTCAATCTCTAAATCGAAGTTACTCCTGGGCAGCTACTTCAGGTTCTTGGAACACTAGACGTAGTAAAGGTGGTGCAACAAAGGTAGTTAAAATTACCATCATAATAATTGCTGCTTCGGTTGCTTCTGATAATGCCCCACTAGCTGAACCGACGCCAGCAAAAACCAATCCGACTTCGCCTCTAGGAATCATCCCTACACCAATCGCTAATTTATTCAAACTGTCTTGTCCAAATAAGGTAAAACCAGTAATCACTTTACCCACAATCGCTACGATAATCAAAAAGGCAGCAATAATTAATCCTTCACGATTGCTAGGAACAGTAGGATTTAAGACACTGAGGTCAGTTTTAGCTCCGACACAGACAAAGAAAATTGGGACTAAAATGTCCGCTACAGGAAGCACTTGTTCTTCTAATTCTTGGCGTTTATCGGTTTCTGCTAAAATCAGCCCCGCAGCAAAAGCTCCTAAAATAGCCTCTAAATCAATTACTGTGGCAATATAAGACAAAGCAAAAGCAAAAATTAGACCAGTCAGAAGGACTTGCCCTCTGGTTTTCATTTCGTTAACTAGCCCGACAATAAAGGGACTAATTAAGCGACCTACTACAATTGAACCGATCAGAAATGCGCCAGCACTAATAATCAGAATCACAATACTAGTAATCTCAATCTCACCTGTTTTAACCAGACTTGCTACTACCGCTAAGACCACGATACCGAGAATATCATCTAAAACTGCTGCCCCAATAATAATTTGACCTTCTTTAGAAGTAAGTTGTCCCAACTCTGCCAAGACTTTAGCGGTGATACCAATACTAGTAGCAGTTAAAGCTGCACCAGCAAAAATTGCTGGCACAGCGGGAACACCAAATAAATAAACTAAGCCAGCCGTCCCAGCAGCGAAGGGTGCAACTACCCCGACTACTGCGACGATCGCAGCTTGAGGACCAACACGGATCAGTTCTTTAAGATCGGATTCTAGCCCAATTTCAAAGAGGAGAATGATTACCCCTAATTCTGAAAGCAAAGAAATTACTTCACTTTGCGCCGCGAAAACGGAGTTGGTGGCATCAGGAGTTAAACCTGCGGTTTGTTGCAAAAAGCTAACAATTAGAGAATCTTCAGCAGTGCAACCTCCTTCAGGAAAAACCAGTAAGCGGAAAGCGGAAACCCCGACTAGCACTCCCCCAACTAATTCTCCTAAAACAGGGGGTAAATTAATGCGGGCGCAAATTTCACCTCCTAGTTTGCTCGCAAAATAGATAATGACTAAGCTAAGTAAAACCCCTGCTAATACCAGAGAACTATTTTCAGTTTCTGATTCTGTAGCTGTTGCTAACAAAGGGTTTAACCAGGATTTTGTCATCGATACTCCGTCTTGAAAAGACGCAGCCTGCAATGACTGCCTCAGAATCCAATTTCCATAAACATAAGTTATATCGGGCATATTTTCGGTACAAAAATGGTTTTATCTAATGTACTAGCTTATCGTTGTCCTTTCTAGGTTGTTACATAATATACTTAGGTAAACTCACGGATTGACATCTATTTACCCATGAATCCTCAAACTGCGCCAGAATATTTATTTCGGGGGATTGCTCATTCTCGCGCTGGTAACTCCAGTAAAGCGATCGCCGACTTTAATCAATGTCTGAAACTCGATCCTTACTTAGCTCAGGCTTATTATAATCGCGGTTTGACTCATCGTAAAATAGGAGAATTAGCGGAAGCTGTTGCTGATTTTGACAAATTAATCGAGCTAGCACCCCACTTGACTCATGCCTATTACAATCGGGGTTTGACCTATCGTCGGCAGCAACAATACGATCGGGCATTAGCGGATTTTAATCGGGTTCTGCAAATGAATCCTTATGATTGGGAAGCTTATTACAATCGTGGTTTAACTTATTGCAAAACAGAAGAATATCATCAGGCATTAGCCGACTTTAATTTAGCAATTCAACTCAACCCCAATGACGCTGCATCTTATTATAATCGGGGTTTGACCTATCGCCGACAGCAAAATTATCTCCAGGCAGTTGCGGATTTTGAGCAGGTAATTCAACTTAATCCCCAAAATCATCGCGGTTATTATAATCGCGGTCTAACCTATGTCAAACAAGCACGCTATCAACAGGCGATCGCTGATTTTAGTCAAACCCTGCGCCTCAGTCCTGAAGATGCTAAAGCTTACTACAATCGGGGTCTGGCGCGACGCAAAATTCAAGAGTTTCGGGCGGGAAATGAGGATTTGGCGATCGCAGCCAAATTATTTTACCAGCAAGGCAACGATCTCGGTTATGGTAAAGTGCAGAGTCTATTAGCCAAAGTCGCCAAACAAACTGCTGTTGTTTAATTCTAGGAGTTGAATAGCCAGGGTTTAATTGTTAACAATCAGCAAGCTTTAGCTTGACATATTGCTAATTATTGCGATACTAGAAACACGATTTAAGCCCTAAGCCAGTGCAGTGCGATATTAGATATAAACCAGCCTTTGCAGCCATTTTTGTAACTCTCGAACCGAGAGAAAGCATCACCGCGGAAGCAGGTGCGATGGTAAGTATGGATAGTATGCTGACGATGACGACCGAATTCTCTGGGGGTCTTTTTCCTGCTTTGATGCGTAAACTTTTCGGAGGCGAAACGCTATTTGTCAATGTTTTTACCAATAAAACCACACGTCCTTTACAGGTAGTATTGACTCAATCGATGGTAGGAGATATTGCCGAAATCGACCTTAAAGCTAAAGGTATGTGCTTGCAACCAGGTGCTTATATTGCTCATACCCCAGGAGTTAACATGGGAATGCGTTGGGCAGGTTTTGCTAGTTGGTTTGCTGGTGAAGGATTATTCAAGCTCAAACTAAGTGGTAAAGGCAAAGTTTTCTTGGGTGCTTATGGTGGCATTAGCCAGAAAAGAATTGAAGGGCAGTTTATTGTCGATAATAGTCATTTAGTAGCATACGAACCAAGTATTAAAATGAGTGTCGGACTCTCTGGCGGTGTAATCGCCTCAGTCACTTCAGGAGAAGGTTTTGTCAACCGTCTCTCAGGCAAAGGAAATATTTATCTCCAGTCTCGTAGTGTTGGCGGTTTAATTAATTTTATTCGTCCTCAAATACTTAAAGCTGCTAATGCTTCTCGCCAGAGAATATAAGCTGCGGGATTTGTTACAGACGCAGTTAGGGATAACTTATTTAACGGTGAATCATGAATGTAGAACTATTGCACCAACCTGATAGCGCGATCACCCGTGTTACTCTCGATGCAGGAGAAGAATTAATCGCGGAAGCTGGTGCGATGATTGCGATGAATGATTCGATTCAAGCCAGCACTACTTTACGCCGTGGCAGAGGAGGCGGGGTTTTTGGTGGTTTAAAAAGGATGGTTGCAGGAGAGTCTTTGTTTCTGAGTGTGTTTCGTTCTTTTCAAGACGGTAATGTAGTTTGGTTAGCACCTAAGTTAATTGGCGACTTATTAATTTATCAAATGCAAGGACAAGATTTAGTTGTTCAAGCCACTTCTTATTTGGCTTGTAGTTCTCAAGTAGAGATCGATCTGGGGTTTCAAGGATTAAAATCAGTGTTTTCTGGTGAGTCTATTTTCTGGTTAACTATCTCTGGTTACGGTATGGTTTTATTAACTTCCTTTGGTGGTATCTATGAAATAGATGTTGATGGAGACTATATCGTTGATACAGGACATATTGTTGCTTTTGAACGCAGTCTTGATTTTAGGATTACCAAGCCTGGTTCGAGTTGGCTAGGAGCATTTTTGGGAAAAGAAGGCTTAGTTGCTAGATTTCGGGGTAAAGGGAAACTGTTTTGCCAAACCCATAACCCTGGTGCATTTGGTTCACTAATTGGTTCGATGTTACCACCAAGGTGATTAAGATGAATAATGATATTCCTTACAAAATAGAACATGCTCCTGCTTATGCTGCCTTAGTTTTAAATGTGCCAGCTAATCAAACCGTTTTAGTAGAAGCTTCTGCGATGGCTGCAATGGATTCTTGCCTGAAAATGAAATCCAAAATTAAAGGAGGATTGCTTAAAGGTGTCGGGAGAATGTTGGGTGGAGAATCATTGTTTATTAATGAATTTACTGCCCAAGGAACAAATGGCGAATTATATATTTCTCCTGGTGTACCTGGAGATATTCAGCATTATTATTTAACCGATGAATGTAATTTGATGGTACAATCTTCGGGATTTGTTGCTTGTAGTCCTAATATCGAACTAGATAGTAAATTCCAAGGTTTTAAAGGTTTTTTTAGTGGCGAAGCTTTATTCTTGTTACGAGCCATCGGCACAGGAGATTTTTGGTTTAGTTCCTATGGCGGAATTATTGAAATTCCTGTAGCAGGAAATTATATAGTTGATACTAGCTACATTGTTGCTTTTGAAGATACTCTTAATTATCAAGTAGAATTAATTGGTGGACTGTCTTTTAAGAGTTTGAGAACTGGAATTTTCGGCGGAGAAGGATTAGTCTGTCGCTTTAGTGGCGAAGGAAGACTTTGGGTACAAACTCGCAATATTAATCCTTTACTAAATTTTTTAAATCCTTTCCGTCCTACTAAAAACGATTAATTATTAATAGTTGTATTAATAGTTGATTAATTAGCTTAATCTACTGCATAAACATCTTTTTCTTGTCCTAGGGCAAAGCGAATTGAGTGAGATAAACCCTTGCTAGAATGAGTCAGAAAAACGATTAGAGCGATGGCAGCTAAGATAGTTGCTAGGGTAAATAACCCCGAATAACCCAGACTAGTGGCTAATAAACCTAAAATTGGACCGCCTAAAGCAATGCCCACATCAAAGCCACCCAAACAGAGGGCATAGACTCTCCCCCGTTCGTTGTCATAAGAGCGATCGCTGATTAAAGCTAAAATTGTCGGAATTAATATCCCCGCCCCACAGCCTTCAGTAATAGCTGCCAGTAACAGCATCGCTACATTATCTGCTCTAGCTAACAGCAGCATCGCAATAATATAGAAAACCAGACTCAGACTAATTAAAATACCCCTCCCATAACGGTCCGCGACTTGTCCGACAACCAAACGCACCGAAAAACTGGCGATCGCAATTGTGGTGTAAAATAAGCCGATGTTAAAACTCAAGGCTAATTCTCTGACGAATAAAGGCAAAAAGGCTACCAGTGTGCCAAATACCGAACCGATTAAAAATAAAACTAGCGCAGGAATCATTAATGCGGAATTGTGGGTTAACTCCCGAAAACTACGGGTTGTTTCTGGCGCTGTAGTGATGCTGTTATTTAGTGTCTCACCTTGAGTATAACTATTGATTACGGCTCGCTGTCTTTGCTCTCGCAACCGACTGCCTAAAATTAGAGCCAAAATTCCGCAACTCGTAGCAACGGCAAATAATCCTTGATAACCAAAACTTACTTGCAAAAATCCGCCTAAAGCAGGACCAATGCCCATGCCGACAGGAACTGCTAGATTCATATAACCAATAATCTTACCGCGATGTTCTCTAGGAGCTAAATCTGTGGCTAAAGCACTATAACCAATAGTAAAAGCAGCAATACTAATACCGTGAAAAGCTCTCATTGCTGCTAGTCCTGGTACAGTCTGTACCAAACTATAGCCAATAGGAGCAGTACCAGCTACTATCGAACCAATTAAAATCACTAGCTTGCGACTATGACTATCTGCCAATCTTCCTAACCAAGTACGAGAACAGAGTAACCCAATAGCAAAACAACCCATGACAAAACCTACTTGCTGGGTAGTAGCTCCTACATCTTGAATATATGCAGGTAAAGTCGGCAGTAAACTAGTAATACTCACCCAAAAGAGTAATCCTGTAATAAATAAGATAACTAGATTGCTTTTAGTTTGGGGTTTAAGAGACCGTAAAACACTCACTAGGAATTTTCAGCTAAGTAAATATGGTGATTTCTCATTTATCTTAACTTTTCTTAACGACAACGTTAGGGATTAGTCAATCAAGAACCAAATTACAACTTGCTACTTTTTATAAAGCACCAGCAGCAGTCCGATCCAACACTCCGCCACTGAGATGAGTAGTAATATTGATTGCTTGCAATACAGGATTACCTGCTGCCCCTTCAGGATAGTCAATAACGGTGACTGCACCATTACCTTGCTTGATATTCCAGAAATTCTCAGGTTTTAAACCCAGTAAATAGCAGATAATAACTTTATTAATCGCATCATGTGCCACCACAATTCCCGTGGGAGGAGACTCAGAATTACTATAAGTTGTCACTATTTGATTCCAAGCTGCAACGGCTCGCTGCCAAACTTGTTGTAAATTTTCTCCTTCTGGCATTTGAACAGTTTCGGGCGCATCTTGCCACTGCTGTAACAATCCAGGAAATTCCGCTTCAATTTCTGACTCTAATTTACCTTCCCATAGACCATGACAGATTTCGATTAATTCGGGAGTTGTTGCTAAACTTACACCTGGATGAGCTTCTAAAATAATCTCTGCGGTTTCTTTCGGACGAGCCATCGAGCTAGATACGGCAAAATCGATAGCGACCTCCTTTAAAAATTCTCTGACTTTTCTGCCTTGGGCTTTACCATTTTCGTTAAGGGGAACATCTCTAATCCCTTGGAAACGGGATTCTTTATTCCACTGAGTTTCGCCATGACGCACCAGTAATAAACGAGGTCCTTGATGGGGTTGACGCGGTGCAGGAAGGGGAACGCCTAAATGAGCAGTTTGATTGAGAGATTCGATCTGTACCTCCTCACCAAAATTTCCCGCAAAATTGAGAACATTAATACAGCAGTTAGATTGTTGAATAGAATGATATTTTTCGGGAGCAATACCGACTGCCGACATAATTAAACAGCGATTAATCCCGTTATGTGCTGTAATTAGCAGAGTTTTCCCAGAATATTGCGGAATAATTTCTTGCCAAAAGGCTTTGGCTTGTTCGTATAAAGCTAAAACAGGATAGTGTTCTGTACCAGCTTCTAAAACCATCTTAAATAGATGAGGCTGTTGCTTCCACATCCTATAATCAGCAGCATATTGTGTCGCGACTTCCTGTTTGGTCTTTTTTTCCCACAGTGGTAAATCAACTTCCAGCAATTTTTCTGTAGGAATTAACTCAGGGGGATTTTCTAAATTAGCCTGGATAATTGTTGCGGTTTGTTTGGCTCTTTGAAGCGGACTACAATAAAAGCCGTCTGCGTTAATGCCTTTTAAAGCTTGACCTACTTTTTGCGCATCGGCGATTCCAATTTCGGTTAAGATCGATTCATCGCAACGACCTTGAATCATCTTCTTTGCATTGTAAGTACTTTGTCCGTGACGAACGATAATAACGCGAGTAGCCAATCGATTAATCCTCCAAGTTCGCTAATTGTCCTCAGTTATTGTATCTTGTGTGAGAGACTCGGTACAGGCAAGTATTGGCTAAAACTTAAATGACTTAAGTAATTTCATAAGTTAAACGAAAAGTCGCCCAAGCGCGATTATCCAAACCATAAACCTCGCTACTAGAGCCGATGATTTCGGAACTTACCCTGCTAGTGTGATGTAAATCTGCTAAGACTGCACGAACTACTTTTAGCGGTTCAAGCAAATTGAGAATCAAAGAGCGATCGCGCTTAACGCTAGTTTGTTGAGACAGCAGCGTCAGAGTTTGGTTAAAAGGTTGAGTGGTAACAATTACGTACAATTGGTTAATCCCTTTAGCTTCAGGGGTTTTCCATTGCCAAGAATTATTAGTTTGGGGAATCACTAATTTGGTTTTAGCTGGTATTTCCCAATTAATTGGCGTTTCTAGCTCAGAATTTTTTTGCGAAAGAGTCGTAATTTGACCAGCAGGAGTTACCTCCATCAAAACGCTATAAAGGGTCGATGCACCATTATTGGTTAAGTATAGTTTTAAAGGTGCGTTCTGAGGGATAGTCGGCAGAGTTTCTTGAATCGGGATACTTTTAGCAGCAGCAGCATTACGGGTGTTGCGTTGTAATAATCCAGAACTTTTTTTCTCTGATAATTCCAAAGTTGCTTCTACAGGAAGTAGGGAAGAGTTATCGTTGATCGTTAGTTGCAACCACTTAGTCGCTAATAAAGTTTGAAATTCGGGTTCTAAACGGTTGACAGCTAATTTTACTGCTTCATTAGCAACACCAATAGTTTTCGTAATCAGAGTTCCCCCAGGGGTAAATAAGCCATAAGATGCAGTATTAGCCTCAACATCGGCTGCTTCAGGATGAGGATTGCTAACTTTGCCCAAAATACAATCAGCATGTTGTTCTCCTGCAATTACTGTATTGCTAACGGGGTTAATATTCGCTAAAGCACTAGTCGCATCTACCCGTTCAATTCTTTCTAAACTGTTATCTAAAGCAATAGTTAAACCCTGGTTATGGGGTAATACCCGAATCAACTCTTGAATTAATTGTCCTGACTTAACCACTTTACTAGGCGATTCGGAACTGTTGAGAATTTGGGCTTTACCTTTAATCCCTTCACGCGATCGCAACTGCAATTGTACCGTAGTGGGCAGATCGATCACTGTAAAACAAGATTCTAAACCATAACTATCGAGTAGTGCTAGAGGAATTCCTGTGAGTTTTAAATCTACCATCCCTTTACTATCGATTCCTGTAATCAGTCCTTCTCCTGCTTCGTTGTTTTTTCCTAGAGGATAATAAGTAATAATAGGGCTATTTTTGCCTTGTATTTGCGGTTTTTGCTGATTATCAGTAATTAAGGCGATATTAGCTAAAGTTTTCTGCCAAAGACTCTGAACTTTGGTAGTCGGAGTCACTTGCCAAAGATATTGAGTCAGGGCATAAGTAAATAAGCCAGCACTAAAATTGTGCCATTGTCCCTCTAGGGCGGGTTGTCCCGTCTCCGCAGCCCGCAAAATGATGCCAGGAAGCTGGTTTAATTTAACCCCTTGAGTTTTTAACTTAAGCTGTAGCTGTTCGCGAAAAGCGATTTCTTCTGGACTAGGGCGCGGTGCAATTTCAGCATAAGAACGAATTCGAAAATTGCCTTGTAAAGTACTTTTGGTCTGTTTAAAACCTGTATCTAAAACTGTCGTAACTTTACTAGTTTTTAGCGATCGCAGTAAATCCCAGAGAGTATCTTGAAGTAAATCATTAGCAGCAGGATTACCCTTAGTAGGAATTAAACCATCTACTGGAATTAAACTTTCTACTAGTTGATAATTGTCAGTGGTAGTCTTACCTAAAATTGTCTGAGGCATTTTTACCCTACCACCATAGCCACTGAAGTGAAAGACTACGACATCATTAGCTTGAGCTTGCTCTGTGAGATGTTCGATAAAAGCCATTTCAATATTTTCCCGCGTTGCTTGGCGATCGGTTAGAGTCACTATATCTTGGGGTAAAAATCCAAAGCGGTGAATTAATAAATCTTTTTGAAGTTCGACATCGGTTACACAACCATGAAGCTGCTCTTGCTTTGAATATTGATTAATTCCTACCAATAAAGCTAACTTCCGATTAGTAGCTTGTGCGAGAGTTTGCCCATAAGCTTGTAACCAGGGTGCAAACCTCTTATTTTTTTCTAGTAGTGCAATTCCTGCTTCTGATCCTCCTAGAGAAATCAGCACTAGTCCAACCCGTTGCAAAAAAGTTCGGCGATCGATTCCCATATCAGCTATTAGCTTTTAGATATCAGCTATCAGGTTATCAGGAATAGTGGTTAGTTGGCTGTTCAAACAAAAAAAAGGTTACGAGTTTCATTAGATTAAACTGTAACCAAATTTTAAATATATTGCTTTGAATTAAACTTTAAGCCTTGATTTTCATGGCTTTAGCTAACTCTTCTGCTACTTTAGGACGAGAAAATTGCGGAGGTGGTAATGTTCCTTCGCGCAGCATGGCTCGAACTTTAGTCCCAGATAAGTGAATTCGCTCTTCTTTGTTGGCAGGGCTAGTTTTAGAAGTAGCCATTTGCTCGGTACGAGTACAGTAAAAAGCGTGTTCAAATTTTAGCGGAGTAATGCCTAATTCTTCAGGTTTAAACTCATCAAAAATGTGTTGCGCATCATAAGTGCCATAGTAGTCACCGACACCCGCATGATCGCGACCGACAATAAAGTGAGTACAACCGTAGTTTTTCCGAATTAAAGCGTGAAAAATCGCTTCACGAGGTCCAGCATAGCGCATTGCTGAAGGATTAATTGCTAAGATAACGCGATTTTGCGGAAAGTAATTTTCCATCATAATTTCGTAGCAACGCATCCTCACATCCGCAGGAATATCATCACTCTTAGTCGCGCCCACTAGAGGATGTAAAAATAAACCATCAACAATTTCTAAAGCGCATTTAATGATATATTCGTGAGCGCGGTGGATGGGGTTACGAGTTTGAAACCCGACCACAGTTTTCCAACCTTTCTCTCGAAACATAGCTCTAGAAGCAGCAGGATCGATTTGATAAGCAGGAAAAAGTGGATGCTCTGCTCTTTCTAAAAGCCAAACTGAACCTGCGAGATTAACATCTCCTTGCTCATAAACTACTTTGACTCCAGGATGTTTATCTTCATCAGTCTGATAAACATTAACGGCTTCGTGAACTTTACTATAAGTATATTTTTGAGTTAGTTCTAATACTCCGACAAAATTACCTTCAGGATCATCAAGTCGAATTAAAGAACCTTCTTGTAAGGGTGCAGCTATTTCTTCGCTAACAGAAAGAGTCACAGGAATAGACCAAGGAGTACCATCAGCCATTCGCATATCGTCAACTACACTTTGGTAGTCTTTTTGTTCCATAAAACCACTGATGGGACTAAAACCACCAATAGCAATCATCACTAAGTCTGAAGTAGCTCTTTGATCGAGTCTTACTCTTGGTAAAGAGTCAGCTTGAGCTAAAAATTCAGCTTGTTTTTCTCCTGTAACAATGCGATTAATTAGTGTGCCACCGTGGGGTGCAATCGTATCAGTAATTACACTCATATTTATTTATCTATCTGCGAGCAACAATCTTAACAAACTATTTAGACAATTGATGTCTTGTAACAAGCCAAAAAGAAAATAAATTTCTGACGGTTGTAGGAAGCAATAGCTGTTAATTTATGTTAAGTAAACCATATTTTTGTCCAAATGAAACGTCCTACTTATCTAAATCTTTTCTTAACCCTAGCTTTATCTCTTGTCCTATTGACTAATTTTATGCCTTCAGC
>DAXETX010000020.1:0-15802 GCA_051155735.1 Xenococcaceae cyanobacterium
CTAAGAACATAAATTTTGTCCAGTGGTAATGGCGTAGCAGCAAAATTGTGATTTAGCTGATGAAAAAATTTAGTTTTGATCTCAGCTACAGATTGAGATATTTCGTAACCTAAAACCGCTAAAGAAGGCGATCGTAGTTTGATTAAAGGATAGGCAGGAATTACCTGAATCGAATTAGAATTTAGTTGAACTGCCATCACATCATCAGTCAAAACTCGATATCCTAAAGTATCAAACGCTGCTGCTAAAGTGGATTTTCCTGCACCTGAATTACCAATAAAAGCAACTACTTTCCCATTGATTTCAACGCTACTAGCATGAAGTACTAAATAGCCCCGTTGTCTTAAAATCACTGCCATACAGCTATTTACAACACTAGGACTCAATAAAGTTTCGTCAACTCCTGGTAAAGGTTCTAAAGTAATTTTGTTACCATTTTCAATTAAAACTTTAGCTATTCCTTCTAGGATACCTAAAACACAATTTTTAGGATCGATTTTAGTAGAAAGACTTTCTGGGCAATTACCAATGTGTACTGTTACATCTGCATTACCCTGACTATTCCGCAATTCTGCTAGAGGGAACTGAGAATGAATACATAAATTATAAGCACGATAAATAAACATGAGACTCGATCGTATATTTGAATTTATTGAGGAAAGGTATTGTTCATCTTAGTTTTTTTGCTAATCTACCGCGATCTCAAACTTTATTGAGCTTTAAAGTCGAGATTTTGCCAAATTATAACGATCGATGAACAAAAACCTTAAGCTTTTTAATTGGTAATTAATGCAATTTTAAATAGTTATTGATTAACTATCTATACGGGGTCACAACCATTAGCTGTACAATTCACATCTCTAGAATCATTAGATTCAAATCCAGTGGCAACCCCGTTAAAAAAAAGGGTATCACCACTTCCTGAATTTCCCGCAATCTGAGTAAGTTGCTCTACTGAACCGTGAATATACAATTGAGGTTGAACGTATTTTTTTTTCATAATTAAGGAACTCCTTTGTTTGGTTTTGATTGGTTGAGAAAGAAATGAGTTCTTTCTCGAATTTGGACTTACGGTAACAGTTTTGTGTGGTCTAGCCACAAAGCCAAAACAGCGACCCGCCAAACTATTAAGTTGTCTCGCTCTCGGACTTTTTGTTCCGAAATCATTTTTTGATAAGCATCGATAAAGCATTGAGTATTGAGATAAGAATCTAGCTGTTTTAAAGATGATTCTTGAGTTAACTTCTGAAGCAATTGACCATCTAGGTTGAGTGTAGTATGAAGAAAATTAGGCGTCATACTAGTTTTGCCACTGCGCCACTGAATTTCTTGGGGTAAGATTCCTGCTAAAGCACGCCTTAAAACCACCCGTCCCCAACCTTGATGCAGTTTTTGCTCTGAAGGTAAAGCCAGACAGAATTCAATCAGACGTTTATCCATAAAAGGATGGCGCGATTCGATACCAAAAGCTGCATGACATCGATCCATCTGTTCTAAAATAAAAGTTAAGATGCCCGACGTTAAATTTTGATAATGATACTCTCGAACCGTCATCTCGGAAGCTTGAGCCAAATGAGCGAATTTTTTAATTCGCGCTTCAAGATCAATTCTTTTCGCAAAATTTTGCTCTAGTAAATCTACTGCTGAACTTTCCGCGCTTTGATTGCTTTTGACTAATTTTGCCAACAGGGGTTTTAGTAAATAATTACTCAAAAGTTGTTTTCGAGAAAACCCAAAAGCTTGATGAATTTGATTAATATCTTGAAGTGTCGAGAGCCAACGGCGATTTTTATAAGGATGCTTCAGATGAGCTAAACCATAATATTCAACTAAAGACTTTACCGAAACGCCAAAATGCTGAGAGACGGCTGACACTTCTGTCATAAAAGTATCCCACTTACCCTGACGAGCTAACTCTCCCAGTCGTGGCACACCATGACAAACTACATTATCTCCATCAAAACCTGTCAACATTACTTTTACCTCAGCTTGCCGAGCAGATTGACTCAACAGCCAAGGATAAAAATAACTAGGACCTGTAAGAGCTTCATCTTCATATTGCCAAAACTGTGGGAGATTAGAAAAAGGCTGAAAGCGGTCAGGATGAATATAGTGAGGCATCAAATCACCTGATTTGAGAACTTGATTAATGTAGTGCCGTTCATCGCATTCAGTAACAGCGTCAAAAATATTGGAAAAAGTATGTAGTTGCTGTTTCGCTTCTTGGGCTAAGATATCTCTGGCAACACAAGTTACTGCCGAAGAATCTACTCCACCACTAAGATGAGAGCCGATAGGAAAAGCACTACGCAGACGACATCGCACAGCTTCGGTAAAAATTTCGCGAAACGCCTCAGCATATTCTGCATCAGAACTTAGTTTAATTTCGCGCTTAGGGTCTAATTTCCAATAAGACCTTATTTTTATACCTTGCTCAGATACAGTCAAAGTATGAGCAGGAGGTAAGCGCAGAATATCTTGATAAGTAGTAATAACTCGATCTTCTAAGGATAAAGCCAAATAATCTCCCAATCGCACTTCATTAAGACGGCGCGGTACTTGAGGCTGAACCAAAAGAGCCTTAATTTCTGACGCAAAAAGAAACCCAAGAGTAGATTGATAATAATAGTAAAAAGGTTTAACGCCCATATGGTCTCTAGCGCAAAATAACTTTTGCTGCTTTTGATGCCAAATAGCAAAAGCAAAATCTCCTAAAAGCTTTTCTGGACAGGCTTCACCCCACTTTTCATAGGCAGCTAAAATAATTTGGCTATCGGTAATTGTTTCTGAGGGATACTTATTTAAATCTAGTAAGGGTATTAGTTCTGCGCGATTATCTATTCTGGCATCCGCAGTGATCGCTAAGTCTTTAGCCAAGTTAGTTGCAGGTAGTTTTTCAATCAAAGACTCAGGCGTTGTCCACAGCATTCTATGTCCCAAGCCGATATTACCTCGACACCAAAGATCGACGTTATTTGAGCCTCTGTGAGCCAAAACTTCTAACATTGCTAGAATTGCTTTTGGTTCTACTTGCCTATCTTCTAAATAATGAATCCCGACAATACCACTCATAAAGATCGATTTGCTAAGTTTGGAAAATAAGCCTTAACTAGTTTCAACACCTAATTATTGCGATGTTGCTAATTCGGTAATGATCGGCGGAGGAAATAAAAGAGGTAATAAATTTACTTTGAAATAAACGACTCCAAAAAAGCTAGAGAGCATTGCAACTAATCTCAACCAAGTCTGGATGAAAGTTCTTTTTTCTGATGATTTGGAGTATCAAAGTCTCAAGTTTCTTCCGAAAACATAAAATGCAGATTGATACTCAACGTGGCGGAGTATTAATTACTAACTAGCTTATTACCCGGTATATTGCTATTGCTGCCGAGCAATGCCACTATTTCTAACTTAAAACCTCTCAGGTAGTTTTCTGATTTACTACCTCGATTAAACCAGCATCTAACAGACTTTTTAAAAGGGCTTGAAGGTCCTCATAAGCCTGTTCTTGAGTTACTTCATACTCCTCTAAAAAATTATCTAAAATTTCTACTACTGATTTAGGCTGTTGCAACCATTGCCAAACTCTATTTCCCGTTTCATTTAAACCATAATAATTTCCTGAATCCAAATCGAGCAAAACTGCTTCTTCGCCAACTTTAGAATAAAGCTGATTGTTAGTTACTTGATAAAAAATAAGCGATTGTGGGACAAATAATTCACGCATTTATTTTAAAAATTGTGTCAATTTTTGATTTAAATTGTATATTTTGTATAAAGGTAGATTAATATCAAACTAATCCAATAAACTACTGTAGAAATAGTACTACTTTTGTAGCGAAACTTGAGGTGAGTGAGAGGTTATAAAAAAGTAACTTAAAAGTTAGAAATTAAATAAAAAGTAGTTAAATTTACTGAAAAATCTCAATAATTAACATTTCTCAACACTTCGATAAACAAGTTTAATTTTTTGGGCGATCGCCTCCCAAGGATAATTTTGTCGCACATAATCTAAACAAGCGGTACTACTAGGTAAAAGGCGATCGCCTGATAAAGCTTCAATAATTCCTGTTGCCAATTGCTGAGAGTCAACTCCCTCAAAAACTAAATCTGTCGTAAAAGGACGCAAAATTTCGGGAATCCCACCAATAGGCGTGCCTAAAACAGGAGTACCAGCAGCTAAAGATTCAACAACAATCAAACCAAAGCCTTCTAAAGCAACTGTCGGGACAACTGAGAAGTTGGCAGCGCGATAGCATAAAGGCAGTTGTTCATCAGGAATATAGCCTAATAACTTGACATGATCTTTTAATCCTAACTCTCTAATTTGAGCTTGTAAGACAGCTGCTAATGCCCCTTTTCCCGCTACATAAAGCATAATCTCAGGATAGCGATCGCGTACTTGAACCATGGCGGTAATCAAATTTTCTAGCCCCATGCGTTTTGCTAAACGACGGACACAAAATATGATGGGTCGATCTAAATGCCAGTTAAGTTGCGTCCGCGCTTCAGTCTGAGAAAGAGCGATATTAAAGCGATCGAGATCTACTCCACCAGGAATAATCTGAATTTGTTCTAGAGGTACTTGATACTCTTGGTGTAAAATATCTCGAAAAGTTTGCGACAGAACAATAAACTGAGATGAGCGACGATAAACAGTTTTTTCAATTTGTTTTTTTAGCCAAATGGCGATGGGACGTTTGATTTCTGCATCACTTTCTAATGCCCAAGGTCCATGAAAATGAAAGACTAAAGGACGATTTTCTAATAAATCAAGGATCGGGAATGTATAAAAAGCAAAATGAGAAACAATCAGATCGAACTCTTGTTGTGCAACTAATTTTTTGAAGCTGTTTCTCATACCAGACCAACGCTTGAGAGTTGAGACATTTGAAGCAGCAAAAGCTTGAACTCTACCGTCAGTATTTTCTGTAATAGCAGCAGAACCTGCCACTAAACCTTTTACCGCTACTCCTACTTGTGGCAAATAGCGAGTGCAATCATAATAATAGCGATCAAGACCGCCTCCTTGTTCGGGAAACCATTCTAAGCCGATTTGGATTGTTTTTAGCATTTAGTAATCCTTAGTTACATTTGAACCAAAACCTATTTACAACTATTCTTTTTTTTTTAAACAATTAACCTTTGTTATACTACATTTTATTTTGAGCAAAATGTTCTTAGAAAAGAGGTATAACAATCATATTTTGGGGCGAATACTTAAATTCATTCGCTTAATTACTCTAGCAGCCGTCACCTTATTTATAACTACTAATTGTCTAAGCAACGCTGCGGGAACTTTATCCACCCCATACATCGATCCAGCGAAGTTGACCAATCTTCCTTTTGGCACTCACTCCCATTGGCTACAGCCCTGGCGCGCTTATCTCGAAACAGTACCAGCTACAACATTTCTGGATGGAACTGGCATCAACTTTGGCAATCCAGAAAACCCAGAGTTAGTCGCACAAATGCTAGCCAAGCATGGGATTCGGCGATCGCGGGTGCATATTGGTTGGAATCAGTTTAATTATGATGACGAGAAATTTAATCCTAATACTTATTGGAATATTAAGTCGCGAGCGAACCTTCTAGCTCTAAAAAAATATGGCATACGCCCGCTTATTTTACTAAACTCTCACCAAGGCATTCCCTGTCCAATTAAATTATTCAAACGCACCCTAATAGCCAATGCTAATGCTGGCGATACAAAAATTCAGTTAAACAATGTAAATGGTCTTAAAATTGGCTACAGTGGGATTTCTAACCTAACCGATTACTGGGCAGCCGAAGCCTTAATTACAGATATTTCTGGAAACACTGTCACTCTTTCTAAACCATTACCCAAGAGTATTAATGCCGGAGAAAGTGTTCCTATGGCAACGCTCAAATATCGTCCTTTCTCTGTACCTGGTAGCGAAGACTATGAAAAGACGCTGCAAGGATGGAAAAGCTATGTAGATAAAGTAGCTAAGTTTGCTACTGAAGTTTTAGGTACAACCCAAAGTTCTGACAAAGGCTTCGATCTTGAAATTTGGAATGAACTGACATTTGGCTCTAAGTTTTTGTATATCAATAAGTATTACGCTGAAGATATATATGATTATGAAGAAAAGAGTATTTGGCGTAACTTAGTTGCAGAAACCGCCGACTATGTAGAAGCAAACTCAACTGATTTTCAAGGAGTGAAGATTACTAACGGTTTTGCTAATACCATTCCTTGGCCGGCATCTTCTCAACAGCCAGCGCGAATCAACGCTATTAGTAAACATCCTTATCGAAATCGCAATAATTATCCACAAGATGAATCTAGGGGTAAAGCAGTTAATGCTCTTGGTAAAAAAGAAAACCCAGAAAACACTTTTGTGCCTAATTATTCCACCTTATTTCCAGAGTATTGGGCTACAGCCATCAAAACTGAGACTCTGATTCGTGATATGGGACCAATTACCTCGAAAATTAATGGCATCGATCATGGACGTTACGCTAGAGGCAGCAACGATCCTGTTCCTGTCTGGATCACTGAAGTTAATATTTTTCCAAAGCGGATCGATCCCGAAATTACCGCAGAAGAAGCACTCGCAGTTAAAGCCAAGACAACCGCTCGTTATTTTTGTTTCTATCTGAATAAGGGGGCGACGCAAGTCCACTTATATGTTGCTACTGAGAAAGGAGGCGACCTAGGATTTAATATCGTCAAGCAGAGCTTTCTCGATTATACCGAGCAAAACAGTATCTACCCAGCTGATGATACTGCCTATACTTCCCCGGCACTAGCAACACTGAGTCGTATTGTCGCTAAAATGAGCGAGGGACTCGACCGAAACCTCACAAAAACTCGACCTTTAGAAGTTGTTTCCATTAGTGATACTCACAATCACGATCAATTTCAAGGAGACGGTAGTAAGGCGTACCCCAATCTATACGATCGCGATGTATTGGCTTTTCTGCCTTTTCAAGTGAACGCAAAACGATTTGTTATTCCCTATTATGTGATGACGCGAGATATTGCCAAGGCTCTTAAACCCGAAAAATTTACCCTCGAAATTAAGGGGGTTAAAGCTAATGGTACGTCTATCACTGCTTACGATCCGATCCAAGATAAAACTATTCAGGCGCAAGTTAAAAGCAGCAAGTCAGACAGCCTCTGGCTCGAACTCACTGCTACAGATTATCCCTATCTGCTGATTATTCAAGAAACTTAGTCAAAGTAGCTCTCTCGATAATTAGATTGTTGTATTGAGTTTTTCAGCAATATAATTACCGACAACGGCTTCGGAACATTTGGATTTCCACCAATTTAAGCATTCTTGATGTTTTTCTTGCATGAGATGCTTATTGGCAAATAGCCTGGTCAGTACTTCCTCTAGTTCACTCCAATCTTTGAGTTTAATATCGGGAGAGCCATCGTAAAACCAGCTTGAAGGTAAAGCTTCCGTCACTGGGATACAGCCATATCTCAAAGCCTCAAAGAAACGAAATGTTTCAAAAGAAGTTCCTCTAGGGACAAGACATACTTTAGTATTCATCATTTTTTCGGAATAGCTCTCTGTCTCTATTCCGCCCTGTTTGCCACCAAAACCACTACTAAGGGATAATTCAAATCTTAAATCAGGGTGTTTTTCTTGACATTGATTAACATAACGGAGCAAGTTTTGGCGAGAAATATTTTTTTGAGAAAACCAATATCGCCAAAAAAACCTTAAAAATTTAACTGGATGACGAATGGTAGCAGGTTTTCTGGTTAAACTACCAGCAAAAAAGACATCATATGGACGAGATTCTAGCTCCTTGGTTGTTAAATCCATCTGGTTATAGTATCCCAGAGGAATATGGTAGATCGCTGGGAATCTTTTGTCTGTACCGAAAAACTGATTTTGATAAAAATGAAATAGATAATTCAACCTACCTGGCAAACCCACAATCCAAGCTTTTACAAAGTGTACCCAAGTTATAAAGTTTACATATGTAGGTTGCAAAAAAGGATTACAAAGTAATTTCGGAGAAGTACCATAGCATTTGAAAGTAGCGCGAATTTTGTGAGAATACTGTGGTGTTCGACACCACTCATCACCGAGTACTATCGCTACCACATTTTCTCCGTATGATGGAAGTTGCTCAAGATTTTCCCAAGTAAGATAAAACACTAAATTTTTTAGATCTAAACTTTGCTCCATAAACTTAAATACTCTAGAAAAGTAAGTAAGACTACAGTCAATCTTAATTTTTGGCTCTGACTCTGATAGATCCCAATAAATTGGTTTTTGGTTGCCTTTTAGACAGATATAGTATTCGTTAGAAAGTAAGTTTTTAACACTCATAGTTAATTTGTATAATTTTAAAATATCACTAGAAAATTATTGCTCCAATTTATTTAAGTCGAGATATATATTGATAGGAATAATACTTTTTAGCAGCTGTGCCTAAACCCAAAAATCCCCAAAAGATTACACCTGGAATACCTGTATGAACAGAACCTAAAGGCATCATAAATAAGAAACTTATAACGATACTAGAGGCACTATTGACAAATGTATCAGGGCTGTTTCCAGCAAATCGCAACAACTCAAACATCAGTTTGCACATTCCCGCTAAGTATAAAATAGTTCCAATCCAGCCGAGGGCGAAAACTGTAATTAAAATGCCACTGTCCCACGCTAAATCGCCAGGGACATTTCCGATGCCATATCCGATTAAGGTAATTAGAGGATTATTAAACAATATCTGATAAGATGTTAATCTTCCCTGTCCACTTCCATCATTTTCAATATTGGAGAAAGTTTCTAAACGGGAATAAATAACCTCAGAAAATGGCTCGATAGTAGTCAAATAGACAACGCATAAAGCCATCACCATAAAAATAAGAATCAACCGAATCTGAAATTTTGACTTGACAGAAGCAAAAAGACTAAGTACGCCAAAAAACCAACCCAACCAGGCAGTGCGGACCAAAGATAGCAAAAAAGCCAAATAGCCAACAGCTGAAACCACAAGGGGAAAAAGACCTTGATTGGCAAATAGTAAGATTAAACCAGACATGATCACAACGGCGAAGACCAAAGGACCACTCATGGTACTCCAGACGCGAATTGCTAAAGGTGCGGGATAGCCAGCACTTAACATTTCGGTTTTGATCAGCCAAAGTCGATCCCATTCAGGGGCTACCAAATACTGAAATATGCCATAAACCCCCATTAACAGCACACCCCAGATAAAAACCCGTTGAATATTTTGGCGATAGGAGGGATAATTGCGCCAATTGACAAAAAAATAGAAACTAAACAAAATTGGCGTTAACCACTCTAAGGAATTCTTAAAGACAGCAATCAGCGATCCCTGAACTAATCCCAGAAGAATGCTGTAAAATAAAGCAGCAAAACAGAGTACAAAAGGTAAGCCACCCCGACGCTGAATTGTGGGAAGATGCTGATAAAAAGTTACAAGAGTTACCAGTAGCACTAGATAAGGTGCTAGGAGAATTGGACTTGGCTCGGTAAAACCACTGCGATAGTCTGCTAAACGCCGAACCAGTGGTGATAAAAAACACAACCATAAGGCAAACCCGATGTAAAGAACAGGCGATCGATAATATAAAATTACTCCTACAATAAAAGCTCCCAGGGGAAAAATAAGGTTGAGGATTGCCCCAGCACCTATGGCAATCAACAGCACTGAACATCCGATAAATCCCAGAATTGCGATCCAAGCAAGGGCTGGTTGAAAACTGAGTTGTAAGTCCTTGGTCAAGATCTTATTCGCAAGCATTTTTCTCGGCTTCATAAATTATCATTAAGAGATAGTTTCGATCTATCTTTGGCTGATGCCTCTACTCCAAGTCTGCCAACCTTGCCAAGCGCCTTGGATAGATGCTAACCATTTTTGTACTGCTAATGTGCCTTCACTCGGTAAAAAGCGCAATAATTGCAATAAACCTCTAGCGTCTCTAGTTCCGATCAAGACTCGCCAAACCAAAAACACTACAAGTCTTATAGAGTTTAAGTATTCTAGTAAAGCTAAAGTTTGATTGTGGATTGCATTAGTCCAAGCAATTTTGTTAAATTGATGGCGTTGATCTTCATCAAAACGTACTGCTGTATAATGATCGACTAGAATCATTGGATCGTAGATAAGTTTCCAGCCTAAACCCTTGAGAGTAAGACAAAAAGCGATTTCAAAATCTACTTGCGCTCCAGTACCTCGCATCCGTCGATCAAACTTTAGCCCGTTGATCGCCGTGCGACGAAAACTCATGTTGACTCCTTTGAGAATGTCAACTTCTCTAGGTTCACCAATACCTAGATGATGATTACCAATCGGTCGCCCAAACCACTGTAGTTTACCTACTACTTTTTTTTCTCCCTCGATTAACTGACCATTTCGATAGAGAATGTCACGACCACCGACACCACCAACAAGCTCATCTGCTAAAAAATGAGCTTCGATTCTTTTTAGCCAATCTGAATGAGGTGCTGCATCATCATCAGTAAAAGTGATGATATCTCCTTGCGCCACTTCTAGACCTGCATTCATGGCTGCTACTACTCCAGTAACTTTCACTGTTACGATACATAAGGGTAGAGACTCCTGGCGATACTCTTTAAAAAAATTCCAGGTTTCAACATCCGTATCTCTTACTGTTACTATTATCTGCTCGGCAGGACGAATTTGATTTTTCAATGCTTCTAGACAAAGAGCTAGATAATCAGGACGACGATAAGTAGGTACGATGACAGTAATACTTGTTAAAGTTTTATCCATAGATTTTTCTCGAAAAAATTACTGTTTGATTCATTTATTTAATTAAATTAAAAATTTAAAAAGGTTATAGCAATTCCCAATTATTGGTCAGAGAGAATCTATCCTGTCCGTCAGATGTTTATAATTTCAATAAGATTGCTCTCTATCTATCGTTAGTACAATATTAATTGTCCTGTATCTACTTGAAGTTTGATGGTAAGAGAAAAGTAAGTATTAAGTAAGTTTAGATAAATCCTGTTTAAATACACTATTTAAAAAAAGGTGGTCGATAATTTACCTAATTTTACGGAATCAACCACTGAGATAAATCTCTGTGAATCAGATCTTGGAGCTTCAAAATATCTTCTCGGTAGATAGCGATTAATTTTTGACGCATCTCTGATGATAGGGTAGGCTTAGCTCCAAGATTGCTTTTTGTTAAGCTTTGAAGAACGCTCTGCCTTAGTGGTTCAGGTAGCAAAGGTTTAAGCACAGATTTAATTGGATTCTTCTTAGTCAAAAGGTTTTGCAATAATCTATTTTTGGGAATACCTGACACATTCTTTCTAGTTGAGTCTGGAGTAAAAGTATCATCTACTCCAAGGAAGCGAGTAACATCTTGAATTAATGCAGCGCTATCAATTGCTAGGTCTTCATAGAGGTAAATTTTGATTTGCTCTGGCTTAAAAAGCTCCAAGTATCTTTGTAACTGTTGATAATAAAAACCTCTTTTCTGATAGTACCAAAGAGGTTGCCAGTTTTCCTCAATTCGGATTGCTTCTGCTGCAATAGCTTCAGTAAAACTAAGAGTTTCGTAGCCATCTCTGACTAAATGTGTGTAGCTAGAGAAAGCTCTTTCAGAGGGGTCTCTTAAAATAGCGATTAACTTAACATCGGGTAGGTGATGCTTAATGCGTTCTGGTGCTTTGGGACTGGAAAGATAGACAGTAGATGCTTCGCCAATAGCCGTTTCTGTGGTTACTTCTTGAAACAATTGATGGTATTCTGCCAAAGTAGTTACAGAAGTTTGATTGATGCTTTGGGTTGGACCGCGAAAATCTAATTTTTCCCCTTCTAAGGCAAAAAATCGCGGTTCTTTAATCGGACTCATATAAATTTGGGGATGTTGTTTGAGATAGCTATACAGGGATGTCGTTCCAGCTTTAGCTGCACCGATTATCAAGAAGTTGGGCATTATCATAAGTCAGTTGTTTTGCTCCGATTCAAAATCATTAATTAAACTCCAGCAGCAATATTATTGACCAGGGCTTCGCCCTTCAAGCTGCGAGGGATGAAGTATGAAGGAACGCATTACTTCATCCTGCGAGGTATGAGGTAAAAGCGGATTCCAAACCAGAAAACTTCGCGCCTTCTTTCCTTCTGTCTTCAGCCTTTTTTTGACCGCGGAAGGCGGTCAACGTTACACCGCCGTAAAACGACGGTGTAACGTTGACATTTTCAAAGTTCAAAATTTTTAGCCATGAGTTTTACTCCTTTTAAGTTAGAAAATAACTATGTCATTGGCACTAAGATTAGCTTGATTCGATAGTGTCGCCAGTAGAACTTGTTCATTACCTCCAATGCCATCGACATCAAAGAAAAGATTTCCTGCACTTTGATCGTACACAAAACGGTCATTACTCTCTACTGCTGATGTTCCCAAAACAAACTGACTACTAGGAAGAACTCCATTCACTAAGCCACCACCAAAATTGTTCCCCTTAAATTCAAAAGTATCTTCGCCAGAGGTAAAATCGGTGATTTCATCGATGCTGTCGTCGATCCGAAGCAAACGAAAGCGATCGCTTCCTGTTCCACCAGTTATCGTATCGTTACCAAAAGCGCCAATTAGTAGATCGTTGCCAGAATCGCCATTGAGAATATCATCGTTAAATCCCCCATTTAGGTTATCATTGCCTTGATTGCCGTTAAGGGTATCATTGCCACCATTGCCCCTTAAGACATCTCGCTCTCCCAAACCATTGATCAAATCCGCTTCATCAGTACCTTCAAGAGTATCTCTCCCTTCAGTACCATTAATTCCTTGAGTTGAAGAACTATTAACAGTGACAAAAACCGTAGCCGTATCTGTACCACCATTGCCATCGTTGACTTCATAAATAAATTGATCGTTACCAGTAAAATCAGTGTTTGGCGTATAGATGATCGAATCATCGCTAAAATTGTTAGTCGTACCGTTATCATCAACTACCGCAGTACCATTACTGGGTGCGGTACTGAGGCTAAGACTTAGAGAATTCCCATCTGCATCGGTATCATTGTTTAATACATCAATAGCGATCGCCTGATTTTGTTGGGTAAGAGCGGAATCATCTACTGCTTGTGGTGGAGTGTTGGCGGGGGCGGTTATTCCGCCAAAAATAACTATGTTATCTGCACTAATATTCGCTTGATTCGACAGTGTAGCCAGTAGAACTTGCTCACTACCCCCAATTCCATCGACATCAAAGAAGAAATTTCCAGTATTTTGGTCGTAAACAAAACGGTCATTACTATCTACTGCTGATGTTCCCAAGACAAACTGACTACTAGGAAGAACTCCATCAACTAAGCCACCACCAAAATTACCTCCATTAATTTCTAAACTGTCTTCACCAGGATTAAAATCGGTGATTTCATCGATGCTGTCGTCGATCCGAATCAAACGAAAGCGATCGCTTCCTGTTCCACCAGTTATCGTATCGTTACCAAAAGCGCCAATTAGTAGATCGTTGCCAGAATCACCATGGAGAACATCATCATCAATTCCGCCATTAAGCCGATCATTACCTTCATTACCGTTAAGGGTATCGTTGCCACCATTACCCCTTAAGACATCTCGATTACCCAAACCATTGATCAAATCCGCTTCATTAGTCCCTTCAAGAGTATCTCTTCCTTCAGTACCATTAATTCCTTGAGTTGAACTATTAACAGTGACAAAAACCGTAGCCGTATCTGTACCACCGTTGCCATCGTTGACTTCATAAATAAATTGGTCATTGCCAGTAAAATCAGTGTTTGGCGTATAGATGATCGAATCATCGCTAAAATTATTAGTCGTCCCGTTATCATCAATTACCGCAGTACCATTGCTGGGTGCTGTACTGAGGCTAAGACTTAGAGAATTCCCATCTGCATCGGTATCATTGTTTAATACATCAATAGCGACCGCCTGATTTTGTTGGGTAAGAGCCGAATCATCTACTGCTTGTGGTGGAGTGTTAGGGTTGGGGGGGGTGCTGGTTGCTTCTACAATCGAAATTAACTGATTCGCAGCGATATTTTCTAATTGTTGCACGTTACCACTAGGCCAGCGAATTTCTAGCAAATCTACTTGGGTATTTTGGGCTAAACCAAAATGAATCCGTTGCTGATTTTGTGACCACTTATGAATTCCCCCAGACTGTTCCCGTAGCTGAGTAACTCCACCTGCTGTCAGGAATACCTGCGCTCCGATACCATCGCGATTGGATTCTACTCCTTCGAGATCGATTTGTAGCCAGTTATTATTATTGCCTTGATTTCGTAGTAGCTGATGCGGTCCATTATTGCCAAATAATGGTGTTCCTTCGACAAAACCATTGGTGATAAATAAGTCGAGAAACCCATCAAGATCGTAGTCAGCCGTTGTTACCGAATCCCCTAGTCCCTCAGAAGAGCCTGCTGCACCTCCTGCATTAGCAACAGGGATAAAAGTGCCATCTCCTTGATTATCGAGGAAAACATTTTCGCTATTAAGTGCTGAACCTGTGGCTACGATATAAAGATCGACATCCATATCATTGTCAAAGTCACCAGCCGTAACACTATTACCAGGATTACGAAGATTACCGATTCCTGCTTCATTAGTTCGATTGACCAATCCTTGGTCTGTATTAATTAATAGAAGATCGGGGGGAAAAACCGGATCGGGATTAAAATTAATCGCATTAAGTCCAGAAATCGAAGTAGTTGAACTGACATCGATCGCCAGTTCACTGTTATTAGGACTAAAGTTAAGAATTGTCCAAGTTTGTGAACTAGAATCATAACCAATGTAAGCTCCTGGTTCAGAACGGGGCGCGATACCTTGAACATTAGGATCGTTAGGAGATAAGGTAAAGTCATTGATATTACCTGGATTAAACCCACTCGCGCCAATAAAAACCTGATTAGCAGCGATATAGGCAAAAGAAAAGGTGACATCGCCAGAGGTATTAAATTCAGCCCCTTCCTCGTTGCTATTGGTTTGAAAAAAGCCTCTTATGTTATTAGCATCGACTTGACCGAGTTGTTCTTTTCTACTTCTTCTGGTTAAATAAACATCTGATAAAAGATCGCCGTTAAAGTCAGCAGTAATTGCATCTGACCCGCCAGCACCACCTCCGAAAGCACTGGTTATGTCGGTAAATGAGTTTGAGGTAAGATCGTAAATAAATTGTGTCCCATTAACCAATAGATCTAATTTGCCATCGCCAGAAATATCTGCTAAGTTACCAAATCTGCTATTAGTTAACTGAAACGCTGGCGCAACAGTTGCTCCTACATCTTCAAAACCATTACTAGTCTGACGAAAAACTGTTGGTGGAGTCAGACCATCTGGTCTTTTGGTACTAGTATGAATCAAATCGAGTAAGCCGTCATTGTCAAAATCGACCAAAATCGGAGTCTGCGCTCTAGCTTCTGGATAATCTAATCCTAGTGCTGGAGCAGCATCTCTCAGGACGCCACCGTCGTTAATAAATAAAAGATTGGGTTCTGTGGTTGCAGAACCTACTAGCTGAAGTAAATCTTGATCGCCATCATTATCAAAGTCGCTCCATTGAGCACCGTGATGATCGGTACTGCTTGAGCCTTCGCGTCCCAATTCATCTAAGATAAAAACTTGGGCTGTGACATCAGTAAATGTGCCATTGCCCTGATTGAGGTATAAAGTGCCAGGGTTATCAAAGTGATTGTTAACCCAAAGATCGAGAAAGCTATCTCCGTTAAAGTCTCCCCAAGCAGAACCATAAGTTAGATTGGTAATAGAAATACCAGCAATATTATTGACATTTTGAAAATTTGTAGCCATAGTCCTTGT
>DAXETX010000021.1:0-15123 GCA_051155735.1 Xenococcaceae cyanobacterium
TTATTATTTGATCGAGACAAAGCGAGATAAATATCAAGCAATTAGAATTAATTAACCTTAAATTGACCGATACTGTCTTGCAGTTTTGCTGCTACTTGTAACAATTCAGCAAAAGAATTAGAGACATCTGTTGCTGAATCACAAGTTCTATTAGCGATCGCAGCTACGCCGACCATTGTATTAGTAACATCTTGACTAGTCTGAGATTGTTCTACTGCCATGCGCGTAATCACTTCAATCAGGCGATCAACCTCTAAACTTGCATTCGTAACTTGATGCAAAAAAGCCCGTGTTTTTTGCATCGCTTGACTTCCCTCTAAAATTTCTTGATGATTTTTTTCCATCACTTTGACCACTTTATTAGTCTCATTCTGGATTTCTAAAACTAGTTTTTCAATTTCTGTAGCAGTTTTCGCCGAACCAGCAGCTAGTGATTGGACTTCTTCGGCTACTACATTAAAGCCCATACCTTCTTGACCAGCCCTAGCAGCTTCAATCGAAGCATTAACCGCTAAAACATTAGTTTGAAGCGCAATCTTACGGATCAACTCCACCGCTTTAGAAATTCGGCGCGAAGCTTTACCTAATTTTTGAACTTGTTCTTTAGCTGTAGTAGTCGATTCTCCTAAAGCCACAATTTTAGCTACCGTAGCGTTAAGGGTTGCATCCCCTTGTTCGACAATTGCTGTCGTCTTTTTGATACTCATTTCCGCTTCTTGGGCATTGGCTGCAACTAGTTGAACTGACTCTGTCATCCGTTGAACTTGACTCAAGATAGCAGCAATTTCTTCAGTTTGCTGTAATGTATCTTGTGAAAGTTGCTCAATAGTATTCTCTTTACCAGTAGTAGCTTGAGTGACAACTTGAGTCGTATTTTTAATCTCAGTCACAATTTGCTGCAAATTTTGCCGAGTTTGATCGTAATATTGCGCTAAGATCCCAATTTCATTATTGCCAGCTTCAATCGGAATTGTTAAATCACCCTGACTTACCGACTCAAGTTGGGTTCTCAGTTTTTGTACTTCTAGCTGTAATTGTTCTTTGGCAATTCTTTGTGCTTGTTCTGCTTCTTGTTTGTCTTGTAATAAGTTGTCTAATTTAGTACTGCGTTCTTCGATGGTGGCAAAAGACTCTTGTAACTGTTGCGCCATTTGATTAAAAGACAGAGTCAAAACACCCAACTCATCTTGTGGCACAATATTGATCGTTGTATCTAGTTTCCCTTCGGCAAAATTTAACGCTGCTGTTGTTAACTGACGAATTGGCTTAATCAAAGTATCAGCTACTAGCCAGGTTAACGCGCCTACTGCTACCAAAGCTAGAGCCGCAATAATTGTCGTGATATTTTGAATGTGATACTTTTGGGCAAAAGCTTCCGCTCGGTGTTGTAAAATCAGAACGCCCCAGCCATTAGCCAATAAGTTACCATGAGCCACCCATTCGATACCCTGCTCATCGGTATAAGCATAATAGCCTTCATTTCCTGCCAGCAGATTTTGCACTGGTGGGTAGTTGCTTAAATTGGTTAAAGTTTCTTCTGAAGCCAAATTTGGGTTAGGATGAGCCAAAACCTGACCGAGATTGTCAATGACAAAACCATAGCCAGTTTCACCAATGCGAATCGCCCCAACTGGTTCAGCCAATCGATCGAGAAGCGTACAAATACTAGCTACTCCTGCTATTGTTGTTTCTTGTTTAATGGGAGTAGCAAAACAAAGTGATGGTTTTTGACTAGTAGGATCGATTAAAGTTTGATAATTAATTGCTGTATCAGTGATCGCATTTTGATAATACAGGCGATCGCGATAATCTTGAGGAGCTTCACCATCACTACGAGCAATGTTAACTCCAGTCGTATCGAGAGTATGAGCCAAGTAAATATCTGGATAAGTCTGAGTAAATGCTGCTAATACTGGTTCTTGTTGTGGCGCGGATAAACTTTGAATAGCAGGTTGTTGACTCAAATTGTTTAGAGCCAAAACATTCTTCTCAACCCAGCTAGAAGTACTAGTATCTAAGGCTTGAGCCTCCAAAGCTAAAGTAGTTTGGCTCTTTTCTTCAATTAGAGTTTTGACATCTTGGCTAACCCACATAATAGTCGCAATAGTTGGAGGCATAATACCCACAACAATTAATAAAGGCATCCGAAAGCGTAAACTTTGGAAAAAGTTAATTTTCATAAGCTCTAAGTTTAAGTCTTGAGTCAAGACCTAAAGCTAAATAGTAATCAATAAAGAAATAGTTATAAAAACCAAGGTCTAGTCTATATTGCCCAAAAAAAGAGTTAAATTTTACATGAAGGTAGAGAGGTAATTGAGCAGCAGCAAGAACCCAAAATGAAGATATTGATTGTAGAAGACGAGTTAGAAATCGCCCAACTGATTCAACAAACTTTAACCAGAGAAAATTTTTCTTGTCAAATTGCCGAAAATGGGCTTGCTGCTTTAGCAGCTTTTGAGCAGCAAAAACCCGATGTAATTATTTTAGATTTAATGCTTCCTGGTTTAGATGGGTTAGAAGTCTGTACTCGAATTCGCCAACAAAGCAATCTTAAAGACCCCTATATTCTCATGTTGACTGCTAGAGGCGAAGAAATAGACCGAGTAATCGGACTCTCTACTGGTGCAGATGACTATTTGGTCAAACCGTTTAGTCCGAGAGAATTAGTCGCTAGAGTTAGAGCTTTGTTACGTCGGAGTCTTAGAAATGGCGGACAAAATGCTCAGATCTATCGCACGACAAATTTTACTTTAGATTTAGACCAACACTTAGCAACTTATAACGGCGCAACTCTCGACCTAACCACATTAGAGTTTAATTTATTAGCAACTTTTATGAGTTATCCTGGTCGGGTTTGGAGTCGCACACAACTGATCGATAAACTTTGGGGTAATGACTTTTTTGGCGATGAGCGTGTTGTCGATACTCATGTGAGAAGACTCCGCAAGAAAATCGAACCTGATAGTGCTAATCCAACTTTTATCAAAACCGTGGTCGGAGTCGGTTACAAATTTGAGGATGCCCTCATATAAGTACATAGTTCTTAACAATCACCCTTTGATGGCACGAAAAGTTTTAATCTAAAAGCTGAACTATAAGTAAAAAGAATACTTAAAATCACATGACTGTAACGGCAAGTGGTGGCAGTTCATTAGCCCGTCCTCAACTCTATCAAACAGTAGCGGTCTCAACAATCTTGCAAGCAGAACAGCAAGACCGTTTTCCTGAACGAGGCGAACTAAATGAATTAACAGCTTATTACAAATCTGGAGCAAAAAGACTTGCGATCGCACAAGTTTTAACCAACAATTCCGATCTCATCGTATCCCGTGCTGCCAATCGGATCTTTACTGGGGGTTCACCCCTCTCCTATTTAGAAAAACCCCCAGAAGATGAGCCAGAAATGGCAATGGCTGGGGCAGTACAGACTGCTTTAGATACGGCAACTTATATCGAAAATAAAAATACTGGCGGTAGTGGGGGAATTTTTAGTGCCTTAAGAGGTCTATTTACTAGCACAGGACCAGTTCCGCCTGGATTTCGACCGATTAACGTCACTCGTTATGGTCCGAGCAATATGCAAAAGTCCTTGCGGGACTTATCTTGGTTTTTGCGTTACACTACCTATGCGATCGTCGCAGGCGATCCTAATATTTTAGTTGTTAACGTTAGAGGCTTAAGAGAAGTAATTGAAAATGCTTGCTCAACAGATGCGACTATTGTGGCACTGCAAGAGATGCGTGCTGCTGCTACCGACTACTTTCGTAATGATGAGGAAGCTAAAGCCATTGTCAAGCAATATTTTGATGTGGTTTTAACTGAGTTTAAAGCCCCCACACCTTCGGATAAATTGCGTCAGCGCCCTTCTTCTGATGTTCAAGGGTTGAAATTACCTCAAAGCTACTTTAATGCAGCAGAAAGAAGACAGAAATTCGTCATGAAAACTGGTCTTTCTACCTTAGAGAAGCAAGCAGTAATCAAAGCAGCTTATCGTCAGATTTTTGAAAGAGATATTACCCGCGCTTACAGTCAATCTATTTCTTACCTAGAATCCCAGGTGAAAAATGGGGACATCTCGATGAAAGAGTTTGTCCGTCGTCTTTGTAAATCTCCTTTATATCGCAAACAGTTTTTTGAACCTTTTATTAACAGTAGAGCGTTAGAACTAGCGTTTCGGCATATCTTGGGTCGTGGACCGTCTTCGAGAGAAGAAGTACAAGATTACTTTAGTATTGTCTCTAATGGGGGTCTTGCTGCTTTAGTAGATGCTTTAGTCGATTCTCAAGAATATGCAGATTACTTTGGTGAAGAAACTGTTCCTTATATTCGAGGTTTAGGACAAGAAGCTCAAGAGTGTCGTAATTGGGGAATGCAGCAAGAACTGTTTAATTACAGCGCACCTTTTCGTAAAATTCCGCAATTTATTACTACCTTTGCTAAATACAATAAGCCACTACCAGACCAACACGTTTACGGTTCAGGTAATGACCCTCTAGAAATTCAATTTGGCGCAATCTTCCCCAAAGAAACCCGTAATCCTAGTGCTTCTCCCGCACCTTTTAATAAAGATACTAAACGCTTGTTGATCCATCGTGGTCCAGCAATTAATAATCAAAATAGTAATCCTAAAGCTAGAGGTGAATTTCCTGGCTCTTTAGGAGCAAAAGTATTTCGTCTTAATAACGAATTACCAGGTAACAGCAATGGCTTAGGGGTTAAATATTCCGAAGCTTCAACTCAAGCCTTAATTCGGGCTTGTTACCGTCAAGTATTCGGTCGAGATATCTATCAAGGTCAAGAACTAAAAGTCGCCGAAAATCGCTTAGAAAATGGTGAAATTCCAGTTCGAGAGTTTGTGCGCATCCTTGCTAAATCCGAAACTTTCCGCAATCTTTACTGGACATCACTATACGTCGTCAAATCCGTCGAATATATCCATCGCCGTCTTCTTGGTCGTCCTACCTATGGTCGTCAAGAGATGAATAAATACTTTGATATCTGCGCCAAAAAAGGTTTTTATGCTTTAGTAGATGCTTTGATTGATAGTCCAGAATACAATGAAGCCTTTGGTGAAGATACTGTTCCTTACGAGCGTTATCTCACTCCTGGTGGATTGCAATTGCGAAAAACTCGTCCTGGCACTCTAGAAGCGGGTATTGGGGCAAAAGTCGAGAAACAAGAGACCCCTCGCTTTGTTGAATTAGGTAGTGTACCAGCAACTCGAACTCAACCAGAACTAAAGCAAAGGCTAAAACAAGGGGTTAGCGTTCAAAGAGAACAAACTAAAATCTTTAAGCTTACCAATACTTTTGACAAAGTTGCTCTCAAAAATGCGATCGCTGCTGCTTATCGTCAAGTTTTTGAAAGAGACCTCGATCCTTACACGATCCAAGCTCAGTTTACTTCCTTAGAAAGTAGGCTAGGCAATCAAGAGATTAACATGAAAGAATTTATTGAAGGATTAGGCTGCTCCGAACTTTACATCAAAGAATTCTATGCACCTTATCCCAATACCAAGGTAATCGAACAAGGTACGAAACACTTTTTGGGGCGTGCGCCACTTAACCAAAGAGAAATTCAGAAATACAACCAAATCTTAGCGACTCAAGGTATTCGGGCATTTATTGGCGCAATGGTCAACAGTATGGAATATTTGCAAGTATTTGGTGAAGATGTCGTTCCTTATCGACGTTTCCCTACTTTACCTGCAGCTAATTTTCCCAACACCGAAAAGCTCTACAATAAGCTGACTAAGCAAAATGCTGATATTGTAGTTCCTAGCTTTGAACCTGCTAAACTCAATATTTAAGTTGAAGCTGAAATTCTCGGCAATCAATTCGGCATAAAATCTCAAAATAATCGGAAATAAAAACTGAGAAAAATCTGGTTCTCAGTTCTAATCCTATGGGCTATTTTGTTACAAAATATTGCCTACTAGATTCTTGATTCTAAAGACAAGTCTCAACTTGCTCAGTAGTAGTTTAAATATATTTAATATTTTTTGCTATTCTAAGCTTCTTGTAAAGGTTTGTTAAGGCAACGCGCTTCTTTGACTTATTGGTTTAACAAGCTGCGATACTATTCTTTAGTTGAAGAATCAAACCAACTCATCCATACTTGACTTCATTGTTTTTGGGAGGAATTCATCGATGAGTATTGTCACGAAATCGATCGTGAATGCTGATGCTGAGGCTCGTTACTTGAGTCCTGGCGAATTAGAAAGAATCAAAGCATTTGTCACTACTGGAGAAAGCCGTCTCCGCATTGCTCAAACTCTCACCGAATCTCGTGAGCGGATTGTTAAGCAAGCAGGAGATCAACTTTTCCAAAAGCGTCCAGATGTAGTTTCTCCTGGTGGTAATGCCTACGGAGAAGAAATGACCGCTACTTGTCTGCGTGATATGGACTATTATCTACGTCTGATCACTTATGGTGTAGTAGCTGGTGATGTCACTCCGATTGAGGAAATTGGACTGGTAGGAGTTCGTGAAATGTACAAGTCTTTGGGAACTGACATTGGTGCAGTTGCTCAAAGCGTTCGCGAAATGAAAGACGTGGCTACTTCTATGATGTCCACTGAAGATGCCTCAGAAGCTGCTTCCTACTTCGATTATGTAATCGGAGCAATGCAGTAAGACTCATTGACCCGCTAGATTATGTTCATAGCTGTCAAAAAATTCTTAAACACACTAACTTATCGGTGTTAAAGCATTTAAGACTAGGTAAGATAAGGAAATAAAACTATGCAAGACGCAATTACCGCCGTTATCAATTCTGCTGATGTTCAAGGTAAGTACCTCGATGGTGCTGCTATGGACAAGCTAAAAAGCTATTTTCAAACTGGACAATTAAGAGTTCGTGCAGCTAGTGTAATTAGTGCCAATGCTGCTGGTATCGTCAAAGAAGCAGTAGCAAAATCTTTGCTCTATTCTGACGTGACTCGTCCTGGTGGCAATATGTACACCACTCGTCGCTATGCAGCTTGTATTCGTGACCTCGACTACTATCTGCGTTATGCTACTTACGCTATGTTGGCTGGAGATCCCTCGATCCTAGATGAGCGTGTACTTAATGGACTAAAAGAAACCTATAATTCTTTGGGTGTACCCGTAGCTTCTACTGTTCAAGCTATTCAAGCAATGAAAGAAGTTACTGCTAGCTTAGTTGGTGCTGATGCTGGTAAAGAAATGGGTGTTTATTTTGACTACATTTGCTCTGGCCTAAGCTAGTTATTTAGCAAGAGAAGAGTTGGCTATTTGTCGAAAATAGCACACACAAGAGGTTTGGGAAGTCTAGAGTGAGTGCTGGTTCTTATAGGCTTAGTCTGACGAGCGCGAAATCAAAGATAAGTTTTGTGACGATCTAGTATTGACTCCTGACTCCCAAGCTTTTGCGTAGATGAGTCATCCGACGCTGCAACAAGATGACATAATTAAAGCCTAAAATTCAAGCTGACATTTAAACTACTGATAAACCTTTATTAAGATTCGGGAGAAGCTCAACCTATGCGTATGTTTAAAATTACTGCTTGTGTTCCTAGTCAGACAAGAATTCGGACTCAAAGGGAATTACAAAATACTTACTTTACTAAACTTGTTCCTTATGATAACTGGTTTCGCGAACAACAAAGAATTATGAAAATGGGCGGAAAAATTGTCAAGGTAGAATTAGCCACTGGCAAGCAAGGCACTAATACTGGTTTACTATAATCTATTAATAAAATAAATTTAATTATAGAGGTCTGTTTCGACCTCTTTTTGTTATTTTTAGGGGGTAATAAACATCTTTTTTTAATTGTGCTTAACTAAAGACAAACTCGCTATCAGATTAAGAACCCTGAAAAATAACCCAAGATAAATGCTAAATCAGAAAGTGCGACAATATTGGCAACGTTTATCGCCTCTAATTAAGGTTCAATCTAGTAACTGGTCATGGGAAGCAAGATTATTATCTTGGTTGACTGGTATTTGGTTATTTGTCGGACTAATAACTTTATTATCAGCTTCTTATGCTGAAGGGGTGATCGAACATAACAACGGTTATTACACTTTATTGCGCCAATTAATCGGAGTAGTAATTGGCTGGATTGGCTTTAGAATTGCTGTTTCCCAACCTTTACGTCAAACTTTTAAATTTTGCCCTGGGATTATTTTGTTATTGTTAGTGTTAATTTTTTTAACTTCTGTTCCTGGAATTGGCACTGAGGTGTATGGTGCTAAACGCTGGATTGCCATCGGCTCTGTTTCAGTACAACCGTCAGAATTAATTAAACCTTTTTTGGTAATGCAATCAGCCTACATTTTTGCGAAATGGCAGCAATTAACTGGCAAATTTCGCAGTATTTGGCTAGGAGTTTTTGCTTTAGTCTTGCTGGGAATTTTAATTCAGCCAGACCTCAGCACTAGTAGTTTATGTGCTATGAGTTTGGGGTTAATTGCCGTATCAGCAGAATTACCCTGGATTCAATTATTAGCGGTCAGTTTTGGAAGTGTGGCTTTAGCTGTGATCAGCCTTAAACCCTATCAAAAAGATCGAATTATCTTCTTTCTCGATCCGTGGCAAGATTATCATGGTAAAGGATATCAGTTGATTCAAAGTTTATTGGCGATCGCCTCTGGCGGGTGGTCTGGTTTAGGATTAGGGCTATCGCAGCAAAAACTGTCCTATTTACCAATTCGGACTACCGATTTTATTTTTGCCGTCTATGCGGAAGAATTTGGCTTTATTGGCTGTATATTGCTGTTGCTGTTGATTTTGATCTACGGCACGATTGCTTTGAGGGTAGCTTTTAAATGTGTTAATCGTATTCCCAGATTGGTAGCAATTGGCGCTATGGTGTTTTTGGTAGGACAGTCTTTAATTAATATTGGAGTAGCGACAGGCTCTTTACCAACAACTGGTTTACCTTTGCCCTTTTTTAGCTATGGCATTAACTCGATTATTGCTAGCTTCCTATTAGCAGGATTATTAGTTAGAGTTGCCAGAGAAACTAGTCAAGCTACTGTGGTCAAGCTTAAGGTTTCGCAACAGTAATAGTAAGGCGCGCCGTCCCCCGAATCGAATTCGGAGGCTTGTGAGCGCCGTCATCTCTTAGGATGAGCAATGTCAAATAACCCCAAATCTGCTCAATCGGACTTGCTCATCTCTTTGTTTCAAGGTGCTGCGATCGCCCTAATTTTACAATTGTCGGGAATTGCTGTTTCTTATACGATGCAAGTGTTATTGGCGCGGTGGCTAGGAGCAACTCAATACGGAGCGTATGATTATGTGATTAATCTGGGTGTCTTTATCGGGTTTTTGGCTGGTTTAGGTTTGCCCAACGCTTTATTGCGGTTTCTTCCTGAATACATGGTGCAAGAAGACTGGGGCAAATTACGAGGGATAGTTTGGGGTAGCTGGCGTTATGTATTGATTAGTAGTATGTTGATTGCCATGATTGCTGTAGTGATTGTGGTTAGCTGGCAAAAGCATAATCGTGAATTGGCACTAGTTTCGCTGTTGTTAGGGATCGCTACAGTTCCGCTTTGGGCATTAATCAGACATCAACAAGAAATGGCGAGAGGAATTAAGCGAATGAGTTTAGCTTATTTTCCCTCTAAGGTTATCTTGCCTTTGTTGGTAATTTTGGGCATCGGTTTCTATCGTCAAAATCTCTCTAGTACTATCGCTCTAATAATTACTTGTCTGAGTTTGGCTTTGGTTTTAGTGGCTCAGCTATGGTTATTTAAGCAGCAAATACCACAACAATGTTTGAGGGTTAAGCCGACTTATGCTCCTAAAGAGTGGTTTGGTGTTGCCTTACCCTTGCTGTTTAATGATTCCGCTTTAGTGGTTTTATCTCAAACCGATATTCTAATGACGGGAGCGATGTTAGGGTCGTTTCAGGTAGGAATTTATAGTGCTGCCTTGAAAACTGCGAGTATTGTAAATTTTCTCTTGGCTGCGGTTAATGCGATCGCTGCTCCAATGTTTGCGACTTTACACGCTCAAGAAGATTATCAGGGCTTGAAAAAACTCACTAGGACTGTCGCACGTTGGTTGTTTTATCCTTCCGCAATTCTTGCCCTGCTGTTAATTGTCTTTGCCGAGAGAGTTTTGGGTTTGTTTGGTAGTGAGTTTGTGGCGGCGCGGGGGTCGATGACGATCCTAATTTTAGGACAGTTAGTCAATGTGGGAGCGGGTTCTGTTGGCTACCTGATGCAAATGACAGGACACCATCGCCAATGTGCTTATGTTTTTGGTTGTAGTGCGATTTTAAACCTCGTACTTAATGGCATTTTAATTCCCCTGTTGGGCATTAAGGGAGCAGCGATCGCGACCGCTTTAACGATGGCAGTCTGGAATATCTGGTTACATCAGTTAGTCGTTAAAAATATTGGAGTTCAGCCTTCAATTATTGGGACATTTTCCGCCAGAAACTGAATATAGTTGTGCCACTTGGCTGAGACTCATCCGCGATCGCACTTCTAAATCCAAACTAGAATAATGACCACGATCATAATGTTCCGCAGCAGCCCCAGCAATCATCGCTGCATTATCGGTGCAGAATTTAAGCGGTGGAAAATAAACTTGAATATTGTGACGACGTGCAGCTTCAGTTAATTGTTGTCTCAAGCCACTATTAGCTGCCACGCCACCCCCGACGGTAATAACCTTGACTCCAGAGTCTAGAGCGCATTGAATCGTCCTTTTGGTTAGTGCCTGAGCCACTGTCGCTTGAAAACTAGCTGCAAGATCGGCAACAGGAAGATCTCCTTGGGTTTGTAATTTTTGGACTAATCTTAAGACGGCAGTTTTTAGACCGCTAAAACTAGAATCATAAGGATGATAACCCCCTTCTGGCAGAGAAATTCGCCCCTCTGGTAACTTAAAGGCATTAGAATCGCCAGATTGAGCTAATTTGTCGATAATTGGACCTCCTGGATACCCCAAGTCTAATAACCGCGCTACCTTATCAAAAGCCTCTCCTGCTGCATCATCTCTAGTTGTTCCTAGCATTTGATACTGAAACTTCTCGCGAACCAGAATCATACTAGTGTGTCCCCCCGAAACCAAAAGACAAATCATTGGCGGTTGTAAATCGCTTTGGCTCAAATAGGCAGCATAAATATGTCCTTCTAAATGATGTACGCCCAAAAAGGGTTTCTCATAGAGCATTGCTAAAGTTTTAGCAGCACTTACGCCTACTAACAAAGCCCCCACTAAACCAGGAGCGCAGGTAGCTGCGATCGCATCTATTTCTTGCCAGGTAACTTCTGCTTCTGCCATAGCACGAGCCAAACAAAGGTTAATGGCTTCTAGGTGTTGACGAGATGCTAATTCGGGAACAACTCCCCCATAAACACTGTGTAAATCGACTTGGGAAGCTACAATACTACTCAAAACTTGACGTTTCTTTACAATAGCTACCGCTGTTTCGTCACAACTTGTTTCGATTGCTAAAATTGTTGCCATCGTTTGATAAGTTTATCTAGAAGAATCAATTTCTTGATTGAAGCTTTACTCTTATAAGTTAAATGTAAATGAGTAAAGTTTTTTTGGCGTCTAAGAAAAATCTTGACGCTCTTGTAGAAACCTTATTATCTCCTATAACAAAAGGAAACAAATCCATGAGAAGATTGTTTGCTTTAATTCTCGTAATTACCCTGTGGTTCAATTTTGCGCCCGCTGCATCTGCTGATGTAGCAGGACTTACGCCTTGTGCAGAAACTCCTGCTTTCCAACAAAAATCCCAAAACTACCGTAATACCACCGATGATCCTGATTCGGGTGCGAAACGGGCAGAACGTTATAGTCAAGCTCTTTGTGGTCCTGAAGGCTATCCTCATCTAATTGTCGATGGTCGCTGGTCTCATGTGGGTGATTTCTTTATTCCTAGTGTCCTCTTTCTTTATATTGCAGGTTGGATTGGTTGGGCTGGTCGCTCTTATATAATTGCTGTCCGCGAAGACAAAAATCCTGAAATGAGCGAAATTATCATCAATGTACCTTTAGCGCTCAGTAAAATGTTTGCTGCTGCTACTTGGCCTTTACTCGCTTTTGGCGAATTTGCTAGTGGTAATTTGACCGCTAAAGATTCTGATATTCCCATTTCCCCTCGCTAAGAGTTGGCTTTAGTTTATTGTTTTAATGGAGAACAATTTGATGGCAGATTTACAAAAGTTTCTTTCGACTGCTCCTGTGATGATTATGGCATTACTCACCTTTACCGCTGGGATTTTGATTGAATTTAATCGTTTTTTTCCTGACCTACTCTTCCATCCTTAAGGTGAAAACTTTGAGTTTGGTAAAATCTTAGTTTTTGAGTTGGCGATCGATTCTTTTGTCGGCTCGAAAAAACTAATTAATAACTCGCGATTACACTAAAGTTTTGGAGCGAAACTTGATTGCAACTCGTATCCTAGCGAGGCAGTGTGGAGTCGCGAGTTTATCTATAGACAAAAAATTTATAATAAATATCAAGAAGTAGTAAATTTTTTTATTGCTAAATTGGTGAGTACTTTTACCCAAACCCAAGCTTTAATCCGACAATCCGCAAAGTTAGAAAATCGCCTTCAAGAAATTCCTCCTGAACCTGGGGTTTATTTCATGAGTGACAAGAATGGCGATATTCTTTATATTGGCAAATCAAAGAAACTAAGGTCTAGAGTCCGTTCTTATTTTCGTGACTCCCAGCGATTGAGCGATCGCATTGCGATGATGGTGCGTCAGGTTACAGAAATCGAGTTTATTGTTACCGACACTGAAGCTGAAGCTTTAGCCTTAGAAGCAAATCTGATCAAGCAGCATCAACCTTACTATAATGTGTTGCTCAAAGATGATAAGAAATATCCCTATGTTTGTATTACTTGGTCAGAAGCTTATCCACGAATTTTTATCACCCGCAAAAGAAGAGCCAGTAATGCCCAAGACCGTTACTATGGTCCTTATGTGGATACTCGTTTATTACGATATACGCTTCACCTCATTAAAAAAGCTTTTCCCCTAAGACAACGCCCTAAACCTTTGTTTAAAGACCGCCCCTGTCTCAACTACGACCTGGGTAAATGTCCTGGAGTTTGCCAAGGTTTAATTAGTTCTGAAGCCTATCGTCAAACGATGCACAAAATAGCCATGGTCTTTCAAGGACGCACTGAAGAATTGGTAAGTAGCCTCAAAACTCAAATGAATCAGGCTGCGGAAAATTTGGACTTTGAAAAAGCAGCCCAACTACGCGATCGCCTTACCGCACTGCAAAACTTGAATGCCGACCAAAAAGTCTCCCTCCCAGACGATACCATCTCCCGCGATGCGATCGCCCTAGCAGCAGATGCCAAACACTGCTGTATTCAGTTATTTCAAATTCGGGCGGGTAAACTAGTAGGCAGACTCGGTTTTTTTGCCGATGGGCAATCAGGAACACCAGGCGCAATTTTACAAAGAGTTTTAGAAGAACACTATCGCACTGTCGAGCCGGTAGAGATTCCCTCAGAAATTATCGCGCAACAAGAGTTACCTGAAGCCGAAATTTTAACCGAGTGGCTAAGTCAACAAAAAGGCAAAAAAGTTAGTTTGGTTGTGCCTCAAAGACAAACTAAGGCGGAACTAATTGAAATGGTGGAACGTAATGCCCAATACGAACTTACCAGAACTCAAAAAGTAAGCGATCGCAATAGCCAAGCTTTAGCAGATTTAGCTAACATTCTCGATCTACCAGAAGTTGCCAAACGAATCGAGGGTTACGATATTTCCCATATTCAAGGTTCTAACGCCGTAGCCTCTCAAGTAGTTTTTATTGATGGCATACCAGCCAAACAACACTATCGTCACTATAAAATCAGAAACCCTGAAATTGCCATAGGTCATTCTGATGATTTTGCTAGCATGGCGGAAGTTATTAAACGCAGATTTCGTAAATATCAAAATCTTACCCCTTACTCCAAAAAAGAGGCTGATTTTCCCGATTTAGTAATGATCGACGGCGGAAAAGGACAGCTATCCGCGGTAGTAACGGTGCTGCAAGAGATGAACCTGTTAGAAGCCGTCAAAGTTGTCAGTTTAGCGAAAAAAAGAGAAGAACTCTTTTTACCAGGAGAGTCTTTTCCCCTAGTAACCAACTCAGAACAACCAGGAATCCAATTATTAAGGCGAGTGCGAGATGAAGCCCACCGTTTTGCTGTGAGTTTTCATCGTCAACAAAGATTAAAAAATACCAGGCGATCGCGCTTAGATGCGATACCTGGTCTGGGTTTTAACCGTCAAAAACAGCTACTAGCTCATTTTCATTCTTTAGATTATATTCGCGAAGCCTCAGTCAAACAGTTGCAAGAAGTTTCTGGAATTGGCGAAAGTTTAGCCACAGAAATTTATCATTATTTTCATCCTGCTTCTGAATAAATCTCGCAATTTTGAGTTTACTTACTCACCGGATTACGCTCAGAAAATCCCCAAACAAACAGCACAAAAATCACCACAACAGTGAGCCACTCAGAAATTAAAGCATCTGGCAAAAATACTTTCAGTAGCAAGCGCAAGCCCACAAATCCGACAGTGATAAAACCAGCATCTTCAAGATGAGTATATTCTTCTAGCCAACGAATAAATAATCCTGCTAAAAATCTCAGGGTGATAATGCCAATTGTTCCGCCAGCAATAATCAGCCAAGTATCTTCAGAAATCGCGATCGCCGTTGTGACACTATCTAAAGAAAAAGCCAAATCGGTAACAGCAATAGTTGGGATAATTTGCCACAATGACGAAAAGCTCAAATGATGATGTTCATCAGTAGGTTCGGATTTTTCTTCAGTAAAATAGTTAAAGACTAACCACAAAAGATACAACGCGCCTAACAACTCAAACTGCCAAAACTGCACGATCCAAGTGGCAGTTAAAATCAGAGTAATGCGTAAAAGATATGCTCCTACCAAGCCAATATTAAGGGCGCGACGCTGTAGTTTGGGGTCTTGCAGATTTTGGGCGATCGCAGCTAGAGCGATCGCATTATCAGCGGATAAAACTGCTTCTAAAACGATCAAGACAAGCAAGATCAAGGGAGCTTGAACTCCCGAATCTACTAAATAATCTACTGATTCTTCTAACATTACGACATTTCTCTAAAAAAATTATGGCTTCTTAATCAACCAT
>DAXETX010000022.1:0-4005 GCA_051155735.1 Xenococcaceae cyanobacterium
CTAGCACTTTTTCCATGTCATCTAATTCTACTGACATCATAAAAGTCCCTCGTCCTCTATTCGACCGTTTGAGGGATATTGCTATTTATGCTGCTTAATTGGATAAAGTCGAGCTTAGACAATGCGCCAAAATGGGTCGATAAACTAGCTTGGAGTCCTACTTGTAATCATTTAGCTTTTAGTTTTGGGCGTGACGTGCAAATCTGGGATGCAGATACTCAAACAGTTATAACTACTTTACCTTTTGCTAACTCCTCGGTTTTAGATTTAGCTTGGCAACCGAATGGAGAGAGCATAGCTATATCTGGTAATGGGGGCATAAAAATCTGGTCTACTAAAGATTGGGATAATGACCCCTATCTCATGGATATGCCTTCAGCTAGTATTGTTACGGCTTGGTCTGGGGACGGTAAATATATTGCTTCTGGTAATTTAGATAATACCATAACACTTCTAGAATATGGTAACCATCATCCTTGGGGAATGCGATGTCCTGGTAAGATTACCAATCTAACTTGGTCGCAATCAAAATCTAGTAATATACCTTTGCTGGCAGCATCGAGTATGGAAAGCATTGCTGTTTGGAAAAAAGAAGCTAATGAGGAAGATGATTGGAATGCGCGCATTTTAACTTTTCACGATAGTAAGATTCAAGCATTGGAGTTTAACCCCCATAGTTTATTACTGGCTTCTGCTGGGGATGATGGTTGGTTATGCTTGTGGAGGGGAGCTAAAAAATTAGGGCAAATATTAGAAGGTGCTAGAGGTGGTTTTTCCTGTGTGGCTTGGAGTCAAGACGGTCAAAAGTTAGCTGCTGGGGGTCTTGATGGAGAGTTGATTATTTGGTCTAAATCTAGGTTAGGGAAGGGTTTTGGTTGATTCGCGATCGCATTATGTATCTGCTTGAATAGCATATCCTAAAGAGCGATCGCCTAGAGTTTAGGACAGTTTACTATCTTCCTTGAAGGTAATTTAATTGAAAGTTAGGAGTATTTCTGTAGCCAACTCAAAAGCAATTGATTGGTCTTGTCTGGTTGTTCGAGCATAAACCAGTGTCCTGCTCGATCGATACGAATATACTCCCAGTCTGACAAAATATATTTACTCGAATTGCTCATTTGTGACTCCCAAAGAAAATCGTCTTTTTCACTCCAAATACCCAAAGTTGGAACATTAATAGGATTTGGTTCGGGTAATTGTTTATTTAAAGCAGCTAAGAGATATTCGGGAACGGGATTCGCTCTTTCTAATTTTTCCATATTTTCCAATACTTCTGGTTTTAAAGCATTTTTAACCAGGCGATCGCGATCGGGATGAGAGCGTAAAACTTCACGGAATAGATAGCCATTGTTAGCACGATAGAGTTGGGGCGCAATGTCTTGAATATTGAAAAAGTAAAGCCATTGAATTTGCAAAGTTTCTAAAGATAGAGTTAAAAATTCTGCCAAATGTCCCACCGACATAGCGATATAGGTTTTAAAAAATTCTGTTTGGGAAGCTAACTCCCAACCTAAAACCGCACCATAGTCATGGGCTATACAGTGAACTTGTTTTAGATTGAGTTGTTTGAGTAAAGTTACTAAATCCTCAACTAAATTAATTATTTGACACCTTTCTGTTTCTAAAGGTGCTTCGCTCAAACCATAACCAGGTAAATCTGGACAAACAACTCTGTATCCAGCCGACCTTAAGGCAGGTATTTGCTTGCGCCAAACTGTACTATCATCTGGCCAACCATGAAGTAGTAGTATAGTTTCTTTACCTTGCTGGGAATCTCGAACATGATATTGAATTCCGTTTAATTCAATCTTGCTGCTATTTAAGTTATCTAACATTGCTTTTTTCTCATTGAGTCGATCGCCTGTTTAAAGAAATTAACTGATGAGCAAAAGCCAATTCTTGCCTATACTTGCAATGTCGAACACATTCTTGCTAACTATAGCGAAACTGACGGGGAGAAACACCAACAATACGCTTAAAATGACGACTGAGATGACTTTGATGGGCAAATCCACATTCTAAAGCGATCTCAACGGTTGTTAGATCGGAATATTTGAGTAATTTCTTAGCTCGTTCGATTCTCCGTCTGACAATATATTGATGAGGTGGAACTCCTATCGCTTTTTTGAATAAACGACAGAAATAATATTTACTAATTCCTACAATTTTGGCTAAATCTTCCAAGCAAATATCCGTGTCTAGATAAGCCTCAATAAAATCTAAAACTTCTTGCTGTTTCTTATTAGAGAAAGCTTCTGAACGATAATTACTTGTTAAAGGTATAACAGAGAAATGTTTGACTAGATGAACCGCAAGAGATGCACCGAATGATTCTCCATAAAGTCTACCTGCTGGACAATTGGCTACTAAATCTGCTTTTAAGGCTTGGACAATTCCCTGGATAGTGGGATCGAATACTTGCGATTGAGGTATTAACTCCAGGCGATCGCAATTGTACATTTGTTGCGATACACGAGTAAATAAATTCAACTCAAAAGTTATGACTGTAAAACTTAATGGCTCATCCCACTTCGTCCAATGAGTTGTATTAGCTGGACAAAAGCAAGTTTCTCCTCCCTGAAGAGTATAGGCAAGATGTTGTTCTGCTAAATAACGTTCGTGTGAGGATGCAAAACCAGGTTCGATAAATTCTAAAGCGTGTTGTCGAAAGGAAGATTTAGGCGACTCACAACCAGGATGTTCTTGATAATATGCCAAGAAAAAATCACCCCAGCCAGTTTGATAACTAGATAGGTTAGGCGTAGTGGGCAAAATCTGAGCGAAAGCTTCTGTTTGGTTGAGGTTAACAGTGCGATCGCTCATATATTTATGCTTCTTTGAGTCTTAGTCAACGCAGCATCAATTCTATGTTTAATGATGTTTTCAAGAATTAAAATAGAGCAGCTCCAGCTTCGGCTACAGCATGGTCTTGCTCTCCCGACCCCCCACTAACTCCGATTCCTCCTACTACTTGTCCCTTACTGTAAAGGGGGATTCCCCCAGCAAAAATCATGATTTTGCCATTGTTAGAGGCGTGAATACCAAAAAATTGTCCTCCCGATTGACTCTGTTCGGCTAAATCTTTAGTCGCCAGATCGAACGCCCGCGAAGTATACGCTTTTTTAATCGAAATATCGATACTTCCAATCCAAGCCCCATCCATTCGTACATGGGCTACCAGATTTCCGCCCCCATCCACTACTGCTATATTCATTGGTTGACCAATTTCGAGTGCTTTTTTTTCGGCTGCACTAATTACTCTTCTGGCATCTTCTAATGTAACCATTAATTCCGACCTTGGGTCTGACCCTAAACATCTATTCGTTAATTTACCTCATCGGACGAACATTAGATTTAAGATTTTCTTAAATCTATTAGCGAACTATAGGCTGTTATACAACATCATTACTATGATTTCTAAGCCTCCGTCAATCTAGGAATCAATTGTGCCAAATTACAAGGACGATGGCGAGAATCGAGTTGGTCTTTGATAATACTCCATCCCGTCTGACAAGCACCGCTAGAACCAGGCAGACAAAAAATATAAGTACCGTTAGCTACCCCAGACAAAGCTCTAGACTGAATGGTAGAGGTTTTAATTTCCTGATAAGAAATCATCCGAAATATTTCGCCAAAACCTGCGATTTCTTTATCTAGTAAAGGTTTAATAGCTTCTGGAGTACCATCTCGTCCTGTAACTCCCGTACCACCAGTGGTTAAGATTACTTGGACAGTTTTATCGGCAATCCATTTCGATATTACAGCACGAATTTGATAGATGTTATCGGGAACGATAGTTTTTTCCGCTAAAAAATGTCCTGTCGTTGTCAAGTTATCCACTAATATTTTGCCCGATTTATCATCAGCTTCGGTTCGCGTGTCGGACCAGGGCTATTTCATTCTCAATGGTAGAGTAATTATGGTAGTTTAACTAAGCTGGCAAAATGAATAAAGTAGCCATAATAGATGCATTTTCTGGAATGCCAGATCACCGAAGGAAGCAGG
>DAXETX010000023.1:0-26561 GCA_051155735.1 Xenococcaceae cyanobacterium
TGGTGGTTCTAATTTACTGGTCATTTGTTAATGGTTAATAGTTAGTTGAATAGTAAATAACTTAATGACAGATCTTAAATAATCAATGTATTCAAACGAAACCAGGTAATTTTCTTGATTTGTGAGAGCGCAGCTTTTTGTTCTTCTTCCTGACTATTTTTTAATCGCTCAGCAAAAGACTTTAAAATACTTTCTTTAGTCTGATTTTTCACCGCAATAATAAAAGGAAACCCAAACTTATCTTTGTAAGCTTGATTTAAAAATAAAAAACGATTATATTCGGCACTATTTAAGCGATCTAAACCAACTCCAGTTTGTTCTTGTACAGAGGCTTCTGCCATCTTCGCTTTGCTACCTAAATCGGGGTGTGCCTTAATTAAAACTAACTGTTTGGCTTCACTCATACTTTCTACTACCCGAACCATACTGTGATATAAAGCATCGACATCTTTAAAAGGACGAGATAGCCAACAAGTAGCAGCAATTTCTGGAGTATGCTCCCAGATAATACCCAAAACAGCAGTGAACTCTTCTTGACTCATTTTGTTCAGTTCATTTAAAGCATATTGCATCCGACAAAACTTCCTAATTTAAAGTAAAATGCCATTCTTTTCTAGCCATACGCCTTTAACAAAGTTGCAAGCTTACGACGAATCATAATTCCTGGTTTATCCGTCATCATGTGTTGCTCTTGACTAATATCAAGAGATACATCGTAATCGGTAGATTCTAAAATTCGCTTATCCTCTAGAGTTACTGCCCGATCAAAAGCAATCACATCACTACTTTTAGTCTCTTCTTCTGTATCATTTCGCAGACAAAACTGCACCATCTGAGAAGTAGAATCATTAATAGGTGTCATCGTATTTACCACAATATGCACCTTGCCATTAGGATAATTAATCCGTAACTTTACCGTAAAAGGCAAATACCAGTAGCCATCAATGGTGCGGAAGGTCTGTGCTTCTGCCATTTTTAAGTTTTTTTGTTGCGCTTCGGGATTAATTACCCCTAAAACACTCTTGTAATAAAGTCCAAAATCTGTTTCCTCAAACTCCATCAAATCAGGAATCGGATGTTCTTCACTACCAAAAGTAGTAGTATGGACAAAAGTAGGATGAGCCATATCTAACTCATTTTCCATTACTCGTAATCCTGCACAATTCCAAGTCTCGTAGAATTCAGGAATTAGACGAAATTGGGGGTCTGAAGCTTCAGGAATTTCAGGAATATCGGCAATCGAGTCTTCTAAACAAACCCAAGCATAACCATATTTTTCTACGCAACTGTATGCTTTTACTTGATAACTAGAAGATATTGCTTGATTTGGATGCTGAGGAACGCAAACACAACTTCCTGAAGCATCAAAAGTCCAGCCATGATAGGCACAACAAATATTCCCATCAACCACTTTTCCTAAAGAAAGTTTTGCCGTGCGATGACAACATCTATCTTCTACTGCTGCGGGGTTTCCTTTAGTATCTAACCAAAGTACTAGAGGTTGTTCGAGTAATTCAAAAGACTTTGGCTCATTCGCTAATTCACTAATAGGAATCACAGGATACCAAAACTTACGAAATACTGGTTCTTTAGTAACTAACATGATTTTCGATTAATTAATTGTTGAAGTCGGGTAGCTGAGTCTGGCTCAGCCAATAAAATAGATATAGCTAACTACCACGATAAGTACTATAAGACCAAGGAGAAACTAGTAAGGGAACATGATAATGAGAATTTGCATCAGCAATGCCAAAACGCAAGGGAATATAGTCTAAAAAAGCTGGACTTGGTAAATTTTCTCCTAAATCAGCAAAGTATTTTCCCACACGAAACACTAATTCATATACTCCTGTTTTTAGTTTCCCATCTCCTAATAAAGGTTCATCGGTGCGTCCATCTTGATTGGTTGTCACCATTTTTAGTAAAGTTTTTTGTTCTAAGTTACTATTTTCTGAGATTGCCCAAAGCTCGATAATGATCCCTTTACCTGGACAACCGCGAGCCGTATCTAAAATATGAGTAGTGAGTTTGCCTGACATATTGGTTCACATCGCTAAATATCCAACACCGTCAATGATAAAGGTTTAGCCTAAAGGTCCTCCCAAAATAATTTTTGAGATAGCATCAGTCACATCTTTTGGTTCTTCTTGTTTTAATTGTTCGTACCATTGTTGAGTTGCTTTTGGTTCTTTGTTATAGATCGTATCAGTACGTTGGCGGGCTTTTAAAACCAGTTTAGCGACTCGTTCTTTTCTTTCAGTTTCATAGCGTTTTAGCGCATCTGGGACACTAATGTTAGTAGTCACTAAATAACGACAGAGGATTTCAGCATCTTCCATCGCTTGACAACCCCCTTGTCCCAAAGTCGGAGTAGTAGCATGACCCGAATCTCCTACTAGAGCAATTCTACCTTTGACTAAATGGGGTAAAGGGTCGATATCGCTAATCTCTAGACGATTTACCTGTTCTGGGTCGAGCTTTTGAATTAAATTCTGTACTGGTTGCGCCCATCCAGCAAAGGTTTCGCTTAATTCGGTTCTAATATCTTTTGGGGCAACTTTTGTGCCTTGGGGTTTAGGACAGCCAAAGAAAAAATAAAAGCGATTGTCTCCTACTGGCATCATTGAGGCTCTTTTGCCCTCCCCAACATAAATCACCCAGACATCATTTTCGGCTAAATCAGAACTAGCTTCGACTAGACCATTCCAGTTAACATAGCCTGCATAACGAGGGGTAACTTTTTCCCCCAGCAAATAAGTCCGTACTACTGAGTGAATCCCATCTGCACCGATTAAAACATCGCCTGTAGCGGTTGTACCATCTTCAAAAATTGCTGTGGCACTTTTGGCATCTTGTTCGACGCTGACACAGCGCATTCCTAAACGCACATCTTCTTTGCCAAAAGCCTCTAGCATCATATTTTGTAAGTCAGTGCGAGATACTGGATAAGGTTTTTGCCCGACTTGTTCTACTAAAGGTAGAAGATTAATCTCATTTAGTACCTCACCGTGATGGGTACGATACTCCATCCGATTCATTTGTCCACCAATGGCTGCGACTTTTTTACCGAGTCCTAATCTGTTGAGAACTTTAATGCCATTCGACCATAAAGAAATACCCGCCCCCGCAGGACGCAGTTGGCGAGTTTTTTCATAGATTTCTACGTCGTATCCTGCTTGTCGCAAAGAAATTCCCGCAGCTAATCCTGCCATTCCCGAACCAATGATAATTGCTTTTAATCCGTACATTTTTTTAGTTATTAGTTATTAGTTTAGAGACTAAGAAGGACAAAAAACAAACAACAAAAGACAATCTTTTACTCTCTTCCTGGCAAAATTAAATTTAATAATAGAGCGGTAATTCCCCCTGTAGAAATACCAGAAGAGAAGATACTTTTAACTAAAGGCGGTAGCTGTTCTAATATTTCAGGGACAAAAGTTACTCCTAAACCTAGTCCTAAAGATACAGCCAAAATGATCGAGTTTCTTTTAGTTAAATTAACACAGGAAAGTATCTTGACTCCTGCTACTGCTACAGTAGCAAACATAATAATTGTTGCTCCACCTAATACTGGTTGAGGTAAAGCTTGAAATATACCTGCGACAATGGGGAATAACCCCAAAATCAAAAAGATTACGGCGATAAAATAACCAATATAACGGCTACCAACTCCCGTTAGTTGAATTACGCCATTATTTTGACTAAACGTAGTATTGGGAAAGGTGTTAAAGATTGCAGCAATAATAGAATTAATGCCATCTCCTAAAACGCCACCTTTGATTCTTTTAAAATAGATTGGACCTTCAATTGGTTCGCCAGAAATTGCGGAAGTTGCAGTTAAATCTCCTATGGACTCAATTGCGGTAATTAAGTACAAAAAAGCAAAGGGAATAAATGCGCCAAAATCAAATCCTAAACCATAACGAAATGGCATCGGAATGGTAAATACTGGCAATTCAGCTAGATTACTAAAATCAACTAAACCTACAGGAATCGAAACTAAATATCCGACTATTAAGCCAATAACTACTGAGGACATTCTTAAAAAATTATTATTGGTGCTATTGAGAGCTACTATTATCCCTAGAACCAAACCAGAAATTAGTAAATAGCTAGGATTACCAAATGTTTGATTATTTTGGGCTGCGATACCACCACCCATACTGGTAATACCAACTTTAATTAAAGTTAAGCCGATTAAACTAACAACTACTCCCGTAACTAAAGGAGTAATAATTTTATTAGCTAGATGTAAAAATCGGCTGATAAATATTTCCACAAATGCGCCAAAAAAACATAGTCCAAAAATTAAACTTAAAGCATCTGTCGCACTGCCCCCACCACCTTTAACTGCTAATCCTGCGCCAATAATTGGTCCTAAAAAAGCAAAACTTGTGCCTTGAACACTCAATAAACCAGAACCTACTGGTCCAATTTTTCTAACTTGAATAAAAGTAGCGATTCCTGAAACTACCAAAGACATACTAATAATAAAAGTTGTGTCGGCTGGTTCGGTTTCTAAAGCTCCACAGATAATTAAACCAGGAGTAATAATGCCCACAAAACAGGCAAAAACGTGCTGTAAGGCTACAAATATTGCTTCTAAAAACGGAGGTTTGGCATTTAAACCATAAATTAAATCGGAATTAATTGTTGTGGTATCTGTAGTTTCGGCATTTTTTGAAGTTTCTCCTATTGCTATTTGTTGATTAGGCTGTACCATAAATTCTATGTTGATTAATTAAAGAGTAATTTTATTTAACACTGAGTCATGATTAAATCTAATAGCTGAGTTTCGCATCCGTTAAAACTTAAGATTTAATTTTTTTTATTGAAATTTGATTGCAAAGCAACTATTTTAAAAGTAGAGTTATAATAGTGTATGGTGTACACAATAAAAATAAATATAAAAAGTTTTTCTCAATCAAAGTGTATTCAATGAAACAATTTATCGGACTATTGGGTAAAAATAGTAGATAATTTTGTTGAGTCATGTAAGGAAAATTAAAATTGAGTTCATCTTTGCGATCGCTTTCAAGAGCTAAATCTTTACAAGAACAAACCTACTTAGCATTACGTGCCAGTATTTTATCTGGCGAAATCGCCCCTGGCGAGAGATTGATTGAAACTCAATTAGCCAAAAAACTGCAAGTAAGTCGAACTCCTGTTAGAGAAGCAATTAAGCAACTACAGCGCGAAACTTTGGCGATCGCCGATAAAAATGGCGGAATTCGCGTCGCGACAATTTCGGTTAAAGATGCCCAGCAACTGTATGACTGTCGCATCGCTTTAGAAGAATTAGCCGTTAGAGAAGTTTGTCAACAAGCAACAGCAGCCCAAATTCAAGAAATTGGCGATTGGGTTAGCAAAGCGGAAACATTATTAGCAACAGATTTTACTGCTGCTAACAATGCCCAAATGCTAGAGATTGACTATCAATTTCACTTAGCAATTGCCGAAACTAGTGGCAATAAATGGTTAGTTTATCTGTTAGATCAAGTATTTGACAAAATGAAATTGCTGAGAGTACAGACTACCCAATACAATCCCAGAGTTTTAGAAATTCGGACAGAACATCGACAAGTCTATGAGGCGATCGCCAAGAAAGATTCCGAAACAGCAGTGAGATTAATTCGGCAACACTTATTAGCTAGTAAAACCAGAGTAGTTAAAGAACTAGACAATATTGCGCAAAAGACGGCAAAAACGTCATTAATCATCAAGGAATAGGAGACAGTAATCAGTTATCAGTCATCAGAGGACAGGCATTGGTGACAAGTTTAAGACACGACTTGGAAATCTTATCAAATACTTGATTAAAAAGCTTTTAGCCTTTAGTCTTTAGCTTTTAGCCTTTAGCCTTTAGCTTTTAGCTTTTAGCCTTGATTTAACTGGCTTTTAGCGTTACTGAGTTCAAGACTCTATTTAATCGTAGCTCTGGAGCTTCGTAGCTACGGCGAAGCCGTTTATTTTTCTAGCGATCGCCCTAACCTTCCAAGTCGTGTTGATAAATATCGATACACTAGGAAATAACCCACAAGTAATTTTTAATGAGCAAATTTTATGGCAACAAAATTTTCTCAGCCTTATCAACCATTCCTACTCCGTCTGCTTCACGGTTTAACTGGTTTATTTGCGATCGCAGCTATGATTACGGCTTTTTGGACTTACGATACTTATGATGGACGTTGGGGCAGAATTCCTTTACCCAAATTCACCGAAATTGAGGGAATTCATGGGACATTTGGCTTGTGGACATTATTAATTTTTCCTCTATTTGCCATTTATGCTTTTCAGCAAGGTCAACGGCGACTAGTTCAGCTAGATTGTTTTGAGAGACTGACTCAAGTAGGTCATCCTATTTGGTGGTACACTTTGCATCGCTTAGTTAATACTTTGAATGTTTTGGCATTAACTTTTGCGGTTTTTTCGGGCAAGATGATGGACGAAAAGTGGTTACCCCAAGGAGAACTTAATCATACTTGGTACTATGCCCATCTTATTTCTTGGTTAATCTTAGTTACTTGTATCGCGCTGCATCTATTAATGAGTACAAAGGTGGGAGGAATACCTTTAATCTTGTCGATGCTCGATTGGCAATTTCGCAGTCAAGACAGTCCTGCGTTGTGGCGCAAACATCTTGCCAGTTGGCGTAATAATTTCAGTATTGGGATAGTCAAGCAATGGCTATCCTCTCTTACTTTACTTAAAGTTCTAGAAATTTTTGTCTTGATTACTATTGTCTTAGCTTGGGTAATTTCGCTACTCAAAGAAATTGGTTAATTTAAATAAAAAACTCTGTAGGGGTCGTAAGTTTTAGATATTCAAAACTTGATATCATAATTACAACATTGTAAACGAATATTACGGGTTCATTAATGTACTTATATTATGCTCTGGGATTTCTAGTTTTATTACTAGTGATTGGTATTGCGATTTATTTAATTACTCCTCGCAGCTATAAATCTTCTGAGACCGTAGCTAATTCCTATGATGAATGGACACAAGACGGTATTTTAGAATTTTACTGGGGTGAACACATTCACCTCGGTCATTATGGTTCGCCACCACGGAATAAAGATTTTTTGACAGCTAAATCTGATTTTGTCCATGAAATGGTTAAATGGGGTGGCTTGGACAAACTACCTCGTGGTACTACTGTTTTAGATGTTGGCTGTGGCATTGGCGGAAGTAGCCGTATTTTAGCGAAAGACTATGGATTTGAGGCTACAGGTATTACTATTAGTTCCAAACAAGTTCAACGCGCTCAAGAGTTAACGCCTTCAGGAGTTACCGCTAAATTTCAGGTAGATGATGCCTTAGCACTTTCTTTTCCTGATAATAGTTTCGATGTAGTTTGGTCGATTGAAGCTGGTCCTCATATGCCAGATAAAGCCAAGTATGCTCAAGAAATGATGCGAGTTTTAAAGCCTGGCGGTATTTTAGTAGTCGCTGATTGGAATCAGCGAGATGATCGCCAAAAACCCCTTAATTTCTGGGAAAAACCAGTAATGCGCCAATTACTAGACCAGTGGTCACATCCTGCTTTCTCTAGTATTGAAGGCTTTTCCGAACAAATAGCGGAGACAGGATTAGTCGCAGGGGAAGTAGTAACCGCAGATTGGACACAAGAAACGCTTCCTTCTTGGCTGGATTCGATTTGGCAAGGAATCATTCGACCCCAAGGAATCATCAAGTTTGGCTTTTCAGGTTTGATTAAGTCTCTGAGGGAAGTTCCGACTATGCTATTAATGCGTCTGGCATTTGGTAATGGTCTGTGCCGATTTGGGATGTTCCGCGCTGTTAAGTCTAATGCAGTGCCTCATTCAACTGAAACTGCTCAAGCTGAAGCAGTTAAAGCTTAAGCAATTTATCGCGATTTCTGAAGCATCGATATAGCGATCGCCTTCTATGGGCGATCGCTATTATTATGTCCTGCAAAAAAATAATCTCCCATTCTTGTGGTTTTGTTTTTCAGCAACAGATTAAACCTGAGAAATCCGCTAAATGCTTATTGTAAGTAATGGCATCAATCAGAAATTTATTAGATATGAATTTAGGAAATCAAAACCAGAATGTAAAATTATTTGGGCTACCCGCAGAACAGGGTAGATGGTTGTTAATTCCACTGGGAATGATGGTTTTACTGTGTTTGGGGACAGTTTATTCTTGGAGTATTTTTAGAACCCCATTAGAAACCTTATTAGATATAGGTGCAACCGAGAGCTTATTACCTTATACCTTTGTCTTACTATTTTATTCTGCTCTTATGCCCGTTACAGGCTTTTACCTAGAGCGGATTGGGATACGTCGAGCCACAATGATTGGAGGGGCGATTGTGGGTAGTGGCTATATCCTCTCTAGCTTTGCTACCAATATTTCTCTGTTGGTGCTTACTTATGGGGTGATGGTGGGGACAGGAGTTGGAATCGCCTATGGCATACCGATGGTAATTGCTGCTCGCTGGTTTCCCGATAAAAAGGGACTTGCAGTAGGTTTAACTATTGTGGGATTTGGTCTATCACCTTTGATCACAGCCCCCCTAGCCAAAGAATTGATTGATCTATCTGGTGTGAGGCAGACACTCCTAATTTTAGGAATTGCTTTTACGATCCTGATTTTAGCGATCGCCACCCTACTTAAATTACCACCAAATGGCTGGAAACCCCAAGGCTGGGAGATGGTGTTAAGTCAGGAAGTTAGTCAGCAACCCCATCAATCACCGCTACTAAAAATGCGTTCTTTCCGTGGTTTATGGGTTTGCTACATGATCGGTACACTAGTTGGTTTAAGTGCCATTGGCATTTCTAGCCCAGTAGCACAAGAGATTATCAAACTCGATCCTACCTTGGCTGCTAGTAGTGTGTCTTTGTTTGCTTTATTTAATGGGTTAAGTCGCCCCCTATTTGGCTGGTTAACCGACCGCTTTCAACCGCGCTATGTCGCAGTCGCTTCCTATGTTTTAATTTTGATTGCGACTATTTTGATGATGAATGCCCAAGAAGGAGAGGTCATAACTTATTTAGTCGCATTTTGTCTGTTTTGGTTTTGTTTGGGAGGATGGCTAGCACTCGCCCCAACGGCTACCTTGACTTTATTTAGTCCTGAAAATTATGCCCAAAACTACGGCATGGTTTTTACTGCTTATGGCATAGGTGCGCTGATTGGCACTTTGACGGCTGGGAGGATTCGCGATTTGTTTGGTTCTTATACCTACGCCTTTTATCCGATGGCATTGCTGGCAATAATTGGCATTTTTGTCGCTATTACTACTTTAAAACGCGATCGCTTTATGCTAAATAATTCCGAGGTCATGATCAAAAAATAGATGGGTAAAGCCGAAGCAATACCCATCTTTTAACTGATTTGTGCCTGAGTTATCTGAGGCAATTTAACCCTGATAACTCAGGTTATTTATTTATTTAGTTTCAGAAAACTCAGCATCAATCACATCATCGCCACTAGTACCAGCATCACCACCAGGGGTTGCACCAGCTTCAGCATCACCACCAGGAGTTGCACCAGCTTCAGCCCCACCAGCTTGTTGATAGATGTTGCTACCGATAGTGTAGAGTATTTGTTGCAACTCAGGCATTACTGTCTGAATTTTGGCATCATCTTCTGCTGCTACTGCATCTTTTAGGTCTTTAATTAAACCTTCAGCTTTAGCTTTGTCATCTGCGGGAACTTTGTCACCGAGTTCATTGATTTGTTTTTCCGCTTGATAGACCAAGGAGTCTGCTTGGTTTTTGCGGTCAATTTTGTCGCGCCGTTCTTTATCCGCAGCAGCATTACTTTCCGCTTCTTGGACCATGCGATCTACTTCTTCATCGGGAAGGGTCGAAGCGCCAGTGATACTGATTGATTGTTCTTTGCCTGTACCTTTATCTTTAGCGGTTACATTGAGGATACCGTTAGCATCGATATCAAAGGTAACTTCAATTTGGGGTACACCGCGAGGCGCAGGAGGAATGCCATCAAGACGGAAAGTACCTAAACTCTTATTGTCTTTAGCAAATTCTCTTTCCCCTTGGAGAACATGAATTTCGACATTGGTTTGACCATCTACCGCAGTAGAGAAAGTTTCAGATTTTTTGGTCGGAATAGTGGTATTGCGAGGAATGATTTTAGTCATGACACCACCCAAAGTTTCTACACCCAAAGATAGGGGAGTAACGTCGAGTAACAGAATGTCTTTGACTTCTCCAGCCAATACTCCAGCTTGAATCGCTGCACCAACAGCAACTACTTCATCAGGGTTAACTGTTTGGTTGGCTTCCTTTTCTAAAACTTTTTTGACTAGTTCGACAATGGCGGGAATTCGAGTCGAACCACCAACCATTACTACTTCATCGATGCTTTCTTTCTCAAGTTTGGCATCTTTGAGAGCTTGTCTTACCGGAACAGCACAACGGTCGATCAGATCGGAACATAGCTCCTCAAATTTAGCTCTGGTTAGAGTCATATCGAGGTGTTTTGGACCTTCTTGAGTCGCTGTAATAAAGGGGAGGTTAATATCAGTTTGAGTAGCACTAGAAAGCTCAATTTTGGCTTTTTCCGCTGCTTCGGTGAGGCGTTGTAAAGCTTGATTGTCTTTTCTTAACTCGATTCCTTCGTTTCTCTGAAATTCTTCTGCTAAATGGTCAACAATTTTTTTATCAAAGTCGTCCCCACCAAGGTGAGTGTCACCAGAGGTAGCTAATACCTCAAATACCCCATCTCCCACTTCGAGAATCGAAACGTCAAAAGTACCACCACCCAAGTCAAATACGAGGATAGTTTCGTTACTCTTTTTATCTAAACCGTAAGCGAGAGATGCTGCGGTAGGTTCGTTGATAATCCGCAGAACTTCTACCCCTGCAATTTTTCCTGCATCTTTAGTAGCTTGGCGCTGGGAGTCATTAAAATAAGCAGGAACGGTAATTACGGCTTGCGTAACAGTTTCTCCTAAATATTTACTCGCATCGTCGATTAGTTTACGCAGTACTTGCGCCGAAATTTCTTCAGGAGCAAATTGTTTGTTTTGCGAAGGACATTCTAATTTAACGTTGCCATTGCTATCCCGCAGTACTTTATAAGCTACTTCTTTGGATTCGTTATTAACTTCCTCAAATTTACGTCCGATGAACCGTTTGACCGAATAAAATGTGTTTTGAGGGTTCATCACTGCTTGACGTTTGGCAATTTGACCGACAAGGCGATCGCCATTTTTAGCATAAGCTACTACTGAAGGAGTAGTTCTAAAACCCTCGGCGTTGGCAATTACAGTGGGTTTACCACCTTCCATCACCGCCACACAAGAATTAGTAGTTCCTAAATCTATACCCACAACTTTTGCCATATAAGCAATTCTCCAATAATTTAACTACAAAACTAAAATTACTTTTTAGGTGTTACCACCACATACACTAATTTAATTTGTTGAGGCGCGATTGCCTTGGGTGTGCGTGTGTCTCTTCTTTATATATAGTGCAAGGTAACGCTCTATCTTAGGTAGTGTAGTTTTCCGAACCTTTTGGCTTAGTTATGGTGAGATATTATCCCGATATCTGGTGACTTCGTAAAAATTAAAGTCTGGCTTTCTCAGAAAGAGCTAAAATTCTGGCAAGTCGAACGGTAGTTTTTTCAGGTGCATCAGCTTAGTAGCATTGCCATTTTAGGTTCAGGAATTTGGGGGTCGGCATTAGGAGCGATCGCCAGAAGTAATGGCCACGAAGTTAGGTTTTATTCTCGTAAGTCCCAACTAAGTTTAGCCTCAATCATTCAAGACACTTCAGTAATTCTCGCTGCGGTTTCGATGCAAGGCGTTAGACCAACTATTGCCAAGTTAACCGCTTTAACCATACCTTCAGAGATAATTTTAGTGACTGCGACTAAAGGTTTAGACCCAAAAACTAATTTGACTCCGTCTCAGATGTGGCAACAGGCTTTTCCCAACAACCCCGTAGTAGTTTTGTCTGGTCCAAATCTTGCTAAAGAAATCATCCAACAACTACCAGCAGCTACTACTGTTGCTAGTCAGAATTTAACCGCGGCTGAAACTATACAAGAGATGTTTGCTTCAGAGACATTTCGCGTTTATCTCAACAACGATCCCTTAGGAACAGAACTAGGCGGAACACTCAAAAATATTATGGCGATCGCAGCAGGAGTCTGTGACGGAATGAAACTAGGAACTAATGCCAAAGCTGCTTTACTAACTCGTGCTTTACCAGAAATGATTCGAGTCGGAACTTGTTTAGGTGCTTGTGGCGAAACTTTTTTTGGACTATCGGGCTTAGGAGATTTAATTGCTACTTGTGATAGTCCTTTATCTCGTAATTATCAAGTTGGTTATGGGTTAGCCCAAAGCAAAACTCTGACTCAGATTTTAGCTGAGTTAGAAGGTACAGCCGAAGGAGTTAATACTACTGAAGTTTTGATTCAAATTGCCAACCGAGAAGCGATCGCTGTTCCTATATCCCGTCAGGTGTATCGCTTGTTAAAAGCTAAAATTACGCCACAAGCAGCGGTAAATGCTTTAATGGCAAGAGAATTAAAAGCCGAATTTTGTGATTTAGAGTGGTAAATATTAATCAATTCATTGTTTTAATTTTTTTCTTTTCGGAATTACATCATGGGGAACTTGCCAAAACTCTGAAGCTTGTTTCATATTATAGCTTAAAATTGAATCATCTATTGAATTTAATTCTTTAATTTCAAGAGTTGATAAATCGATATTTAAACATTTAATTATTTCTGTACCTACAGACTTAGCTAATAAAGGAATAACCGCATTACCAATTTCGCGAAATCCATGCCATATTGTGCGATGAAACTGAAACCAATCGGGAAAAGTATGAAGTCTAGCAGCCTCTCGAATACTGATACAACGAGGTACTTGATAATGAATCGGGCGAGGTGCAGTAAAAGCTCCTTTATTACTAGCTGTTCCTGCTCTTAAAGTATTAGCTATACCATTAGGAGCTAGTTTAAAAAAACGACTTATTGGCTCTTTTTTGCCTGGAATTATCTTAGCAAAGCGTTGAATAGATTTTTCTGTATGTCTTGACCCAAGATGTCCCCAAACCACTTTATCTTGATTTCTTAGATGACACAAAGAGTACTCTCCTTGTTGATTAAGAGCAAAACTACTTCTAAAATTTGAATAGTTGAGTTGTGCGACACTTACTCCATAATCATTACCAATAAATACAGGTATTTCAGTTAAATCTGATATGGCACAACTTACAGTATTTAAAGGTAATAAATTTTGCTGATGACCGTGAGTAGGAGAAGGATAATTAGGTCGAGGCATATCATTTCTATAGCCAATTAGAATCAGCCTTTTTCGTTTTTGAGGCGCACCATATAAAGAAGCATCTAATATTTTGATTGGTTGTACTATTGAATAATTATTTTTTTTGAATATTTCAATTAATTTGATTAAAAACTGTTGATGTTTGCCTGTAGCCATACCAGGAACATTCTCAAAAATAAAATATTTTGGTTTAATTTCAGAGACAATTCTGGCATATTCAAAAATTAATTGATTTCGTGGATCATCTAAGGCTCTGCGACCTATATAAGAGTAACCCTGACAGGGAGAACCTCCAGCGATCAAATCTATATCAGTTTTAAATCCTTGGTTATTAATTGCTGTTAATAATTCTTGGCTAGATACTTGAGATATATCCTGACAAATAGTTACGCTATAGGGAAAATTGTAATGATGTACCAAAGAGTGAATCGGGTCAATTTCCACTGAGGCTGCTACATTAAAACCACAACTCTCAAGACCCAATGCCATCCCGCCACAACCACTAAATAGATCGATTACGACTGGACGATTGCTTAAAGTTTTTCTTGGTATAATGCTCACTCAATTATTTATGGGAAAGTCCATAGCATCTCAGTATAAAATAAGAGACGGCGGATGAATTTAATTCAAGAGAACCTGGCGGAAGAAAATCGGTTGTTAAATACCTTTGCAGGAGTCAAACCCTATAGCGCAGTAAGTCAGATTTAAAGTTGCAGTTGTTGAATAATATTGTGTAAAACTTCAGCAGATTGTTTGAGTTGTGCTGTTTCTCTGGAACTAAGGGCAATATTAACTTTTTTAAGAATTCCTCTTTCGTTAACGACTGTAGGTAAACTTAGACATACATCTTCAATGCCATAGATACCGTCAACTAAACTACTAACAGTAAGGATACGTTCTTGACTGCGTAAAATAGCCTTAACAATATCAGTTACCGCTAAACCGATCGCGTAAGAAGTATAACCTTTTTTGTTAATGATTTCATAAGCAGCATTTTTGACCTGCTGAAAAATCCCGTCTAATTCAGCTTGTTCTGGTGTCTCAAGTTGTTCCCAATCTTGATTTAAAAGTCTGACTCCTCCTACATTAGCACTACTCCACACAGGAACTTCACTGTCGCCGTGTTCGCCGATGATATAAGCATGAACATTGCGGGTATCTATATTCAGTTGATTCGCCAAGAGAAACCTGAAGCGAGAGGTGTCTAATACCGTCCCCGAACCAATGACTCTAGATGTGGGAAATCCTGATAATTTCAGAGTCACATAGGTCATAATATCCACAGGATTGCTAACAATAAGTAAAATCGCATCAGGACAATACTTCACCACATCAGTAATAATCTTGCGAAAGATTGCCACATTTTTTTCGACTAGGTTGAGTCGGGTTTCTCCTGGTTTTTGGGCTGCACCAGCAGTAATAATTACTAAATCCGCATCTTTTCCTGCATCAGCGACTGTTCCCGCTTTGAGTTGTGTAGGAGCAATAAAAGCCATGCCATGAACTAAGTCCATGACTTCTCCTACTACCTTTTCTCTGGCAATATCTTGTAAAACTAATTCATCAAAACAATCTTGAATCAACAAAGAGTAAGCACAGGCTAATCCTACTTGTCCAGCACCAATAATCACACCTTTACGGGGTTGTATAGGGGCAGGTTGTTCTGCTTCAGGGTTAGGGATAAAGATTTGGTCGAGCATGAGATTAAGGGCAACATAAGGGCGATCAATTTAACACTTACAATGTTTTTAGTTAAAGATAAATTCCTCTGAAGGAGGATTTCGCCATAACTGTTCTAAACGATTGGCAGGAATTGTTAGATACAAAACATCTTCAGGCTGAAGACTAATTTCTAAAAGTTGCCAACCCCGAATGATTTGCGCTTTTCTTTCGAGATATAAAGGGACAAAATCGCCTTTCATCGCTGCTTCTTTCAGCGATTTCTGACAAAAAGGATGTCTGGGAGTAATTAGATTTGCTAACGCTACCCATAATAAATCTTGGGTCATGCCATTACCGAGAATTCTCCCGCCCAATGCAGCAGCAGCAAATGTATAGGTTGATAACTCTAAAGGCGACAAAACATGATCGAATTGAAATACTTCTTGCACCGATTGGGCAAACTGCGGGTCGTGACTCCGAACAATAGTTTTGACATAGGGTGCTACCGCTTTAGCCGAAAGGGCAATCTCTAAGTTAACCATGTCGTTACTTGTAACCGCAATCAGACTATGGGCTTTAGCGCTACTCACGGCTTTAAGAGTCGTAGCTAAACTGGCATCTTCAATAATTACTGGTACACCAAGAGAGCGAGCGCAGTGAATAAAACGGTTATTATGGTCTGACTCGATCGCCACTACTTCATGTCCTTGACTTTGAAGCTGGCGCACAATTTGAATGCCCACACCACCTAGTCCGCAGACGATATGATGATGATTCTTGGGTAATTTCGCCACATCCCAGGCTTGTTTGAGACGACTGCCTAAAACAAAATCATTAATCAAAGCGTAGCAAATGCCAATTACTCCTGCCCCTACAATCATCATTACCGCAGTAAATACTTTAATCGCAGCTGGAGATTGTTCCGCTACTTGTTCTTGTCCCCCAGCCCCAGTAATCATCCCCACCGAAAAGTAAAGGGCATCGACGATAGAAGTATTAAAATTGACACTAACATAGATAGCTGTGGCGAGAAACACCATAAATAGTAAAGATAGAGTAACTAAGATTACTGGTCTGGTGTAACGTTGGTAACGGGGTAGATTGGTAATTGCTTTTAGCAATTTTTGCCACCAAAAACGTCTTTTACGGCGAAATTGCGGTTCAGTTCCGACAATCAAGCGATCGCCTAATTGTAAAGTTTTTCCCGCAACTACCGCGGAAACTAGATCGATTTCGCCCTGTTTAGGTAAATAATAAATTAGCATCCGCGCTGGATTATCCCACAGTTGGGCTAGAGGTTGATCTAACCAAGGATGATCGCGGTCGATCACTTCTTCATGAATCGGCCAAGTGTGATTAAATAACTGTAATTGTCCGATAGCTTGACTACCCAAAGCGGCAAAAGTGAAGATTGGCGCAGCTAAGACTGGTACACTCATGGTAAAATGCTCGATTAAAATCCGGTCTAATCTTTCCCCTAGAGTTTGATTGAGTAGGCGATTTATAATCCGAATTTGCGGATTGAGAACTTTGGCTTGAGTCAAAATTGCTAAATTAAAAGCATCATCGTTTTTTGCTAAGACCAGAGTGTGAGCCTCTCTAATTCCTGCCTTGACTAAAATTGCTGGCGAGCGAGCATCACCAATAATCACTTTTTCTTGGCTTTGTAACATAATTGGGCGATCGCTTATTCCCACCACTTCCGCCCCTTGCCGTTGCAGTAAGCTTAATATTCTATATCCAGTACTTCCTAATCCACAAACAATAATCAAAGGTTTCATAACCCACTAAGCATCATCTCAGTATAGTAAAGATTGAGGTCGCTCCTCAGATTAATTACTCATTGATTGTGGCTTAAAAAATCAGGGGTTAATGTTATGTATGACACTAGTTGCCAGTTTAGCCTATTGAACAGACTTGCCCGATAAAATAAATTTAACCATATTTTATTTTGCGGATTTGTTCATGGCGTCAACTGATTTAGAAACAACTATCAAAGAAAAAGACCCAGATACTTATCTAGATGAACTTCCTGGGGAAGTAGAGATGTCTTTGTTCGATCATCTAGAAGAATTAAGGATGCGGATTTTTTACGCTCTGATTGCAGTAGTTGGAGGAATTGTGCTGTGTTTTATTATGGTCAAACCCATTGTGCAGTTACTAGAGATTCCAGCCAAAGGAGTTAAATTTTTGCAATTAGCCCCAGGAGAGTTTTTCTTTGTTTCAATTAAAGTTGCTGGCTATAGTGGTATTTTGCTGGCTAGTCCGTTGATTCTCTATCAAATTGTTCAGTTTGTCTTACCAGGATTAACTAGAAGAGAAAGACGCTTACTAGCGCCAGTAGTTTTTGGGTCTAGTATTTTATTCTTTGCTGGATTAACTTTTGCTTATATTGCTTTGATTCCTGCTGCACTGAATTTCTTTATTAATTATGGTGGCGATGTCGTAGAGCAATCTTGGTCCATTGACCGCTATTTTGAGTTTGTACTGCTGTTGATGTTTAGTACTGGTCTAGCTTTTCAGATTCCGATTGTGCAGCTTATTCTCGGATTTTTGGGTATTGTTTCATCCCATCAGATGGCTTCAGGATGGCGGTTTGTCGTTTTGGGAGCAGTAATTATGGGGGCAATTTTAACTCCTTCTACTGACCCTTTAACTCAGTCACTCTTGGCTGGTGCTGTGTTGGGTTTATATTTTAGTGGTGTCGGAATGGTGAAGTTAATTGGAAAATAGCTTCAAGACTGATGTATTAATCCACGATCGATGTTAAATGATAAATGTTAAGTGTAGAACTTTGGCTCTAAGCTCAATTTTATGAATATCCGCACTGTTTCCACTACTCCTTTTTCCGATCAAAAACCAGGTACATCAGGACTGCGGAAATCTGTCCCAGTCTTTCAACAAACCCATTATCTAGAAAACTTTGTCCAATCAATTTTTGATAGTTTAGATAACTACCAAGGAAAAACTATTGTCTTGGGGGGAGATGGTCGCTACTATAACCGTCAAGCGATCCAAATTATTTTGAAAATAGCAGCAGCTAACGGTGTCGGACGGATGTTAGTCGGTCAGGGGGGAATTATGTCCACTCCTGCTGCTTCTTGTATTATTCGTCAGTATCAAGCCTTTGGTGGGATTATTCTTTCGGCTAGTCACAACCCTGGAGGTCCTGAAGGAGATTTTGGCATCAAATACAATGTAACTAATGGTGGTCCTGCGCCCGAAAAAGTTACCGAAGCAATTTATCAGCGTTCTCAAGAAATTGAGCGTTATAAAATCTTTGACGGTTCTGATGTCAACCTAGATAAATTATCAGTATTGCGGATGGGAGAAATGGCAATTGAAGTGATCGATCCTGTAGAACCCTATGCCCGTCTGATGGAATCTTTATTCGACTTTGAGAAGATTCGCCAGTTACTCAAGAGCGATTTTCGGATGTGTATAGACTCACTTCATGCAGTCACAGGACCTTATGCAACCAATATTTTTGAGCAGCGTTTGGGTGCAGCATCAGGAACAGTAAAAAATGGCACTCCTCTAGAAGATTTTGGCGGTGGACACCCCGACCCCAATTTAGTTTATGCTCACGATCTAGTAGAAATTATGTTTGGAGACAATGCACTCGATTTTGGGGCTGCTTCTGATGGAGATGGCGATCGCAATATGATTTTAGGTAACAATTTCTTTGTGACTCCTAGTGATAGTTTAGCGGTATTAACAGCCAATGCCCATCTAGTTCCTGGTTATCGAGCAGGTATTGCAGGTGTGGCGCGTTCGATGCCGACTAGTGCAGCAGCAGATCGCGTAGCAGCTAAGTTAAGCATTGATTGTTATGAGACTCCTACGGGTTGGAAGTTTTTTGGTAATTTGCTTGATGCTGATAAAGTGACTCTGTGTGGTGAAGAAAGTTTTGGTACAGGCTCAAATCACGTTCGGGAAAAAGATGGACTCTGGGCGGTGCTATTTTGGCTGAATATTTTGGCTGTTACTGGTAAATCCGTAGCAGAAATAGTCAAAGAACATTGGGCGACTTATGGACGAAATTACTACTCGCGTCATGACTATGAAGAGGTAGATAAAGCTAAAGCCACAGAACTCATGGAACGGTTACGGGACATGGTTGGTACGATGAAAGGTCAGAAATTTGGCAAATATGAAGTAGAATATGCTGATGATTTTAGCTACACTGACCCAATAGATGGCAGCGTCAGCCAAAAACAAGGAATTCGGATTGGCTTTACTGACGGCTCACGGATTGTGTTTCGTTTGTCGGGAACAGGAACAAAGGGAGCAACATTAAGAGTTTATCTTGAAAGTTATGAACCAGATCCGAGTCAGCACGATCAGGATACTCAATTAGCTTTAAAACCTTTGATCGATCTCGCAGAAGAGATTGCGCTGATTCAGCAATATACAGGAAGAGACGAACCAACTGTTATTACTTAAATAAATATTGAGAGTTCGGAATTTTTAGTTTTAAAGTTCCGAACTCGCTCTAGCTTAAATCGTAGAGACAAATCACCACATCTGGCTGTTGGAAAACCGCTAATTGAGTTCCAATTCGCTCTAGCTTTTGTAATAACAATTGTCTCTCTTCGGAACTACTGCGGGCTAGTAAAAACCAGACTCTTGATTGACCCCGAAATTGATCGATTGCTTGTTGATACTGTTGCCATTTTTCAGGACTCATCTCATCTTGAGTTTCTGGGAGTTTTATTTGCCCTACAGTATAGTCTTGAGGGGCAATCTGATACTTCTCGGCGTAATATCGCACCACAGGTTCACTATTCGGAAAAATATACAAAATATCTCCTGATTGCTGATAGGATTGAAAATACTTGATCGCAGGACGAAGGTGATCGAATTGAAAAGAACTAGGATTGGCGATCGCCCTATTGGTGCGCATTACAGGGGTAAATAATAAAGCTAAGGCAATTAACCAACCCAACACTTGAAGATAACGAGACTGATTTCTGGTTACTAAAAAGGCAATCCCTTCAGCAATAATAGCAATGGCAAATGGCGTTAAAAACAGAATTAAACGTCCGCGAAAGGGATATTTATGTAAATAGGTGGCAAATAACGTCATCACCATCGGCGCAATTAAAAGAAATAGATGAGACTTGTGACGAAGATAAAGAGCAATACAGCCACAAATAAAAGCAAAAATCGCAATACCATCGCTAATTCCGACAAAACCCAGAGGTTTATAGAAAAATTTCCCTAATTCATTGAGTAGAGCCAGAAGATCGAAAGGAGAATTGGGATATCGTGGCGACCAAGAAGTAACTAATGTCTCATTGGTCATTGTCGGCTGAATATTTAACCAATAAAGTAAGCCAAAACTAACCAACCAAGTTAAATATATTGGCAGACGATTTAACAAGATGGCTTGAAACTTAGATACACCGCTGCGCAGCCAACCGACTAATTCTACTGCCGACAAGATAAAAATACTGGGATAAGATAGCCAAATAGCAACTGTGCCTAAAAAGCTCAATACTAAAACTTGTTGCCAACGCAGAACTTTACCCAATAACGAACTTAAAACTAAAAAAAGAATTAATGCCATCGTTAAATCGGTGGCGTAAGGTTTAACTTCTAAGGAATAATCCACAATATATCTGAGAGTTGCAAATAGCGCGATCGCAATTGGTCCAGCTAGATTAGAAATATATTGATTTACCAAACGATAAAAGAGCCACAATGCAACCAAACTAGCTACTAGAGGCAATAATCTTAAAGCAGATTCGTTATTACCAAATACTTGTACGGCAAATTTCTCAAGCCAGACAAACAAAGGAGGCGCAGCTTGATTGTACTCTAAAGAATTAATTAATTCTTGATAAGAACGATTGACAATATTAACTGCCAAACTAGCTTCATCAAACCACAAAGAGCGATTATCGAAATATAATCTCAGTCTAGCCAAAGCCCCAAATACAATTAGAGCCAAAGATAGATAAGAGTAACTTTTGGAGTTAAGAGACATTTTTTGAAATAACTAATAACTGTTCCCTAATCATTAACTAAACTATTTATTTCCTGGGATTAAACCTCTTCTTCCATCACTACTAGAAGCTTGGAGAAACTGCTTAAGATGTTGAATATGAGGATTATTAGTCATTAAATCTAATTGAGCGATCGCTTTGTCTAGAGGCAAATTTTCTCGATACAATAGGCGGAAAGCTTTTTTGAGTTGCTGAATCTCAGTGTTACTAAAACCTTTTCTTTTTAAACCGACTAAGTTCAGCGATCGCACTTTAGCGGGATTACCTTCTACTAATAGATAAGGCGGGACATCCCGATTAATCCGACTCATTCCCCCTACCATTGCCATGCGCCCAATATGAACAAACTGATGAATGCCTAAAACCCCACTGATCACTGCTTGGGACTCAATAATAACGTGACCAGCCATCGCTACATTGTTGGCGATGATTACTTCATGTTCGATGATGCAGTTGTGTGCGACATGAGAATAAGCCATCAGCAAATTATCATTACCAATTACTGTCGCTTCTCCTGAGTTTGTTGCCTTATTAATCGTGACATATTCTCTAATGCGATTGCGATCGCCAATAATAACTTTACTGTTAGCACCTTGATACTTGAGGTCTTGGGGATCTAAACCAATAGCAGCACCAGGAAATATCTGATTATCTGTACCAATGGAAGTCACGCCAGCGATAACCGCATGAGAACCGATAGTCGTATTAGCACCAATGGTTACGTCTGCGCCAATAATTGCATAAGGGGCGACTTGAACTGTCGAATGAAGTTCCGCTTGGGGATGCACGATGGCAGTAGGATGAATTAGGGGACTCTCACGCATTTAACTTGATTTACTATGGCTGACCGATTAATTATTAATTATTAAAATTAATCGATCAAGGAAAACATCATTTCTCCTTGCACCGCTAGTTGTCCATCTACTTCACCTTTACCTTGCATTTTCGCAACGCGATTACCTTTGAGGGCTAACAATTCTACAGTCATAATTAATTGATCGCCAGGAACTACAGGACGGCGAAACCGTGCCTTATCAATACCTGCAAAAGCAAAAAACTTACCTTTCAATTCAGGTATTTGCATTAAAATTGTGCCTCCTACTTGTGCCATAGATTCTATTTGTAGTACACCAGGCATCAAAGGGCGACCAGGAATATGTCCAGGGAAATACGGTTCATTAAAAGTAACATTTTTCAGACCGACGGCTCTCTCTCCTGGTACATACTCTAAAATGCGATCTACCAAAGCAAAGGGATAGCGATGGGGCAAAAGTTGTTGAATTTGCTCTACTGTTAGAATTTGAGCTTGAGAGTTAACCGTTTCCGAATCAGGGGTCATTTTAGTAATCATTTAAGTTGGTAATTGTTAGCTAAGGTACGAGCTAATTGAACATGGAGTTGATGACTCGCTTTATAAGCTAAAAAGTGTACAGGAGGCAATGAACCCAACAGACTCATATCTCCTACTAAATCTAATAGTTTATGACGGGCTGGTTCGTTAGTAAATCGCAAAGGCGGATTTAACCATCCTGTTTGACTGCAAACTAAGGCATTATTGAGATTGCCTCCTTTAATTAAACCTGCTTGTTGCAGTTGTTCGATCTGTTCGGCAAAGCCAAAAGTGCGAGCAGGAGCAATTTCTGTGGCAAAATCTGCTGTAGCAGGATGCCAACTATGCCATTGATTGGCGATCGCCTTATACTCAGGAAAGTCAATACCATAAGTAAAGCGAGTTTCTGAGCTAGGAATCGCTACGACAAAAGCGTCTTTTTCCTGAATCCAAATCGGAGTACTTTTAAAAAAAGCAAAATTTGGCGGTTTTGCTGTTCCAGGTTTAATTCCCGAACGGGTAATAGCTTCAATCCAGAGTTGGGCTGAACCATCGAGTAATGGCACTTCTGCACCATTGATTTCGATTCGAGCATCATCAATTTCACTAGCTGCTAATGCTGCTAAAAGATGTTCGACAGTTCTGACTTTAGCTTCTTTTGTGGCTAATTCTGTAGATAAAACAGTTTGACTTACGGCTGCAAGGTTAGCAGGAATTATTGGTTGGTGGGGTAAATCAGTTCTGACAAAATATCTGCCTCGACCGACTGTTTCTGGAACGACTCTAACCGTTGTGGTTACTCCAGAATGTAACCCGACTCCTGAAAGTTCAAAAGCTTGTTTGAGAATTTTTGCCATATCGCTTTAGAATCTTTCTCCAATCCCAAAATGAATGCGACTATCTCCATCATCATTAATGGCATAATCGACCCGAATTGGTCCTAAAGGCGATTGCACTCTTACCCCAAGACCATAACCATAACCACTTCCAGGTAAATCCCTTCTAATCGAAGGTTCTCCTGGTACATCGCTATCTGTGCCAATCACACTACCATAGTCAAAGAATACCGCACCACCGACAATTCTAAAAATCGGAAAGCGATATTCTGCTGTGGCTTGAACATAACTGCGTCCGCTACCAACTTCCCCTTCAGGATAACCCCGTACAGAGTTACTACCTCCCAACACAAAAGCTTCATAAGGTGGCAAATCTCCTACTACTGTTCCCGCTTGCACATTAAAAGCTAAAGCTTGCGGTCCTTCAGTAATATTAATCAAGCTAACAGGAAGATAATAGCTATAGCTCCCTCTGACCCGATTTAAAAAGATATTTCCCGAACCAATGGGAATAGTTTGGTCTAAGCCTAAACGCAAGATCGAGCCACTAGTAGGTTGTAACCGATTGTTACGGCGATCGCGGGTTGCGCCAAAACGCAAGATAAACAGATCATCAGTTCCATCATCACTAAAAGCTAAGTTTTCTGCGCCATCTTCTTCCCGCGATATTTCCGCGATGTCTCCATCTTCATTTTTAATTGCGACTCGCTGATATTGAAATCCTGCGGATAATTGCCATTCCTCTCTAGTAAAAGGGTTATCAATCAAAGGACGTGTAAAGTTAATTCCGCCTCCAGTTCTGACGACTCTAGGACTATCATTACCATCGTCAGTTCTAATGTCTTCATCATCGCCGTCAAATACTAGAGAAATCGAACGCCGACGGAAAGCATTAACGGTATAAGAAGTACGGTTAGGATCGCCAGCAATCCAAGGATCGGTAAAGCTAACATCAAACAGTAGCTCTCTTTCCCCTAACTGAAATTCTGCACCCAGAGTTTGATTATTGCCTCCCAAATTCTGCTGTTGATAACTAACAGTACCAAACAAACCACTAGAAGAACTAAAACCAGCACCAGCAGCCACCGAGCCAGTACTACTTTCTACCAATTCCACATTAATTACTACTTGACTAGGATCTTCTCCTGGGCTAAAAGAAAGTCTGACATCTTCAAAAATCCCTAGTCCAAAGACTCTTTGTAAGTCTCTTTGAGCTATATCACGTTTAAATACATCTCCAGGCTCTAATTGAATTTCTCTAGTAACGATAAAGTCACGGGTTTTTCCTTCAATCGGTTCGTTTTCTTCATCAAAAAACCTTACTTGAATATCTTCAATAACGCCTTCTGCCACCACAAGAGTCACTGTTCCATCAGGGCTTACTTCAGGCGCACCTACTACTTGAGCTAGTTCATAGCCATTTTCAGAGTACCATTGATTAATTTGAATGATGCCATCTTGCAATTCCCGAAGATTGAGAATTTCGCCGTAGCTATCCTGAAATATTTCAGCTACTACTTCGGGTGGTAAAACTCGCGCCTCTGCTTCTGGTGGTATGGTTTGAACTGCTACTTCATTTAAAACAGGATTAGGTGTCACCACAAAAGTAATTCTTACTCCTAAAGGCGTATCTTCTGGAGTTACTTCAACATTTTGAAAGAAGCCTGTAGCATAAACAGCATTAACATCTTCTTGGAGTTGCGAACGAGTCGTAGTTCTTCCTGGCTCTGTATCAATAGACTGATAAATAATATCTTCTAGTTCGCCTTCTGTCCCTACCACAGCAACTTCTGCTACTAAAACTCTAGGTTCTTGGGGTCTAGGTTCTTGAGACGGTGTGCTGGGTTGAGAGAAATCTGGAAGTTGTTCGGTTTCGGGTGTGGTTTGTAGTGGCGTATCTTGATCTACTGGTGGTGGAATTTCGGGAGTGATATTTGGCGGTGTTTCTTCGAGAGTAGGAGGGGTGTCTGGCTCGATATCTGAGGGAATCGCTTCATCAGGAGTTTCTGGGGAAGGTGTAACTTCTGTTTCTGGTAATTGTGGCGTTTGTACTACCAAAATCGGATATGGCTTATTAGAGGCTTCCGCCATAAATTCCGATTTGCTTACTGAGTCAATGGTGAATTGTGAAACATCAAATTCGGTTCTAGATCTAGGATTTTTTACTAGGGAATCTTGTTTGACTTCAGTCAAGATATCTAGTCTCTGCGGTAGCACTTTAGGGGTTTTTTCCTGGCTAACAAAATCAACTTCTTTAGCAGCAATTAGAGTTAAAGTTTCTAACTTAAGTTGAGTTTCTACTAAAGGAACGGTGCTTAGTGGCTGAAATTCGATCTGCTCATGATCTGATAATATTCTGATTTCTGACCCCCGAAGGCGGGAAAAGGTTGACTCTTCTCTAGTTAATTCTTGATTAACTACAGTAGAAACAGTTTCAGCTTTGGCTGTCAAAGAGCAACTTATACTAAAAGCCAGAGATGCTGTAACAATAGTTAGATAAGGAGATACGCTCAGGTTGTTGTTTTTTTCTAGCACTTCCACACACCAAATGAAGCAATTGATACTGTAACAGTTTTTGGGGATTTAATGGAGTCAGCAAGAAAAATTTATGTTTCTTGGCATTTCACGGAATAGAGACTAATCAAACCCACAGATGTTCCTAGTCGATTAATTTTCTAGGGCTGAGAGAACTCTTTGCTGGACTCTTTGATAAGCTGATTCTATGTTGCCCAAATCTTGGCGAAAACGGTCTTTATCCATGACTCTTGCTTTGGGATCGGTTTCGGTGGTGTCCCAAAGACGGCAAGTATCAGGGCTGATTTCGTCTGCTAGCAAAATCTTGTTTTGTGAGTCAAAACCAAATTCTAATTTGAAATCTACTAGGGTAATATCACAACGAGTCAAAAATTCTTGCAGAAAATGATTGACTTTTAGCGCGATCGCCTCTAGGGTTTGTAGTTGTTCTGATGTTACAATGTCTAACAAAAATAAGCGATCGCGTGTTAGTAAGGGATCGCCTAAAGCATCATCCTTAAGATAATATTCGACTAAAGGCTTAGGTAAGACTTGACCTTGAGGTAATCCTGTTTGACGACAGAGGCTTCCCGCTGCAATATTTCTGACTACTACTTCTAAAGGAATTATTTTAACTGCTTTGATTCGCATCTGATTCGGCTGAGGACAATCAAGATAGTGAGTGGCAATACCCTTTTTTTCAAGCATTTGCAATAAAGCAGCAGTAATCGTACAGTTAATTACTCCTTTTCCTGCTATTTGACCTTTTTTCTCAGCATTAAAGGCAGTAGCATCATCTTTATAAACTGTGAGCAATATCTGAGGGTCTTCGGTTTGATAGAGAATTTTGGCTTTGCCTTCGTAAAGTTTTGTATCTAATGACATGGGTAACAAGGGGAAGGATACTA
>DAXETX010000024.1:0-8631 GCA_051155735.1 Xenococcaceae cyanobacterium
GTAAAGGAATTACCAGATTCAGCTAAAATTACGGCATCGCTCTTTTCTACTACGTGGTGTTGAATTGCTTCCATTAATACTTCGGGTCTGACTAACTCGCTTGTACCAGAGTAAGTAACGGCTAATTCGGGACGGGGAAAATTAATTGGCTTTTGTCTGGCATTTTCTGGCAACTGCTGCAATAGTTCGGTGACGAAAGCTTTGACATCCGCACAAACTGCTAAGGTTTTGGCAAAAGGATAGGCAACTCCTGGGACTAAAGGATCGATATCCACATGAATCAATCCTTCACTCGGAATCATCGCCTCACTCCAAAAAGAAGTCGGTTCACCAAGACGAGTTCCGAGAACTAAAGTTCTTAAAGGAGGTTGTTCTTGCAGATAAGTCATTACCGAACTGTGTCCTCCCAATCCTGTAACCCCAATAAATTGGGGATGAGCTTCAGGAAAAATACCTTTACCTCTAGGAGAACACATTACGGCTACACCTGTTCTCTCTGCTAGCTGCAAAATTTCTGTTGCTGCACCTTTAGCACCATAGCCGAGCCAAATTGCCCAACTACCTTCTGAGAGTAGCTCTACACATCGAGAAATAGTAGCTTTACTAGGCGTAATCGGTGCAACAGGTAATTTTAGAGCAGGTAAAGCATCAGCTAACGAACTAGTTTGGATTGCTGTGGGAATGCTCAAATGAGCCACAAATCCTCCAGGACGAGATAAACCGAGAGCTAAAGACCGAAAAATTTGGGGTAATTGCTGGGATGACTCGACCTTAGTTGCATAGTCAAACAACCTCCCAGGGGTAAAAATTCCCCCCTGGGGTAAAGTAAATTCGCTAGTTTCTTGAATTGCCCAACGTCCTCTTTGCGGTGCAGAGGTACAAGCAGATAACAGAATTACTTTCGCTCCTTCACCACGAGCAGCAAATAAACCAGTTAGAGCATTGGTAATACCAGGACCAGCTGTCGTAAAAATTACCACTGGGCGATCGCTGATTAAAGCAGCTTCAGTAGCAGCAAAAGCTGCGCCTCCTTCATGACGACAGTGAATTACTTGAATCTCACTATTAGAAAGTGCGCCCCAAAGAGTTGCCATTGCTCCTCCTGCAACGCCAAAAGCACAGTTAATCCCGATGTCTTCCAACATACTGGCGATCGCTTCTGCCACACTAATTGTCTGGTCTGCTTTACCGTTACTATGGGAAATTACCGCAGGAGTAACCCGACTTTTAATGGCACTTAAAGTTAACTTGGGAGAAGAAAGAGAGTTTTTTGTCATATTCCTAGGTTGCGATCGATGTTTGCTTAGATAGCAGTTGTTAGTGTTAGCAACTGCTAATCAGTTTTCGGGGAGAAAGACCCTATCGTTTTAAGACAGGGCTTTCTAAGATGTTTTCAAAGCGATTGTCAGCAGCTAAGTAAAGTCGCTATCAGTAGTCAAAGGATTACCACCAAAAGAATTGCTACCAATTAAATCTTCAAAGCTACCCGCCCCTAATTCGCCAATTTCATCAGCAAAAGGATTGGTGTCTGAAACAGGATTACTGCTGCCTAATGTTGTAGCTTCAATGTCATCAAGAAAAACACTTGCAAAGACTTCTATATCGCCATCGTCGATAGTATTATCCGTACTAAGAAATAATCTTTCGTCCGCATCGTCTTGAATCAGATAACCAAATTCGTTCTCAACCACTAAGCGATCTCCATCAGCATTGAAAACTGGTTCGGCTTCAGCTTCATCACCTACGACAAAAGGATTCCCATCGATAAAAGGATTCCAATCTTGTAACAGATTATCTGAATCCGCATCATCACCAATCCCAAAAGTCCCAAAAATATCTCCTGGTTCATCTACTCCTGGGAAATTTAGTAAATCACCTACAGCAGTTTCGGCAAACAGTTCGGAAAATTCTTCAGTTTCACTAAAGTTAAATTCAGTTGCTGCATTTTCATTATCGGAATCGTTTAAAATATCTTCTACACTGTCGAACTCTTCAAATTGTAATAATTCATCCCAAGGGGACTGCATAGATTCATCACCACCACCAGCAAAGGGATTCTCCCCACCACCAGCAAAGGGATTTTCCCCACCACCAGCAAAGGGATTTTCTCCACCACCAGCAAAGGGATTCTCCCCAACACCAGCAAAGGGATTTTCTCCACCACCTGCGTCTAAATTACCAAAAATATCTTCAACACCATCAACACCAGGTATATCTAACAATCGACCAAAAGGACTTTGACTTAACTGTTCTTCTAGTGCGGAGTCTTGGTTGTCAGAATCCATAGCATCTGAATCGTTGCTAGAGTCAAATGACATATTGCTACTAGAGGTATCACCACCAAAGGATGCACCGCCAGCAAAAGGATTTTGTCCTCCGTCGTTATTAATACTAGAATTACTACTCATAAACTGGGAAAATATATTATCGACAAAGGGTTGATCTAAAGAAGTTATTTCTGACTCATCGCCATTAACACTAGTTAAAAGTTCAAAATCAAATTCGTATTGAGCATCACTGTTTGATTCGTCACTAACGACGAAAATATTGCCATCACTATCCATTAAGAGATAGCGATCGCCATTTCCGACAATGTTTTGATTATCTGCTTCTGGACTAACGCGATTACCGTTAATTTCGTTATCGTCACCACTAGGTTGATTACCATTGCCTGTAATCATATTGCCATCACCACTAGGTCGATTCCCGTTACCTGTAATAGTGTTGCTATCGCCTAGATTCCAGTTAGCATTACCATCAGTTTGATTACCGCTGCCAAACTCCCAATTACCGTTGCCATTGGTATTGTTATTTTCGCCAAAATACCAATTGCCATTTCCTTCAGTTTGATTGTTGCTAGCACCAGCATTATCCGCAAAATCACCCCCACCTGTAAAAGAAGGAGTGCCACCACCAGCGAAAGCTGGAATATTACCACCTACAGAATTATCATCGCCCGTAAAGAGACTGGCGGTGAAAGAATCCATGGTATTTTCCGAAAAGTTTGCAGGAAGATCGCTGGCTTGACTTATATACCAGTTACCATTGCCATTGGTTTGGTTATCGTTGCCAAAATACCAGTTTCCGTTACCGTCAGCTTGGTTGTTACTACCAGTTTCTCCTGTAGCATCACCAATAAAGTTGTTACCATTCCCGTTATCGGTATTTTCAACTCCCGTATCAATCCCCTCGCTAAAACTACTCCCGAAGGGATTACCACCAGTTTCGGCTGTCATATCTCCGCCGAAAGGATTACCTCCGCCAGCGAAGGGATTACCTCCAGCTTCGGCTGTCATGTCTCCACCAAAAGGATTGCCTCCACCAGCAAAAGGATTTTCTTCTAACTCTAAAATGTCTCCAACATTATCAAACTCTTCAAATTGCAATAATTCATCCCAAGGCGTATTCATTCCTGATTCGCCTTCGGCTGTCATGTCTCCACCAAAAGGATTACCTCCGCCAGCAAAGGGATTACCTCCAGCTTCGGCTGACGATTCATCACTAGAGGAGTTACCGTTTACTAAATCGCTATTTTCAGATTCAAAGGCACTAAAGTCGTATTCAGGTGCTTCTTCTGAAGCTGATTCGTCAGAGTCACTAGTGTCAAATTCCCACTGGTATTCTTCTCGATCTGATGCTGCTTCATTCTCAATCATCGGATCGCTCTCTTGATTGGTAAAATCAAAATTACTGTTATTGTTTTGATCCATTGCTCTTGCGCCTCGTATTAATTAGTTCAAAATTACTATATATAGTAGAACACTCAAAGCCGAGCTTGAGCAATTTTTGATCGAGTAAGAAATTTTTATTTTCTTACTATGTAATCTTTCGTGAATAGATAAACATTTATCGCAGATTTATTTTCCTAACTAAGCAAAACTCAAAGCTCAAAGAGTAAGTACCAATTTCGCCGTAAAATTACAAAATACTTTTACTTTTCACTCAGATAAATTTGAGCTTTATTAGTTAGAATCAATATCCACATTGCCTAATTACGCTCAAAGTTAAGTTAGGAAAATTGTTTTTTCCCAACTGTAGAATCAAGCAATTAAATAAAATAGCTTTTCAATTCGTTAATTGAATATTGCAATAAACTTGCTAGGTCACGATTTGAATAATAACGAAATGTTAACAGTAATTGCAATGAACAATATTTTGATCTGTTGTTTATTTTTTAGCTTTTATTTTGATAATTTTATCGGTAGCAATTTATCAAAAAACCCCTAATAATATTAGGGGTGAAATTTTTTAACTGTGGAGTAAGACTAATTACTGGTGGCTTTTAGTAAGATAATGCCATAACTGGTTGCTGCGATCGCCCTAAAGCTTTGGTTAAAGCAGACATTTCTTGAGTTAATTGTTTGAACTGATGGGGTGTAAGACACTGAGGACCATCAGATAGAGCTTCAGCGGGATTAGGATGAACTTCAATCATCAATGAATCTACTCCCGCAGCAACTGCTGCTTTTGCCATAGGAGATACGTATTGGGCTTTACCTGTACCGTGACTCGGATCGATCATAATCGGCAAATGAGTTAGAGAACGCAGTACTGGGATAGCTGAAATGTCTAGGGTATTGCGCGTATATCTGCGGTCAAAGGTACGAATGCCACGTTCGCATAAAATTACTCTAGAATTACCTGCTGCTAAAATATACTCTGCTGCCATTAACCAATCATCAATAGTGGCAGCCATGGCTCGTTTTAATAAAACTGGCTTATTTTGCGCTCCGACTTTTTTGAGCAGCGAAAAGTTTTGCATATTTCTCGCCCCAATTTGTAAAATATCGGCAACTTCAGCCACGGTGCTAATATCCGCAGTATCCATGACTTCGGTAATGATGCCCAAGCCTGTTACTTCTTTAGCTTTTGCTAATAAGTCTAATGCCCATTCGCCATGTCCTTGAAAAGAATAAGGCGAAGTCCGAGGTTTATAAGCTCCACCTCGCAAAAATTTAGCTCCAGCTTGCTTGACCCCTTGGGCTGTTTTCACAATCATGGCTTCGTTTTCCACAGAGCAAGGTCCTGCTACTAATACCAAAGGATGATGTTCGCCAAAATAAACTGTGCCATTAGGGGTATTAACCGCGACTTCACTAGCTTGTCCGTGGCGAAATTCACGGCTGACCCGCTTGAAGGGTTTTTCGATGCGCAAGACTTGTTCAATCCAAGGGCTAATTTCCTGAATTTGCAGTGGATCGAGTTCTGCCGTATCGCCAATCATTCCTAGTACTACTTTATGGCGACCGATACTGGTTTCTACCGTCATGCGCCAAGTATCTTGAATTAGTTGACTAATCGATTCAATTTCTGCTTTTGGCGTATCGCCTTTTAATACTATAATCATTGGTGAGGTTTAAGTCTTATTTGGGTTAACTTGAGCTTGTTAGTCTAAAAACTGAGCTAATGTTTCTAGCTTGTGCCAGGCAGCACCGCTTTGTAGAATATCTTGGGCTAAGGCAATGCCTCGCTCTAAATTTTTCAATTGATCCGCTGTTTCAGTAATAGCTTCGCCAACCCAGAGAGCCAAAGCTGTATTTAATGCCACTACATCTTGCTGGGCTTTAGTGCCTTTGCCTTGCAGCACTGCTTTAAGAATGGCTGCATTTTCTGCTACATTACCGCCTCGTAAGGCTGCCGTTGGTGCAGAATGCAACTTCAATTCAGTCGAATCTAGCTCTAGTAAATCAACTTTTTGGTCAGAGACAATTGCTAGATCGTTGATTGCTGCTAGACCAGCTTCATCTAATCCTTCTCTGCCGTGGACAACTATCCCTCGGCGTATTTTTAATTGTTCTAAAACTTGAGCGAAAATGTTGACTAAACTAGGGTCGCTAACGCCAATAACTTGTCCCGTGGGACTTAGAGGATTAACTAAAGGTCCTAATAAGTTAAAAATTGTACGGATTTTTAGGGTTCGGCGCAAAGTAGCGACCGCTTTAAGGGCAGGATGCCAGCCAGGCGCAAATAAAAAGGTAATCCCGACTGCTTCTAAAGCAGTCGTAACCTGGTCTAAATTGGCGTTAAGATTTAAGCCTAAAGCTTCTAACACATCCGCAGAACCTGTTTTACTAGAGGCAGAGCGATTGCCATGTTTAGCAACCTTAACTCCAGCAGCAGCAGTAACAAAAGCTACCGCAGTGGAGATGTTAAAAGTAGAAGCTCCATCGCCACCAGTCCCGCAAGTATCGACGATAGGAGTATTTTGAGCGATCGCTAAATTATGAGATGTAGCCACAGACTGAGAATCTAAAACCTGCACCATCCCCAGTAGTTCGGCGGATGAAACTCCTTTAGCATTAATTGCAGCCAAGATTGCGCCACTTAGTACAGGCGGTATGGCATTTTTGAGCCAGCCTTGCATTAAAGTCTGAGCTTGTTCTACTGAAAGAGATTGGCACGCTAGTAATTGTTTTAATAGCTCCGACCAGATCGGCGACTCGGCAGTTAGGGAAGTGACATCGGTAGGTGAAATCGGTGTGGTTACCATAGTTTGAAACTAATTTAATCCAGCTTGAGGGCTTTAGCAGCAGTTTGCACATCTTTATCGCCTCTACCCGAACAGTTAATGACGATTTTGGGACTAGCTGTAAGTTGAGGACAGAGAAAGTCTAAATAGGCGATCGCATGAGCCGTTTCTAGAGCGGGAATTATCCCTTCTAACTCTGAGAGCAATTGGAAGGCAGCTAGAGCTTGTTGGTCGGTAACGCTATAATATTCAACCCTACCACTGTCTTTGAGATAACTGTGTTCAGGACCAACACCAGGATAGTCTAGCCCCGCACTAATCGAGTGAGCCTCGATAATTTGACCATCATTATCTTGCAGGAGATAACTCATCGCACCATGAAGGACTCCAACTCTGCCTTTGGTTAAAGTTGCTGCGTGTTTGTCGGTATCCACTCCTGCTCCTGCTGCTTCAACACCGATCATTCTAATCTTAGGTTCATCGATAAATTCATGAAAGAGTCCTATCGCATTAGAACCACCCCCGACACAAGCTAGAAGAATATCAGGTAATCCCTGCCATTTTTCTTGACATTGAAGACGAGTTTCTTGACCGATTACTGCATGAAAATCTCGCACCATCATCGGATAAGGATGAGGTCCTGCTACCGAACCTAAAATATAGTGAGTGGTTTCGACATTAGTTACCCAGTCACGAATTGCTTCAGAAGTAGCGTCTTTAAGCGTTCCTGTTCCAGCTTCTACTGGCGCAACGGTTGCTCCCATCAGACGCATCCGAAAGACATTGAGCTTTTGTCTTTCCATGTCATGGATACCCATATAGACAATACACTCTAATCCAAAACGGGCGCAGGCGGTAGCTGTAGCTACACCATGTTGTCCTGCTCCTGTTTCTGCAATAATCCGCTTTTTGCCCATGCGTTTGGCGAGTAGAACTTGCGCGATCGCATTATTGATTTTATGCGCGCCAGTGTGGTTTAAGTCTTCCCGCTTGAGATAAATTTGCGCTCCTGTACCATCTGCTTTGCTGTAATGCTGGGTAAGACGTTCGGCAAAATAAAGTGGCGAAGGGCGACCCACATAGTCTCGTAATAAGTCCTGTAATTCAGCTTGAAAACTCAGTGTGTCACAATGCTGACGATAGGCTGTTTCTAGCTCGCTTAAAGCTGGCATCAAGGTTTCTGGTACATATTTACCACCAAATTGTCCAAAGCGACCTAGAGCATCAGGACGCTGTGAAGCAGAGTTAGAGGTTTGTTTGAGATCGAGAGTATTTACCATGGGTCAATTAATTATTAGCTTACTAAAATTTTTAGATCGAAACTGGGATTGAGGTAGTAATCGCTGCTTTTAGCTCGCGACAGAGTTGTTCAACTGCTGGTAAACCTTCGGTATCAGTGGCTAAACGTTTGACAAAGGCACTACCAACAATCACGGCATCAGCCCCCCAATCTTTCATTTGTCTAGCTTGTGCCTCATTGGAAATACCAAAACCAATACCGATTGGTTTATCGGTGATTTCGCGAATTTTGAGGAGTAAATCTGGAACACGGGTGGCGATTTGAGAGCGCATTCCAGTTACCCCAGTAACACTAACTAAATAGATAAAGCCTTGAGACTGGCGGGCGATTTCTTGAATACGTGCCTCAGAGCTAGTAGGAGCAACTAAAAGAATTACCTCAACCTGATGGGCGATCGCAGCTTCTAGGACTGGTGCAGCTTCTTCAACTGGTAAATCTGGTATAACCAAGCCCTTAATACCCACACGAGATATTTCAGCAAAAAAAGTTGCGATACCGCGATTGAGAATTGGATTGTAATAGGTAAAAAGAATTAGCGGGGCTTGCAGATTCGGACTAACTTTTGCTACTAATTCTAAAACAGCTTCTAGTTGAACCTGGCGCGCTAAAGCACGAGTCGCAGCAGCTTGAATCACTGGACCATCTGCTAAAGGATCGGAGTAAGGCACTCCAAGCTCAATTAAATCCGCACCGTTGCGGTCTAAAATCTGTAGGGCTTTAGCGGTAGTTTCTAAGTCAGGATCGCCTGCGGTGATAAACGGAATTAAAGCGCATTCTTGGCGTTCTTTAAGGTTTTGCAAACACTGAGAAATCGAAATCACAAGATAAATACTCCAAATTCAACACAAATTTTTGAGCCTAA
>DAXETX010000025.1:0-4149 GCA_051155735.1 Xenococcaceae cyanobacterium
GATCGCCTGATTTATGCAGCTAAACTTTACCAAGAGGGTAAAGCACCCCTAATTATTCTCTCTGGAGGTAGAATTGCCTGGTTTGGTAAGGGCAAATCAGAAGCGCAAGATATGTCAGAAATTTTACAATTGATCGGTGTTCCCGCAGCAGCGATTATTGAAGAGGGCAATTCTTTCAACACTTATCAAAATGCCATTTATACCCAAAAAATCTTAGAGGAAAAAAATCTTGAGCGTATTTTACTAGTTACTTCCGCTTTTCATCTACCGCGATCGCTGCTGATTTTTCGCCGTCTGGGTATAGATGCGATCGCTGCACCGACAGACTTTTTGGTTAGTGAGCAGGAGCTAACAGCAGTAAATCATAGCTTAGAGTCAAAAATTCTCAGTTTTTTCCCAGAGCCTAATAGTCTAACTCGTACGACTCTATTTATTAAAGAGTATCTTGGCACGCTAATTTATCGCCTGAGAGGTTGGCTTTAATCCCATTTCTCTTTAAGTTGGCTACGGATGGCTGACGCGGTGACAATTTTTAAGTTAGACGATTTAATTGCTAGACTAAGTGACAAAATTAGGAGCAAAAATCATGAATCAAAAATTATTGACTGTTTTAGGCTGCTCTAGTTCGGTAGCATTAACCTTACTCGGTGCTACGTCGGTTCAAGCTAATGCTACTGCTGAATATGTTTTCACTGCACCCGATCTTAACAACGAGATAGCAGATATTCCTGCTAGCGATACTGACTATCCTTTCTTTGAGTGCGGTTGTAGCGAATACGATGCTGCTGCTATCAAACAAAGCGATCGCGAAGGCGAAAAAGCGATTGACTTATATGGTTGTGATTGCGCTGGTTGTAGAAGATTAGCTCGTAATTTCGATAAGGACGAAAAATTAATCCCTCAGATTTAAGCAAAATTTCCCTTGAATTAACAATGCGGTAAGCTGGCTTACCGCATTACTTTTTTTCTGATTTAAAGTTAAACTATTAACCCTTCATCAGTTAATTCATCTACAACTAAATCGTTAATTAAATTGTGAACAGTAGTAGTGGGATGAACGCTATCCCAATATAAATATTCATTAGGATTACCAGTAGCTGGTGGTTGAGATATTTCCGCATAAAGATCGATTCCAGTAAAATTATCTGTAACATTGGTAAAACCAAAGGCATTTGGTTCATCAACAATGTCGTCAATTAGTTCATTTACATCTATATGAATTAGATTGATATCGGGATTAGACGCTTCAAAATCTTCTACATAATTTGATAAACGTCTGTTATGTCTATTAGTTAATTTTCTAAGGGCTTTTCGGTCACTTTTAGCTAAATTTTGACCTAAAGGAGTGTCTTCTAAATCGGGTAAATTGAAGACAACAATATTTTCTCCTCCCAAGTCAACAATATCTTGAATTGCGCCTGCGATATTAATATCGACTACTTCTAAAACAGTATTTTTGAGTTCTTTCCCAGTATCAGGAAAATTGGCTTCTACAATATCTGGAGTTGTAGGATCGTCTTGAATAAAACTGAAATAATCATTTGCTCCAACCCATAAAAAGAATAAATCGTCGTTTAAAAAATTGTGTTCATCACCGTTAATGATAATATCATCCTCGTGATCTTCATTAGCCATGGCATCAAGCTCTTGAATTCTTACCAAGAATTCAAAAGTATCAATTTGCTGCTCCAAACCTAAAGGTACAATCCCTTCATTTTCATCACCAGATGTTGCCCCTCCAATAGCGAAATTAATTCCCCCAATAGCCTCATCAACCATAACAGTATGGGAAGTTAATCCAGGAAGGAAAGGCTCAACGGTAATATCTAATTCCTCGGCAAAAGAATCTACCCAAATATTTCCATTAGAAAATCTTCCTAGTGCATAAGGAAAATTTGGAAAAGCCCCGTCAGTAAACTTCAAAACATTTCCAGTATCTGAAAGACTATCTCCGAAAAAATAAGCTCGATCAAAATTGGGCAACATAAATTTTTGCGAAGTAAATTCGTGGTTTATTCGATAATTTCACAATCTTATGGTCTTTTAAGTAAATTTACTAGTAGCCGAAAAAATCAACCGAAATTAATTTAGAAGCGATCGCTTAATTTAGTATATTCACTAATAAATTCCAGAATCAACTGAATATTTAGCTGTAGCGATCGCTTAATTCAGTATATTTACTAATAGTCTTAGTTATTTAAAGCCTCAGCAAGAACCGATTAATTCTCGTTCCGTCCAATCGAGAGTATCGCCAATAACTTGACCATTGTGATAAGCAGCAAGTAACACCTCGCTAGTTTTACCCCAAGCGATCGCTCCTGTCCGATCTAGAGCGATCGCGCCTAAATCTCTTTGGCGATCGTGACATTCTTGCATCGAGCAGAACATGGCATCTGCAAGACTCGCTCCATCAGTAACCCGAATCACAATCTTGGCTGCAAGACATTCTTCAACGATATCTTCACCGATGCCAGTGCAACTTACCCCAGCTTCTAGAGTCGCATAATTTCCTGCTGGCATCGCCGAATCACTAACGCGACCAATTCTTTCTAATCCTTTACCACCTGTTGATGTGCCTGCTGCGATTTTGCCATAGCGGTCTAAAGCAACAACGCCAATAGTGCCACGGCGATTTTCATCGGCGATCGCCAATTCTGATTCAGCGACTACTCCTGCCATAGACTTATTAAAGTTAGCTTCTCGCTCTTGCATCCATTCTTGCAGTCGAATTGTCACCAAAGGGTCGTAAATTGGCAGATTCAATTCTCGCAGTAACTCCGCTGCACCATAGTCAGATAAAATCCGGTCTTCTTGCTCTTGTAAAAATTTGGCTAACTGAATCGGATTTTTGACGCGAGAGACATTAATCACGCCACTAAACCGTTGTCTTGCTCCATCCATGAGAGAAGCACTCATGCGAATTTGCCCATCAGACTGTAAGACTGAACCCGTCCCAGCATTAAACATTGATTCATTTTCGAGAAGTTGACAGCCTTGAATCACTGCTTCACTGGCTTTTACCCCACTGAGCAAAGCAGCGTAAACTGATTCAACAATCGAGTGTAAAGTTTTTCTAACTTTTTCTTGTCCGACTTCGCTTTTGAGGTGTCCACCAGCACCACCATGAATAATTAATTTTGGCTGAACCCCGTCCATAAAATTTACGATAAAGATAACTGTCTGATTTTACTAAAAAATACCACGGCTTTAGTGACCAAAAAGCCCAGCCGTGGAAAGAGTCCTCGGTACTCCGCCCTGAAAAGGCGGAGTCTGCGATGACTTCTTCAAACTAAATATAAGTTTAGAGCGCGCCGACATTAGCTAGACCCAAAATAACTCCAGCCCCCAAAAGATGACCAAAGCTAGTAGTTCCGAGCAAAGCTGGTAAACCCATACCGCCAAAAAAGCTCGGAGAAGGTAATGCTGGTTCAGCACTAATATTTTTCATGGTGTATTTACCAAAAGCAATGGCAATAATGTTGCAGATAATCATCACAATTGCTACTTTGGGACTCCACGCTACAGTAGTAGGAACGTAGGAACTGACAGCAAATAATAAAGTAGAATAAGTCAAAATTGCTTTCTCCTGTTATTTTACTCATGTTAAATTGAGATCAATTTTATTGTTTCAGGTAAAGCAGATATTAAACCTTGTTGCAATATTTATTAATTTAGTAAAGTTTTTTATATAAAAATAATTTTTACTAGATATATAGCTTGAGTATTTTGTATATTGTTGTTCAATCAAGATTAAGGGGCTGTAGCTCAGCTGGATAGAGCAAGTGCCTCCTGAAATTATCGGGCACCATGAAAGAAATTTCATGAGTTGGGTATTGTCTCTGTTATCAGAAGATAGACACAATGTCTGACCGTTGGTGAATGTGGTCAAATTCAAGGAAGCCTAAGTCTAATATGTTAGATATGGTAATCTTGAGCCAAGCTCCATTGGCTGTGGTGGAGAAGGTGCAGAGACTGGTTGTAAGGAGCTAACAGCACTAAACAAAATCTTAATCAGCACTTACAACATAACGGCCACCACCTAAAGACTGGAATAGTTGCAGTCTATGGTGAAGGAATAGTCCAGAGAGTGAGGAAACTCACACCAATCTGAAGCACTAGGTCGCGCGTTCAAATCGCGCCAGTCCCGTA
>DAXETX010000026.1:0-18783 GCA_051155735.1 Xenococcaceae cyanobacterium
CTAAAGCGATAGTAGTTTTAGCGTCATTAGTAAAACTAGTTTTGGCTGATTTTTTCGACCCAAAACCGAATAATTTCCAACCTGAATTCTGTCTTTTAGGCTGACAGCTTTGATGGCAATCGTGACAATCCATTTTACTATTTTCCCTAACTACTTTTTAGGATAATAATAATAATTTTTAATAACCGTAATTCTGGATACAAACCTGATTATTTAAATAGTAAATTATTGATCTTAATTATTATTAATTTATTTTTAGAAAAATTAAAATTTAAATATTAGAAAATATCCCAGCAGAATTATTTCATTTCTTAAAATTTACTAACAAAAATTATTATTTAAAGCTACTATAAGTTAGAAATATTTTATGTCCCATAGTTAAACAGAAGATTCCTAACAATCCTTTAACTAATGGAGGAGTCAAAATAAAAATACAGATTAAAGCAATTAATCCTGATAACAAAGCTACCAATTGATGAATTTCATCGTCATCATGAATACTTAAAAGAATTGTAGCAATACATATCGATAAGATTAGTAAACTAAACGCTAACATTTTGCTGCCTCTTGCCAAAGAAATTAATCGGTTTTACTAACAATCCAAGATAACTCTAACCAGAAGCGAAAATCTTGTTGTTTAATCTTAGATAGTGGGTCTTTTACGATCAGATTAGCATTTAAAAAAACTACTTCTACTAAACCCATATTCTCAGCAGCATCTCGAAAAATATCTTGTTGCTCTAACAGAGAAGAGCCGATTCGATCTGGATAATAAATACCGATATAGTAAGAATTTTTAGGCAAGCGATCGGCATTTAAACTCAGAATTTTTACTACACAGTGTTGCAGCAATTGACCCGCGACGGGGTAATAACTGTCGATGATATTAATATATTCTTGGGCTAATTGTTCACGACTAATCATCGATCTAATTAAAAGATACTTGAGAATCAAATGATGTCAGACACACTATCTTCAGACAAGGATTTGCCAGTTGTTGACATTTATTTTTAAAGATTTCGGCTTTAGCTTGAGAGCTAGCTTCTTCGAGATCTGTTGGTTTGGTGGTCGAGCCAGGAATTGGACAAAAATCAGCTATTTGAGGGCAAAACTGGGGTGGATACTCGGCAATCTTAACTATTTTGCGGTTTTTGACCCTTAAATCTAAATCTTGAGCAAAAATAAACTCACTGTAATCAGCAATGTTATCTAAGCCGATCAGATTGAGCCAGATTTCAAAAGCTAGCCATACCCCAGTTTTAGAAATAACTCTTTGCCATATTTTTGAGTTTTTCATCATCGGTTATACATCGTTGATTATTAGTCATTAGGGAAGCGCATTTCTTAGCGCGACGTTATTAATTATTAGTTTCTTATCGATTAATTAACTCAGAACCAACAATCAACAACGAAGAACCAAAGACAAACAACGAGTAACCAATGACAATTTATCTAAACTAAATAGGCTTCTTGATGAGTTTTAATGGTGCAATCAGATTTAGGATATGCCACGCAAAGTAACACGTATCCTTTAGCCATTTGATCTTCGTCTAAAAAGTTTTGATCTTCTTGATCGATTTCGCCTTCAACCATTCTGCCGACACAACTAGAACAAGCCCCTGAACGACAAGAAGAAGGTAATTCTAAATCTTGTTCTTCTGCTGCATCGAGAATATATTGATCTTCTCGAACTTCAATAGTTACATCGATTTCGGGGGGTTTTTTTCTTTTTCCTTTGATTAAGCGAACTTTATAAGTAGTTGTCATAATCAGGTTCTCCTCTTTTCTAATCATTAATTAAGTACAAGGCACAGCTTCGGGAGTCCCCTCGCCGACAGAGAAAGACTTGCCACAGCCACAACTATCAGTCGCATTAGGATTTTCAAAAGTAAATCCAGCTTGGATTAAACTTTCGACAAAATCGATGATAATGCCGTTTAAAAAAGGTGCGCTTTGGCGATCAAGATAAATGTTGATTTTGTCTTGTTCGTAGGTTAAATCGTCGGCTTCAGGGCGATCCACAATATCTAATGTGTATTCAAAACCACTACAGCCTCCATCGACTGCTGCGAGGCGAACTCCTTTTTCAGTATTAGTTTCATCAGCACCAGAACGGATAAAAGTCCGAAGTCTGAAAGCTGCTTTTTCGGTTAAAGTTACGGTCATGGCAATTCTCCTTTTTGTTAATTGTTAGTGGTTAGTGGTTAGTTGCTAATGGTTAATGCTTCCCTACTCCTCTGTTTCTCTGCTTGCTTACCGCAAATCGGACAGTCGGGGTCTTGATAGAGGTGCAGTTTATGAAACTCAACATTAGCCAAATCCATATTGAGTAACTGTCCTAATAAAGGCTTCCCCAATCCTGTAATCAGTTTGATGGCTTCTAACGCGCTCAAACAAGCCAGAGTGCCAGAAACCGCACCGAGTACCCCAAAAGCGCGACGATCCCAATCGGGTTTTTCAGGAAAGATACAGGATAAACAGGGAGTTTTACCAGGAACAATAGTGGTGAGGTAAGCTTCCATGCTATTCATCGCAGCCTCAATCATTGGCTTATTCCAACGTACACAGGCTGCATTAAGTAAATCCCGTTCGGGAAAATTGTGAGCGCAACTAAGAGCAATATCGGAACGTTGAACCAATGCATCGACATTTTCGGGAGTAATGTATTCGGCGATCGCCTCAACTTCCACATCAGGATTAATTTGAGCTAGAGTTTCTTGGGCTTTGGTAACTCTGGTTTTACCCACCCAATCATCGGTCATTAAAATCTGACGATTCATGTCATCGAGACGTAACTCGCCACCACGAACTAGAATCAACTTACCGATCCCAGCAACCGCTAAATAAAGGGCGACAGTACCCCCCAAACCACCGACTCCCGAAACCAAAGCAGTGGTATTTTTTAGGGCTTTTTGTCCCGCTTCTCCTAAACCAGGAAGCTGAATTTGTCGGCTATAGCGTTCTAATTCTTTTGGTGTCAGCATAATTGTTCTCTATATACTTGTCGATCTCGCGTGTTGTTAATTTATTAGCTATTGGTTGTTTGTAAGTGCAATGACTAATAATTAATAACGAACGAACCTCATTTTCTCTTTGCTTTTTGCGCCAACTCATCCAATGAAACAAAGTTTTTGGGTTTGCTTTGAAATACTTTAAACAACTTAGTTTCTAAAGGACTAGAAGTTAAGAAAACCTGATAAGCTTCCTCTAGAGCCAGACTGTACTTCTCTAGTTTTTCAGCTTCGTCAACATCAGCGAAAACTCGATCGACTTCCTTAATTAAGAGAGAAAACTGTTTCAGAATATGCAGACGATTGATATTGACAAAATCGCGGTCATATTCGATCGCAAAAAACTGTAAGTAATCTTCTGCATCTGTTAGTTTTTGAAATGCGGTCAAAGTTTTTGGTGTAGTTTCAGCCACGGTCATTTCGCTTGCTCCTAGAATAAAAATACGGTAACTAATTGTGTTGATGATTTGGCATTAATCTATAGCAACTGCTGTTCCCAAAGTTTGAGTTGGCGTTTGAGTTCAGCTAATTGGCGATAGATATCATAGGTTTTAGTTGCTTCCTCAATTAATTTTTCATAATCTGTCGGCAAACCTTCAGCGAGATCGTGCAAGTCCATTTTCATTTGACCTGCTTTACTGTTGAGCCGTCTGACTCTTTTTTTCAACTCGGCAACAGCTTCGGGGGTAGGAAATGTAGTAGTTTGAACCATTGACGTTACTGAATAACTGTTTACTGATTACTGATTTAGCCATCCGCAGCTTTGGGAAACTGTTCGATATTTTTAATACCCGAACTAACTAATTTTTCTCCTTGAGCAGCTAATTTCTCAAGAGAAGGATAGCCAAAGCGTTGAACATCTCTTAAAGTACGAGATACCACTATTAAGCGTCCCGTCCAAATCAATGCCCAACCAAAGCCTTCATGGGAAAGATCGATGACGGCTTGACAGAGTTTTCCTGTTTCTTTTTCAATATAAGATGCGATCGCCCGATAAAAACACAGCACTCTTAACTGTGTAGCAGGATCGACATCTCCTTCAACAGAAATTTTGCTTTTCTTTTCTTTGCTAACAACAAAGTTAGCTAGTACTAGTTCATCACTCCAACTGCGATAAACGCCGTAATGATCTTGGGCGCGTACTTGCAGCACCAATTCTTTCAGAAATTTGCTCTCTTCGACAATGCTAGTTGTAACTTTAGAGGTAGTAGTTGTGGTCGTCATAATTATTCTTAGTTAGTGGTTAATAGTTAGTGGTTAGTAGTTATTCACTACTTGCTACTTATTTATTCCTCTTCATCAAAATCGAAGCTGGTGGCATTTTTACCCAAAGCTTTCCGTAGCCAAGCAGGAGGATTGTCTAATGTTTTTACCAAAATGTTAAGCACATCAGTAATTTCATCATCTTGATTTTCCGCTTTTAGAGGCGTAATTTTGTTTTTTAATAAACGAGATGCAGCACTGCCTCCGATCGCCGAAACATAGACGATCGTACAGTCGGCAACAGCATTGATCTTGGGCAATAATTTGTCTTCATTGCCATCTTCTTTAAGATCTCCCCCAAACTCAACAGTATTAAGGAAGTTATACCCTTCAGACGAAACATCATAAATAGCAACTTTTTTCGCCCAACCAAAGTGAGCATTAATATGAACGTTATCTTGGGTAGCAAAGGCGACTTTCATGGTTTTTCTTGATAGTTAGTTGTTAGTGATTAGTCAGTAATTTTTAATAATTAGTGAATCAAAAAACTAAGTAAACTCTAAATAACAATTAGCTTTAGTAACCGCATCACAAATTTTAGTTTCAGCTACTTCGATTAATTCTGGCAGTGACCCAAAACCAAAACTTCTATAGCCCCAAATTAATGAATACAAAACTAGAACTCCACCACAAGTAATTACCGCAGAACTAAATTCTTTATTTCTTAAATGGACAAAAGTATCTGTGGTATGACCAGTTTTTCTTGCAATATTAATCCCAATAGTCTGATAAAAAGCATGGGTTAAAAGCTGATTGAGGGGATCGAAATTTAGATTTTTAGAAGAAACAGCTTCTTGATCAGAAGAAATAATTAATTGTTTAACGAGTAATTCATCTGACCATTGTCGATATTTACTATAGGTATCGGCTTGACGAATTTGCTTAATTAATTCTGCAATAAAAGGATGCTGAAATTTATTTAACTGTGGCGGTTTTTCAGGAATTAAAACTTGACTCATTTTCCTACTCTCCTAATAACCAATAACCGTATGGACAATTTACCAATTGATTTGATTAATGTCCTAACTCAATAAAAATATTGCCGAGATCGAATAAAAATTGCATCGTGCCTCGATAACCCACCAAACAACGAGAACCATTACCCAAGCGATCATAAATCGGATATCCCAGACGATAAAGAGGAATATTTAGTTTTTCGGTAAGGGGTTTTCCTTGAGAATTGGTAATAATTAAATCTGAACCTGCTGCTAAATCTTCTAGGTCTTCTAAATCGCCAATAGTTACACTATCACAGGGTAATTCTTTAAGTATTGCTGACTTGGTAGTAGTAACAGCAGCTTGAATTTCTGCTCCCATTTCTGTTAGTAACCAACTAGTTTGATAGAGTAAATCTGGTTCTAGTGCTAGGGAAACTTTTTTACCACCAAGATAGAAATGAGTATCGAGGATTGCATCCTGTAGCTGACGACGTTGCCGTTGATATTTAGCGGGAATTTGAGGCGTAAATTGCCAATCATGATTATTTTTATAATTAGCAATTTGTACTAGCAGCCATAAAAATTTATCTACTGCGGTTAAACCCGTTAAACGGGGTAAAATCTCATAGTTAGTGCCGAATTTTTGTTGTAAAGTTTCCGCAGCAGTCCGCATGCTTTCGCCAATAGCAATAGTGAAAAGCGATCGCTCTAGCTGCTGTAACTCTTCTAAAGCCGTTCCACCAGGGGTTTTGCTGTTGTAGTCATCGTCTAAATGTCCATCTACCGAACCAGATAAATCGGGAATAACTAGGGGTTTTAAACCAAATGCGGTAACTATTTCTTTAATTTCCTCCACATCCCCAGGAGCAAGCAGCGAACCAGCTAAAATAGTTATCTGTTGTTGTGCTGTGGTCAAATTTGTTTCAGTAGCTGTGCCGTAGTCAGTAGCCACAATTGAATTTACCGCAGCAGCAAAACCATCTTGTAACGAACCTTTATAATCGGGAGTGGAAACATAAATAATCGGTAGATAATCTAGTTCGGGATGTCGCTGACGAATCGATTTAAGAATGCCATCCATATCATCCCCCCGCGTCTCCGTTAACCCAGTAGTCAACAAACCAATTAAATCGGGTTTAGCACTCTCTACCAGAGTTAGGATCGCCTGTTCGATATTTTCTTCCCCTCCCAAAATAGTTGTCACCTCAGTCATCGCAGTAGTTGCCAAAGGTATTGCTTCGCGGAAATGCCGTACTAACAGGACTTTAGCAAATGCCGTACAACCTTGAGAACCATGAAACAAAGGCACAATTCCCTTTAATCCCAAGAAAGCTAAAGCAGCACCCAAAGGTGGACTTTGCTTAAGAGGATTGACAGCTACAGATTTTTTGTTGCGGGTGATAGTGGTCATGGCTTTTTAAGAGTGTGAGGGTTTAGGGGGTTTGGGGGTTTAGGGGTATGGAAGTCTTATACTCCCCTATCTTCCCTACTTCTATATCTTCCCTACTTGCTAACAGATACCTTTTCTTGTGGGACAGATAATTCCCAAGGTGCTGGTTGTCGAACCTGTTGCCAAATAGGACTGTGGAGCGAGCGATCAAATTCTTTTGCCATCTCGACTAGCCCGACATATCCTGCATAAGGGTTATGACGTTCTTGGTTGATATCGAGGAAGGGAATGCGAGCTTTGAGGGCAGTATATTGGTTGCGTCCCCCAGCTACGAGCATATCTGCTTTAGTTTTGGCAATAACTTGTAATAACTCCTTAGCATTGCCTTTTGCTAGGGCTATCCCATCTTTGCCCAATAATTCTTTGATTTTGGCTTTATCTTCTTCGGTACTTTTTTTAGTGCTAGTGGCAACTACTTTCATCCCTAAATCTTGAGCAGCAGACATCACCGACCAACTTTTTACCCCTCCTGTATATAGCACCATCTTTTTATCTTTAAGTCTGGCACGATAAGGAGCAAGAGCAATATCGAGTTTCGCTGTTTCTTCCGCTATTACTGTTTCTACCCGTTGCTGTAAAGCTTCATCGCCGATCTTTTTGGCAATATTGCGCAAACAACGGTTCATATCCGCAACGCCATAGAAAGACTCTTCGATATAAGGAATACCGTAACGTTCCTCCATTTTGCGCCCCATATTAATTAGAGCTTTGGAGCAAATCATTACATTGAGTTTTGCCCGATGAGCGTAGCGAATTTCTTCAAAAGTGGCATCTCCCGTAATTTTGGCGAGGACACGAATACCCACCTTTTCAAACAGTGGCAATACACCCCAAAGTTCCCCTGCAATGTTATATTCCCCAATCAGATTGATATCGTAGGGAGTAGTATATTCAGGTTCGGCAGTACCGACAACATAGTCTAATAAAGATTCTCCTGCTAACCTGTTACCCAAATTCTTACTTCCAACAAAACCAGGAGAATGAACAGGAATAATCGGAGTCTCAAACTTGTTAGTCGCTGCTTCACACACCGCATCCAAATCGTCCCCAATTAGAGCCGTAACGCAGGTAGAATAGACAAAGACAGCAGGAGGCTCGTAGCGTTTAATTACTTGAGAAATAGCCTTATAGAGCTTTTTTTCACCGCCAAAAATAATGTCATTTTCGCCAATATCGGTAGTAAACCCCATCTTGTAGGTAGTAGCACCAGAAGAAAGACTACCACGACTACCCCAAGAATTTCCCGCACAGGCAATTGGACCATGAACTAAGTGTGCAGCATCGGTAATCGGGACGAGGGCGATCGAAGCTCCATCAAAAGCACATCCACCTTGGGCTGCACCAGGTTTAGCTTGTTGAGTGCAGGCTTTATTCTTACCTTGTTGTCCTTTTTTGTGATTGTGTTCGCAACCTGGTTCGTTTAGAAGGTCGGCGATTTTGCCTTTGGTGAGTTTCATCTTTGGTTAGGGGTTGATGGTGAGTAATTAGTGGTTAGTAGTTATCAGACCATCGCAGATTTTTTTTCCTACTAACGACTAACAATTAACAAATATATTTCGTAATATCTTCGCCACAGTCTCCTTCTAAATAGCCGAGGGCGCGGAGACGCAAACTAACAACTTCGTTGTATAAAGGGTTGAGTTTGCACAAAGCAGGAATGTGCCAGGTTTTTCCCCAGATGGTCACATCTCGTTCAAAAGGACAGCTACAGGGAATTAAATTACAGAGGAAATGAGCAAAATTTTGGTTAGTAACCTCGATGCTATTTACCCAATAGCGTAAGGGATAAAAAAGATCGAAGCCTCGATGAACTCTAATGATATTAGTTTGGTTGTCGGTGATAGTAGCCATAAGAATCACCTGAGAAAAGATGATTGTAGAATGAGACTAAGTTATTCAATTTTTGCCAAGAGACAAATTAGCTTGGGTTTTTCAGCAGCATAATTAATCTTTTCCGCTTCCTTCAACTAGTTCTAGTTCTTTTCCTAAACAACCAACCACATGACCAGCTTCGATAAAGTGAACCGAGTAGATATAAGCAGTTTGCAAGTATGTGCCGATGGAAATGATATAACCTTCATCTCCCTTATTAGCTAGAGTTTCACCAATTTGTTTGCCTGGGAAAGTGCCATCGTTGCGAATCTTTTTACGGACTCTTACTTTTGAATCAAGATCGAAAGTTGGCTCTTGGTCTAGTTCTACATCACCTAGTTTCATAATTTTCCTTAAAGCTTTTAGCTGTTAGCCTTTAGCTATTAGCTGGCAATTAGAGAGGATGTGATAATTTGAATTAAATTTCTAATTCAAATTGGCTAAAAACCAATAGCTAATAGCTAATAGCGATTAATTAACGAATCAGATCGAAAGAAATATCAGTTTTTGCAGGAATAATCGTCTGGCGATCTAGTTCGTCGAGGATGGTGTTAATAATCCAGTTATGAAGATTAAGCGCACCTTTATAACCCAAGGTTTCATAACGGTGCATATGATGGCGATCAAAGATCGGATAGCCAATGCGTACTAAAGGAGTATGGGTGTCGCGCCAGAGGTATTTACCGTAGGAGTTACCGATTAGGAGATCTACTGGTTCGGTAAACATTAAACTCCGTAAGTGCCACAGGTCTTTTTTGCCCCAGATGGTAGAATTCTTACCATAAGGACTAGCATCTAAAACGGCTTGTAGTTCTGCTTCAAATTCCTCATTGGTGTTAGTAACAAGAATATGAACTGGCTCTGCGCCTAATTCTAGTAAGAAGTTAACTAAACCAAATACATGGTCGGGATCGCCGTAGATAGCAACGCGCTTACCATGAATCCAAGCTTGAGAATCGGTCATAGCATCAACTGCACGACCTCTTTCATCAATTAATTCTTGAGGTACGGGCTTACCACTGATTTCTGAGAGCTTAGTTAGGAATTCATCAGTACCCTTAATCCCAAAGGGACGGAAATTATAGGTTGATTGACCCCATTCTTTTTCGATCCATTCCTGAGTCTTGGGAGTAGTGTATTTTTGCAAGAAGAATGAACCTTCGCCGTTAATCGAATCACCAGCTTCTTCTAGTGTAGTCAGACCATTGTACATTTGGAATTCACCAGTGTTAGGAGAATCAAATGAATCTGCATTATCAGAAAGAATGGTGTAGTCGATCTCAAATAACTGGAGAATGCGTTTTAGTTCGCGAATATTACCAATATAGGGATCGAAGCCTAAGTTAAAGTTATATTTACCGTTGGTAGTTTCTTGCTTTTTATCTTTAGTTAAGCAACTCAAAATACCTTTGAGCATATTGTCGTAACCCGTGATATGAGAGCCGACAAAGCTAGGAGTATGAGCATAAGGAACGGGGAAATCTTCGGGAACCGAACCTTTCTGTTTCGATGTTTCGATAAATGCACCCAAGTCATCACCAATTACCTCAGCCATACAGGTAGTGCAGAGGGCAATCATTTTGGGCTTGTATAGGGTGTAGGAGTTTGCCAACCCATCTACCATATTGTTGAGTCCGCCAAATACTGCTGCATCCTCAGTCATCGAGGAAGAAACTGCTTGGAAAGGCTCTTTAAAATTACGGGTTAAGTGAGTACGGAAATAAGCAACGCAACCTTGTGAACCGTGAGAATAAGGTAAAGTTCCTTCAAAACCTGCTGCTACAAATAAAGCACCCAAAGGTTGACAGGCTTTAGCTGGGTTGATAGTTAGGGCTTCGCGATCAAAGTTTTTCTCGCGATAATCCCAAGTTTTTGTCCATTCGGCGACTCTAGCTACTTCTTCTTTGCTATGGGCTCCTTCAAACTGACGCTTATATTCAAACAAGTCTTGATAGGGATCGGTCTGGAATAAATCAAAGTGATCTTGAATTTTACCTGCTTCTGAAGTTACAGCAGGGGTGAGATTTCTTTCGGTGTTCTCAGTCATGACGCTCTACCTCTGAAAGGAATATTATTAGTTGGTTACGAGTCATTTTTTCTCGCTTGTTGGGGTCATTAGTCATTAATTGTTGATTTTTTAGGGTTCTCATAGCCAACTAACGACTAACGACTAACGACTAACGACTATTTGCCCCAAGGATTTTGGATTAAACTCCAAGTGGGATTATTGATTGCCAAATCCATGTCGCGAGCGAAGACAGCAAAGCCGTGATAGCCGTGATAAGGACCTGAGTAATCCCAGGAGTGCATCTGACGGAAGGGCAGAGCCATTTTCTGGAAGACATATTTTTCTTTGATTCCTGCTGCAATCAAGTCAGGATTTAGCTGCTTGGCAAATTCTTCAAATTCATGACCACTAACATCGTCATAAATAATTGTGCCTTCTTTAACATAGTCTGCGGTACGTTTGTAGTCATCATTGTGACCGAACTCATAACCAGTTCCAATCACTTTCATACCCAAGTCTTCAAAGGCTGGAATTACGTGACGGGGGCGCAGTCCACCAACCATCATCATGACAGTTTTGCCTTCTAAGCGAGGACGATATTGAGCGATGATTGCATCCATATCAGATTGATACTGAGCAATTACTCGTTCGGCATTGGCTTGAATGGTTTCGTCAAACTTAGAAGCAATCTCACGTAAAGACTGGGCAATATGAGTAGGACCAAAGAAATTGTATTCCATCCAGCCGATACCATATTTTTCTTCCATGTGACGGCAGATGTAGTTCATCGACCGATAACAGTGGATTAGATTTAATTTGGCTAGGGGAGTCATTACAGTCTCGTTGAATGATCCATCCCCAGAAAATTGACTGATTACTCTCAAGCCAATCGCTTCGAGTAACATACGGCTGGGCCAAGCATCACCACCAATGTTATAGTCACCAATGATGTTTACGTCATAAGGACTTGGTTCAAATCCTTCAGGAAGTTTGCGGTATTCATCAGCTTTGGGTAAGATCCAGTCACGAACTGTATCATTAGCAATGTGGTGTCCTAAAGACTGAGAAACACCTCTAAAACCTTCGCAACGCACTGGAACTACTGGTTTTTTGGTTTCGTCGGCTTTCTTTCTGGCGACGGCTTCAATGTCATCGCCAATTAGTCCGACGGGACATTCTGATTCAATGGTAGTTCCTTGACTTAAGGGGAACAGAACTTCTAACTCATCGATCAGCTTGGCGAGTTTTTTGTCACCACCGAAAACGATATCTCTTTCTTGGAAATCGGAAGTAAACTGCATTGTACCGAAGGTATCAACGCCAGTTGTGCCAACGTAGTAATTACGACGACCCGACCAGGAATAGTAACCGCAACCTACAGGACCATGAGAGATATGAATCATATCTTTCACAGGACCCCAGACTACCCCTTTAGCACCTGCATAAGCACAACCACGAGTGGTCATTACTCCAGGAACGGATTTTTTATTGGATTTAACGCCACCACAGTCAGATTTGGTTTCTTCTTGAACACCGAGGTGTTTGGAGCGTCTTTTAGCAGCCTTCTCTGGATAGGCCTCTAGTACCTCTTTGATCAGTTCTTTGTTTTGTTCTACAGTGGACATGATGTTCTCCTTTTTCAGTTACTCAGTGAACAGTTATCAGTTATCAGTTTTGAGTGAACAGTTATTAGTTGTCAGTTATTTGTGATTAAATAAATAGCCATTAACTGTTCACTGATCGCTGTTTACTGAATTAGACAGTAGTAGCAGCTTTATCGGCTTCGATCACTTTTTGATATTCGGCGTCAGAATCCATAAATCCGTACTGAACTAGAAGTTCTTCCAATTCATCCATCGTGATGGGAGTAGGAATAACTAAGTCTTTGTTATGTTCGATTTTACGAGCAAGAGCGCGATATTCTTGGGCTTGAGGGTGATCAGGTTCATACTCAATTACAGTCATCCGACGTAACTCTGCTCTTTGAACAACGTTGTCACGAGGCACAAAGTGAATCATTTTAGTGCCTAGTTTGTCAGCTAGAGCTTCGATTAATTCAACTTCACGGTCAACTTTACGGCTGTTACAGATTAAACCGCCTAAGCGAACACCACCAGACTGGGCATATTTGAGAATACCGCGAGCGATGTTGTTAGCTGCATACATTGCCATCATCTCACCAGAGGTAACAATGTAGATTTCTTGGGCTTTACCTTCACGGATCGGCATCGCAAATCCACCGCAAACAACGTCACCTAATACGTCGTAGGATACTAAATCTAGGTCTTCGTAAGCACCTTCTTCTTCGAGGAAGTTAATCGCAGTGATAATACCACGACCTGCACAACCGACACCAGGTTCAGGACCACCAGACTCAACACAGCGCACGTTGTTATAGCCAGTGAGTAATACTTCTTCTAGTTCGATGTCTTCTACTGCGCCTCTTTCTGCTGCTAAGGAGAGAATAGTAGTTTGAGCTTTAGTGTGCAGCATTAAGCGAGTCGAGTCAGCTTTGGGGTCACAACCTACGATCATGACTCTGGAAGTTTCTGAAAGTGCAGCGATAGTATTTTGAGAAGTAGTGGATTTACCGATTCCGCCTTTTCCGTAAAATGCAATCTGTCTCATGGTTATTTCTCTCTAGTTTGGTTATTTGTTCTTAGTTTTTAGTTCTTGGTTCTTGGTCATTAGTTTTTATGATTATCAGCGATCGCCAATAACGAATGACTGATAACTAATGACTGATCGGAAAAGCTCAGGTGGCGATCGCTCTCCGCAGTTATTGGGGTTGGGTGTGAACATTTTATTTAGGGTTATAAAGGTCAGGGTTCAAAATTCTGTTGCTTCTTCGCCTATGTTTAGACTGATTCGACAGTTAAAGTAGGTAAGACGCGGTCTTGAAGCGTCGCTTCAATTGCTAGTTTTAAAGTTTCTGTAGAAGAAGCACAACCACTACAAGCGCCTTTGAGGATGACTTTAACAACATCTCCTTCTACATCGAACAATTCCATATCTCCGCCGTCTTCGGCGAGTATTGGTCTGATTTCTGTATCTATTACCCGTTGAATTAGCGTAATTTTTTGTAAGTTGGTTAGGAGTTTGGTTGTGGTAGAGGTAGCTGCTGAAGCAGAATCTTTATTTGTCCAAACTTCGGTAGCAACTGCAACACTTTTTTCTTGTTCAACTGTAATTTTTGCTTGTTCGGTGTTAGCTTCTTCAATTAGGTCATCAATATCTGGTAAACAAGAACTGCATCCACCACCCGCTTTCACATAGTTAGTAACTTGTTCTGCGGTTGTAAGACCATTTTCGCGAATGATTCTTTTGATTTTTGTATCAGAGACACCAAAACAACGACATATAAGATTTCCTTCATCTTCTTCATGGGTATCAAGGGGAATCCCTTTGTAGGTGTAGATTGCAGCTTCTAAAGCTTCTTGCCCCATCACCGAACAATGCATTTTTTCTTCGGGTAAACCGCCCAAAGATGCAGCAATTTCTTTGTTAGTTAGCTTCATTGCTTCTTCGACTTTTCTGCCTTTGAGTAACTCAGTCAGAGCGGAAGAAGAGGCGATCGCACTAGCACAACCAAAGGTCTGAAACGTAGCATCTTTAATGGTTTGAGTTGCTTCGTCAATTTTGAGGTGGAGTTTTAGGGCATCACCACAGGCGATACTACCGACTTCTCCTGTAACAATTGCTTCGCCTTCCTGTTTTTCCGTAATCTTGCCTTGATTGCGAGGATTATGGAAATGTTCCATTACTTTGTCTGTATAGTCCCACATTTTCAGTTACCACCTTATCAGTTAACAGTTATCAATTTTTCAGTAGAGGCAAGACACTGCCTTGCTTTTACCAGTTAAATCTATCTAGCAAGTACAGCTTGTTCTTGTTCTTTGAGCCAGTCAGAATCATCGCTGTTGAAGGGAGAAAGTTCGCGGAGGCGGTCAATGATGCCAGGGAGAACTGCTAAAACGCGATCAATTTCCGCTTCGGTAGTAAAGCGAGAAAGGCTAAAGCGAATCGAACCATGTAAAACGCTGTAAGGTAGTCCTAAAGCTCTTAAGACGTGAGAAGGTTCTAGAGAACCAGAGGTACAAGCCGAACCAGAAGAGGCACAGATGCCAAACTGGTCAAGAGAAAGTAAAATAGCCTCACCTTCAATATATTTGAAACCAATATTAGTCGTATTTGGTAAGCGATTAATCGGATCGCCGTTAACTGCTGTATTGGGAATAGTTGAGAGAATCGCTTGCTCTAGCTTATCTCGGAGCATTTTTTCCCAACCGATACCTTCTAGATGTTGTTGGGCTAATTCGGCAGCTTTACCTAATGCCACGATACCTGCGACATTTTCTGTTCCACCTCTGCGTCCTCTTTCTTGGTGTCCGCCGATGAGTAGAGGACGGAATCTGACACCTTTACGCACATATAAAGCGCCAATACCTTTAGGAGCGTGAATTTTATGTCCTGAGAGAGTCAGCAAATCGATGGTGCTAGTTTTCATGTCTAAGGGAATTTTCCCTACAGCTTGTACTGCATCAACATGAAATAGTGCGCCATATTCTTTAACTAGTTGCCCAATTTGTTCGATGGGAAAAATAACACCTGTTTCGTTGTTGGCATACATCACCGAAACTACTGCCGTGTTGCCAGTTAAAGCAGCTTCTAACTCATCTAAATCAAGTTGTCCTTGATTATTAACTGAAAGATAGGTAACAGTGTAGCCGTCTTTTTCGAGTCTGCGACACAAGTTCAAAATTGCTGGATGCTCAACTTCGGTAGTAATAATTTGTTTTTTATTAGGTTGAGCTTTTAGGGCAGCAAGAATGGCTGCATTATCTCCCTCTGTACCACAACTGGTAAAGATAATTTCGGAGTCTTCTGCTCCCAAAAGAGATGCTACTTGTTTTCTCGCTTCTCTGACAGCGCGACCAACTTGTCCGCCAAAAGTATGCATACTAGAAGGATTACCGTAATAGAGAGTTAGATAAGGTAGCATAGCTGCTAAAACAGCTTCATCTATTTTGGTTGTGGCGTTGTTATCGAGATAAATGCAGTCGTTCATTGCTCTTTTCTCATCTAAGATTCCGTAATTTTTTAATCGATCAAGTCTTATGTATGTAATAGAAGATCTAACTTTTGGGAATAGGTATTAAACCAGTGCTGCCAATATTGAGTTTCTTTTTTCGCTTTGAGTCGTAAGGTCAGGCGATTGTAAGTAGCAAACCAATTATCCCAATAGTTATTAGTTGTCTGAGTTGCACTAATTAAACTAGAGATGCTGGGAGTGCAACCATTAAAGGTGGGACAACCCGCCATACATTGAGCAACTCCGTAAGAGCCAACACAATCATTACAAAGATTGGCATCAATCGAGAATTTACCTTGATCATTTTTAGTAATTGCGCCTGTAGGACAGTGAGGCAGACAATTTTCACAAGCAATACATTGATTGGTAATGGTGTAAGTCATGGTCTTACTCCTGCTTAATTTGTGCTTAATTGCGATCTGGGCTAACAAGGCTAGGGAAGCAACCGCCATCGGTAGTGAGGTTAGTCTGACAAGGCGGTACATCGTAATAGTCAGAACAGTTACTACAAAGGCTATGAGTCGGAGATGAAAGACTATCTTGCTTATGGATTACTTCTTGATAATCTTTAAACCAATAGCGATCGCTATCTTGAGTCTTTAAGGAAGTGTTAATCATGATTGTTGTCCTCTGTTATTTATGCAACAAATGACTGCGATCGGGGCATAGGTACTACGCCCCTCAGAGCGATTAACTATTAACAGCAAACTGTTGTTCGTAATAGGTCAAAGCAATCTTATCGATAGTGTCATAACCTTGGACTGGCTCTACTCCTGCTTCTCTAAGCATTCCTTGAGGACAATCGCCAATCTTAGAAGCGAGGACAGCTTTGCAATCTTTGATTGCACCGATAATATTGTCGAGCATGGCAGCTTCACCATAACCACCCTGACAGTAATGATCTACTTTACGGTGTCCGACAAATTTGACTTCAACACCATCAACTTCAAAGATTTGAAACTCTTTAGCATGACCGAAGTGTTGATTAACTACACCACCACCTTTAGTTGCTACTGCTACCAAGATTTTCTCGCCTCTGGGTTTCTGCTTCGCTGCGCGTTCTGCTTTAGCAGCTTTCATGGCATCTTTAATTTTGTTGATCCCTGCGTGAACTTCTTGGCGTTTTTCAAAGTCATATTCGGGAGTCATCTCTAAGAATTTTTCTTTAGTAAATTCTTGAGAACGATCTTCACCTAATAAACCGACGGCATCAGCACGACACTGCCTACAGTGACGCATCATTTTCATATTGCCAGAACAGCTATCTTGTAAAGCTTTTAGCTCTTTGGGAGTAGGACCTCTTTGTCCTGTTAAACCAAAGTATGTACCGTGTTCGGGTGCTGAAATCAACGGCATAATATTGTGAAGGAATGCACCCTTAGAACGAATCACCTCATCTACTTCTACTAAGTGTTCGTCGTTAATTCCTGGAATCATTACGGAGTTAACTTTACAAAGGATATCGGCTTCTTTTAGTGCTTGGATTCCTTCCATTTGACGTTCGTGGAGAATCTGTGCTGCTGCTTCTCCTTTCCAACGTTTGCGTTGATAGCGCACCCAAGGATAAATTTTTGTTCCGACTTTAGGGTCAACCATATTAATCGTCATGGTGACGTGATCGACATTTAACTCTTTAATTTTGTCAATGTGGTCTGGAAGCATTAAGCCATTAGTAGATAAACACAACTTAATATCTGGTGCTTTGTCAGCTACTAACTCAAAGGTGCGAAAAGTTTGTTGGGGATTAGCTAAAGGATCTCCAGGTCCGGCAATACCTAACACTGTCATTTGCGGAATTTTGCCAGCAATTACCAAGGCTTTGTGGGCTGCTTCTTCGGGTGTGAGGAGTTCGCTAACTACCCCTGGACGACTTTCGTTGGCACAGTCATACTTGCGATTGCAAAAATTACACTGAATATTACAAGCTGGTGCAACTGCGACGTGCATCCGTGCATAATGATGATGTGCATCTTCACTGTAACAGGGATGCTTTTCGATTCGTTCTTGAATTTTGGGGTCGAGAGCTGGTTGAGGCTTAGTAGAACTACAGCCACAGCCTTTATCAGACTTGTTTGCTTTGGTCTTAGATTCTAATGCTATGGTGGTGCTGGTAGTTGGTGACATTGAATTGAATTCCGCAAATAAAGTACATGGACTATCGGGACTAAGACAGAAATTGAAAATACTGAAATATTGAACTCTAAATTTCTTTGGTGAATGACAATTTGTTTTGAATGAAATTTAGATGTTCGAGATGTTATTGAAGTTATATCATTCAGTTTTGGACTAAAGAAAAAACTTGCACTCGGTTAGTTTTATTGAATTACTTAGGACGTACTCAATCCCTCAAACCCTTGTGTAATGAAGCGAAAAAATTTTTCATGGGTATGAGAGTCTAGTATTTTAAGAATGGGTAGTGAGTATTTATTTCTAGAGACTCTGGTATTTGTCTTGCGAGAAACTAACCTCGGTAAACACTGAGGTATGAGGCAACAACAGCGATTTGGCTTCTCTGAGAATTTATTGCACTCAATTTATTGTTTAGCTGCTCGTTCTCGATCTTGATAATTAATGATCGCTAATTAACAACTGCTACTAAGATAACAATAAAATCGAATTTTGTAACTAATTTAACTTTTTTTTCTCAATAAATGCGTTGTTAAATTTCTAAATTAAGCTCATCACCAATGCGGATTGTTTTTCCTGCTTCAGTAACAGATAAGCGGGTGTTGATTGCTAAGCGGTAAAAATGGTTAAATCGCGATCGCTCTGCCCATTGAGGCAAAGTTTCTCGTCGTTTAGTGACAAAAGTTTTTAACTCAGGGAACTTTAGTTTATAAGGATGAATATGCCATTTATCAAAGTTTAGATCGATGGGGTTATGAGCATAAAAGCGTCTGTTATGGGACTGGAGAGTATGCCAGAGATGAAGATGGGGATGGATTTCACGAAGTTTATGTCAATACCATGGAGGGGTTTTGGTCATTCTTACGCTCTTGATCAAGAGCCAAATTTAACTCATAAAAGCGCGATCGCGCTTTTATGAGTTAAATTAGAGGTAGTTGATAATCGCCTCCGCTTCAAACAAGCTAACTTTCCTCTGGCGGTACAACTCCTAACTGCCGTAGCAAAATGATGCTGTCTTGATA
>DAXETX010000027.1:0-3560 GCA_051155735.1 Xenococcaceae cyanobacterium
TAAACGAAGACATTGAGCTTTGAACTTAGAAATTTGAATTTTCTTCATAATATTAAACCTAATCTCTTCCGTTCTGATTATATAAAAAACTATGGTCATTAACTATAGTCATTTTATAATAAATTTAATATTAAAATTCAAAACTTTCATTTCCTGCGCCTTCGTGGACAGTTTTAACCCACTTAAGTCGCTTGGGTCGGACTGACATTCTGGCGGTAATACTAGGCATGACAACTTGCCAGTGCAGCATATAAATCATGCCTCTAATCGTTTGTGCCAAAATTTTCAAGACTGAGATTGTAGTTAGTTTTTCTGTTGTCGCCTTAATCTGAATCAGTCCCTTAAACATACTAATAAATGCCACAGAGAAAAGCACACTACTTAAAGGAGCAAGCACAGGAAGCTTATGACGCGTTACCATGATCGCAAAATCAGGGATAGTAGCAGTGGGCAAAATGTATTGAAATAAGACAAAACAGAGTAAGTCCAGTCTTTTAGTAAAACCCATGGGGCTACGGAAAATGTAACGCCAGTAGTCAAGATAGCGTTGATAGCCTCCTTCCGCCCAACGATTACGCTGATGCCACAAGGCACTTGCTTTGGTAACTCCTTCTTCTTTAACAGGGGAAGTTAGCAAAAAACCAATTTTCCAATTATCTAGATGCAGCCGAATCGTTAAATCTAAATCATCAGTAATCGTTTCTTCGTTCCAACCACCACAACTTTTTAAAGCAGAACGACGGACAAACTGTCCATTCCCTCTAAGTTCACCGATGCCATTAACGGCAATACGTTGCTGTTGTAAATAGCTATCTAATGCCATTTCCGCTGCTTGTCCTTTGGTCCAGAAGTTTTCAGACTCGTTAGAAACAGCTTTTCGCACTTGTACCGCCCCGACTTCGGGCTGATTGAACATCGGAACAACTTGACGCAGTAAATCTGTTTCGACATAAGCATCAGCATCAAAAACGGCGATAATTTCACCTTGGGTATGGGGTAATACCTGATTTAACGCGCCAGATTTACCACCACTAGCAGCAGCGGAACGATGTACTACTCGTAGTTGAGGATATTCTAAAGCTAATTTGTCTAAAATTGCGGGAGTGCGGTCTGTACTACGATCATCTATTGCCCAAACTTCATACTTATCTTGGGGATAGTCTAGGTTACACAAAATTTTGAGCGATTCTGCAATTACCGCTTCTTCATTTCTGGCAGCCACCAAAAGAGAAACCATCGGAACATTAGTCAGATCGACATCAGATAGTTTTTCTGGTGCTTGGTCTAAAGGGGCTAGAGAAAATCTTAAAATATGAATTCCGAGTAATGCCGTTAAGCCGATAACTAGCCAGTAACCCCAAGAAACCAGATGAAGGGTAATCACAATTCCCCAGATACTCATGAAAACTAAAGCAGCTTTTTTTCTCCTTCCAGCTAATCCTTGGAAAAAATCACTCCTAAACTCTTCTTCTTCCGCTTCAGGGTCGCTCCATTCTGATAAAAAAGAGCCTAGAGGATCGAAGTTTCCCACAGATTCAGTTTCTTCCCAGTTGTTATCTGACATAATTATTGGTGTATCTTCTCGTTTTAGCCTTACTTTTGGTTGACAGTCTTCTAATTGTATCCAAGTTTATTAAATATTAATTTTTTTTGCTGATTTTTAAGGATCGAGTCTTGGTTCAATGATTGATTTTTATTATATCTAGTCATAAGTGACTATTTTTGGTTAAATTAAAGCGGAAATCTTTTATTTAAAAATTTAAACATATTTTAAAATAATCATCACAGAAATTAACTATGGTTAATCTTTATTGGGGATTGGCGATCGCTCTAAGTGCCATACTTTGGGTAGAATTAGTCAGGGATGCTTATCATGTACTATCTCATGTTTGGCAACCTTTATATCGCCTACATTCTTGGCATCATCGAGTATTTCGCCCCGATCTATCTGTAGCTAATGAAACTATCTACCGTCAGGCTCATTGGTACAATGATGTCCCTGAAGCTTTGATCATGCTGCTATTTAGCTTGCTACCTTACGGAGTGGTTTATCCTTGGGCAATATCACCGCAGTGGACAGTTATTGCTGGTACGGTATATACATTAGGATTTTTAGTATCGGCGATCGCTAGAGGTTTGGGGATTCCTTATGTCGCTGAAATTACCGATCTTACGCACCGTCAAGGACAATTTACCAGTTTACCAGCTACCTTATTAGTCAATCGAACCTATCATTGGCGACATCATTTTGATAATCAAAATGCGTATTTCTGTGGTACTCTCACGCTTATCGATAAAGTAATGGGGACAGCCTTATCTCTCAAAGGAAAAAAAATTGCGGTTACTGGCGCATCGGGTACTTTAGGAAAAGCTTTACTCAAGCAACTTCACCTCAAAGGAGCAAAAGTTACGGCTCTCACCTCTTCTAGTGACAAGATTACTTTAAACATTAATGGCACAGAATTACCTGTTAAAACTATTTCTTGGCGTACTGGCAAAGAAACGGAATTAGCGACAGTTTTAGACAAGATAGATATTTTGATTATCAATCACGGCATTAATGTTCATGGAGCTAGAGATCAAACAGCAATTGCGCAATCTTATGAGGTAAATACTCTTTCCGCTTGGCAATTAATGGAAATTTTCTTTGACACAGTGCAAACTAATCAAGATATTGCCACTAAAGAAGTTTGGGTTAATACTTCTGAGGCTGAGGTCAATCCTGCTTTTAGTCCTCTTTATGAACTAAGTAAAAGAACTTTAGGAGACTTAATAACCTTACGTCGTCTTGATGCTCCTTGTGTAGTTCGCAAACTAATTTTAGGTCCTTTTAAAAGTAATCTCAATCCTATCGGCATTATGTCGGCTGACTGGGTAGCCAAGCAAATTGTTAGTCTAGCACGAAGGGATATTCGGAATATTATTGTGACGATTAACCCTGTCACTTTTATGTTATTTCCGATTAAAGAATTTTTGGTCGCAACTTATTTTAAGTTTTTTAGTAAGCCTCGCTAAATTGTTAGTCTAATCTCTAGGAGATAAATATAAACAGATGCCATGAACGAGCGTTCACAACCCAGGGATGAAAATAGAATAATCTAGGAATTTGCGTTATTCTAGCTTCTATTTTCAAGACAGTTCTATTTTTCAGAAGTAGAATTTTCCTTAATTGAGGCAAGATAATTTTGATAGAATATATCTTCTCCTGATATATTCAATTTTTGCTTTAGTTCAAACCACCATTTTCTTAGTTTCCAGAATTTGCTACTTTCCATCGCCACAATAAGGTATTTCAAGTGTTCCTTTTGTTGTTGCGTTGCTACTAGGTGTTGCTGGGTTGTTTCTAACTGTTGTTGCGTTGCTACTAGGTGTTGCTGGGTTGTCTCTAACTGCTGCTGAGTTGCTGTTAACTGTTCCTGGGTTTGGCTTAACTGCTGTTGCGTTGTTCCTAACTGATATTGCGTTTCTACTAACTTAGCTTTAGTTGTTAATGGCTGTTGTTGAATTTGCAACAGCGAATCATCTTGCTGTTTTTGGTTTGAGATATCAGCATCAACCAA
>DAXETX010000028.1:0-4921 GCA_051155735.1 Xenococcaceae cyanobacterium
CTAATAGAGAGGGTAGAGGTTGAGGGTTGGGGTATTATCTGATAATACCCCAACCCTCAACCTCTACCCTCTCTATTAGTGTTACTTATAGTTTGGGGTTGGGGTATTGCCCTACTTAGAACCCTTGCTATACTTAGGCTTCAGCCCTTGCGCCCGTACCCCTTATTATATATAGCTTATAGGCTCGGCTTTATTGCACACATCCCAAACCCCTGCTGTATATAGGTTCTAGCTTTTGCATCTATGCAATCAAAGTTGCATTTTCTGGGGATCGATAAGTTCTAGAGGCTGTGCTTAGGGTCAACTATCAGTTATTTGTATCAGTTTCTCAACTTCTCGCTCCATCTATCATAAATACTTATCTATTGGTAATTGACTTTTATTGATAGTAGCGATATTATGATAGTAGAAAGCCACAAGAGCAAGAGCGATAGCAAACCGTCCAAAGCTTCTATTGCCTTGCCGTCCACCTCACTTAGAAGCCGCGAACATGAACGCTCTTACTATAGCAAATTCGTCTTCCAGATCTTTTCCTACCAGAACTACCAAAAAAGTTTTTGAATATTCTCTCAGCGTTATCAATTGCGATGGTGACGTTCAAAATCTCACTGCTGCTTTTACTTCTGTTCCTTCTGATGCCGATGTGTCAAATTGGCTCTCTGGCTGGTCTAGTATTGGTTATTCTCTACTTTCTCAACCTATTTTAATTCAGGTTATTTAAACCTTGGTTTGGCGATCGCACATTAAAGCGGTCGCCTTCCTTTCTATCTCCCTACACTATTAACTCTCTACGCATCATGACTCTACATTTCGACATTACTGAAGAAGACATTAGACAAGCTACGGAAAACCTTGTTTACGAGCTTGAAAGCAATTTCCCCGACTGCAAACCTGATGAAGACGCGATCGCACTCCTGGTTAAAGAACACCTCGAATCCGTCATAGAAAGCTATATTAGCTCCCCTAAATCTCGTTTGGATAATCTACTCTTTCTCAAGTCGAACGCTGCTTTGAGATGCCTTATCCTGCATATCATCGCCTCATGTCCGAAGCTGTCCCCTTTCCCCCTCGTTAACTATTCTAAGCTCACCTCTGCCTACCCTTTTATCCTGACTTTAATAACTATGCCTCTTAGCAATTGTTCTCAATGTCGCTACCTCGATCGGCACCCTAACCACCCTGAAGATATAGTTTGTAGTGTCAACCCCGTCTACGCTAATATCTGGCAACAGCTTAAAACTCTCGATCGCTATACTCTTGACAATGCTCCTCTCGATATTTGCACCGACTTTGAAATCGACCCTTCCCTCGCCGAAACCGAAATTACTCTTTCTCTTACTTTCCAACAGTGGCAACAATTAGCCCGTAATTCCCCTGCTTCTAGCACTATACTTAACTTTCTTCAAGATAAACAGATCGAGCATTCTTTGTCTCTAATCAAAACAGATTGGCAAGCGGTCGCCAATTCTTCTTCTAATCCCCACGTCTTAGAACGCCTTGCCGAACAAGGCATCGAACCTAACCAACCTCGCTGGATCGAGTTCACTACTTCAAGCGCGATCGCTGCTATTTCTTACGATCGCTCCCGTTCGGTGCTTCTAATTCGCTTTAATCGCGGTGCTGTTTATCAATACGATAATATCTCCTCTGATGTCTTTGATGAGTTCTGCCATGCTAGCTCTTTAGGAACTTTCTTCAACCAATTTATTAAAGACCACTATACTTATCAACTACTTTGATTTACTTCTCTACTATCAAAAACACTGTTGACTTTTTCTTTTGATAGAGTTACTCTGATAGTAGAGATAAGGAACAATTCACTTCTTAGTTTTCTTTATCCTTTACTACATCTACTTTTCAGGCTTTTTTCATGTCTTTAACCGCTACTATTACCGCTCTCGATTACTTCATCAACGGCTTTGTTGTTGTCTCTGCACTCTCTTTTTGTCTCCTTCTACTGTTCGAGCTAACCTTATCTTTTATCGATTGTCTCGAACAGTATTCGTCCGTCTCCGATAATTTTTACCAACAATCCCTAGCTCTGCTTAATCCTGCTACCGAGCCAATTATCGAGCTAGACGAAGTAGAATCACCGTCTTTTGAATTAATGACCATTCGTGAGCTTCGCGATTATATTCGCTCTCACAACCTTCATCACAAGGTTCATAACTCTACTGGTGGTAAATCCGTCTCTAATGCCCGTAAATATGAGCTTATTCAGGCTTTGGCTTGATTTTTTGGTTCTTGCTTTTAACTCAACTATCAGCAGTTTACTATCATGAATATTTCAGCTTCGCTCAAACAACAATTCGCTCGCCTTGATATTCCTCTCGATGCCCGTGTTTTAACAGCAATTGAGCAACATCACCCTTCTCAAGTCCAAGCTGCTCTCCATCATGTCTCACAAAATATCGAGCTAATTCGCTCTCAAGCGAGGTGTCTTTCTTTATCAATTACCTAAACAGCCAATTGAAGAAAACGTTAGCAGATTGCCTATTTTTACCGCTAGAGATGCTGTTGGTTTTACTCTTCAACACCTCAAGGCTATGTATCCTAATCACTGGCAAGATGCCGCTCTCCACTTCGGTCTTCCTCTTTCTTAAGATTAAATGGCGATCGTCTTTTTAGGGAAGCGATCGCTCTTTACGAAAAATCGAACTATTTATGCTATTTTTCTCTCATGACGCAAATCAGCCATGACCAGCTTTTTAAGGAACTTTTAACCACCTTTTTTGTGGAGTTTTTGGAGTTGTTCTTTCCCCAAGTTCTCGATTATCTCGATACCGATTCGATCGCTTTTGAGGACAAAGAACTCTTTACCGACATTACTAAAGGCAGGAAAAAGCTTCTCGATATCGTTGCTTTGGCAAAATTTAGAGGGCAAGACTATACTTTTCTGGTTCATGTAGAGAATCAATCTTACCAACAAGACAACTTCCCCGAACGGATGTACAGCTACCACTGCAATCTGTTTCTTAAATATCGCCGCCCTATCTATCCTATTGCCGTTTTTTCTTACAAATACCCTCTTGAAACCGAAACTACGAGTTATACTATCGATTTTCCCGATCGCCAAGTTCTTAATTTCCAATACCAAATCGTTCAGCTAAACCGTCTCAATTGGCGTGATTTTCTCCGACAGCAAAATCCCGTTGCTGCCGCACTCATGGCTAAGATGAAGATTTCAAAAGGCGATCGCCCTATTGTCAAAGCTGAATGTCTTCGCTTACTGGTTACACTACAACTTAATCCTGCCAAGATGCAGCTAATTTCAGGCTTTGTCGATACTTACCTCAGATTAAACCAATCTGAAACGGAAATTTTTCAGGAGCAATTAAATACAATGGAACTAGAACAACAGGAGCAAATTATGCAACTTACTACTAGCTGGAAAGAAGAAGGACGACTCGAAGAAAGAAAATCTCTTGTCTTTCGTCTACTCAATCGTAAATTAGGCGAATTGCCAGAAGAAGATGTTTCTGCCATTCAATCTCTCGAACCATCACAACTGGAACTACTGGCTGAAGACTTGCTTGATTTTCAGTCTTTAGAGGATTTAGAAAGTTGGCTAAACGAACAATAGGCGATAGTTTTTGCTTACGTAGCCCATTTCTAAAGTGAAGCAACGCTATCTCAAAAACTGCTACTACTATCAACATCTTTCTTGACTTTATTTACTCGACTTTCTCTGCTAGTAGCGTTATTCTGACAGTAAAAAGAGAAAATAACTTACCTCAACGATAAGTTTCAAAGAACACAGCTTGAATCAGAATAGTAGTAATCAAAAGCTAGAAGCAGCAGTTGCTAAAGCCAAAACCCAATGGCTTAAAAGTTTGTTGGCAGACAAACTACCAGAACTCTTTTCAGAAACGAGCGATCATCAAATCTGGTTCGATGAGATAGTAAAACACATGGAAGATCGTGGTTTAGTCGAACCTCAACAGCAGAAAAACTATGTTACCGATGTCCGCAACGCTATCAAAGTAATCGACCCCGATCACCCCTCATTAAAGGTAGTCAAGTTCGACACTGAAACTTGGACGGAAATTAATAATGCTAGTAGCGACGCGATCGCCGAAAGAAAGACCAAGTTTATTCACGACCCCGAAGCAATAGTCAGACAAGCCACCACCCTTTTACAAAGTTATCGCTGGGCAGAAATCGCCGCAGGACTGGCAGTGCTGACAGGCAGAAGGCACACTGAAGTTATTCAAACAGCCGAGTTTGAGTTGAAGTCTAAATATAGCGTTATCTTTTCGGGTTCTCTTAAAAGAAGAGGGGAGTCCGTAAAATGCGTGTTTGAAATTCCTACTCTCGCACCTGCCGCTCAGATTATCGAGGCGATCGCTTCACTGAGAGACAAACTAGGAGCAGAAATTCAAGATTTAACCCCACGTCAGATAAATAACAGGTATAGCGAACCAGTAGCCAAACAATGCGATCGCTTTTTTGCCGAGTTAGTACCCACTCGCGAGGGCAAAGATAATCTCTACACTCATCTGTTTAGGGCAGTATACGCGACTATAGCCGCTCACTGGTATTGTCCGCCGAGCGTTCCCGAAATCGAATATCGTGCTGCCATACAGGGTCACTATCAAATTCTCGACGAGAAAGACCCGACACTCAGGCATAATTTTGCTGCTAGCCGCAATTATTTCGACTACAAAATTGCTGATGGTGAGGGTAACATAGATGGCAGACTGGGTTTAAAATTGGGATTGCCTGATGTCCGAGTTATCGAAAGATATGCCGACCTTGTTCCTACTCAGGTTCACAAAACTGCCAAGTCAGATAAAAAAACAAAAACTATAGCTCAATCGGACGAATCGCGGCAGTTGGACTCTAAGAATAAATTACCGACTCGATCGCGATCGAGTAAGCAACTCTCTCTACCGACTATGAAACAGCAACCCTCAGCAGC
>DAXETX010000029.1:0-5169 GCA_051155735.1 Xenococcaceae cyanobacterium
TCGATAAATGATAAACCAAGCAGTAAAAAAACTTGATTTACTGTGCCTCATCTTTTTAAACAGGTTGAGGAGGATTAGTTGCAGAAGGCTTACGACTAATTACTTGATCGATTAAGCCATAATCTCTAGCCTCATCTGCCGACATAAAAAAGTCTCTTTCGGTATCTTCAGCAATTCTGTCTAAAGGTTGTCCTGTATGATCTGCTAAATGATGATTGAGTTTGTTTTTCAGATAAAGAATTTCTTTAGCTTGAATTTCGATATCAGTAGCTTGTCCTTGCGCACCACCAAGAGGCTGATGGATCATAATCCGAGAATTGGGCAGACTCATGCGTTTGCCTTTCGCCCCTGCACTTAATAAAAATGCACCCATGCTAGCAGCTAACCCAATACAGATAGTGCAAACATCTGGGCTGATTTGGTTCATCGTATCAAACATACCCATTCCTGCGGATACCGAACCTCCAGGAGAATTAACATAAAGATAAATATCTTTTTCGGGGTCTTCTGCCTCTAGATAAAGTAATTGAGCTACTACTAAATTAGCTATTTCATCATCTACCTGTTGTCCGAGAAAGACAATTCTTTCCCGTAACAGACGAGAATAAATATCAAAGGCGCGTTCGCCACGACCTGAGGATTCAATAACGGTTGGAATCATCTAGTTTTTATCTTGTTGCACTTTTACTAGATTGTAACGATATTTAGCATCATCTGGCAGCAGCCTTAGCTTCTCTTGTTTTAAGAGATATTTACCTAGTTTTTAGTTTTTAGCTTTTAAGTCACCAATGTCTATCCCCGATCCCTAGTTACCTTCGCTAGATAGTATAAGATCAACATTCCTAAAAATATTGAACCTATACAACCTAGCCAAAATCCTTTAATCACAGATTCAGATCGATCTAGGATGTAGCCTCCCATCGCAGGACCAATAAAATAACCAATTGCCCAACACTGAGAACTAATTGATAGATAAACGCCTCGCAATGATTCTGGGGCAATGTCTGCGACAAAAGCTGAAGCGGAAGGCGTATAAGTAACCATCCCTAGAGCCATAATTCCTAAAGCCACTATTGACCAGAATAGTGGATAAGACGCAGTACCAATGCGCCAAACACAAAAAAATCCGATTCCCCAAAAAATCAAGGCAATAGTTAAAGCTTGTATCCGACTAAAACGATTTAACCAGCGGGCAATGGGTAGCTGACAAATGGCTGCAAAGGTAATATGCCAACTAAATAAACCACTAATAACTTTTTCGGAGAATCCTTGAGAAGCATTACCAGCAAAGTTTTTTAGGTAAAGTGGCAGCGTGGTTTGGACTTGCGCTAGATAAACAGTAAAAAGAATATTTACTACCGCATAAATCATGAGACTGCGATCGCTAAAAGCTAAGCGCCAACCTCTACTAGTAGTTACAGCTGGCGCTGAAAATTGATAAGTTTCGGCGATCGCATAATAAATAATCCCAAAAAAAATCACAAAGGAAACGCCATCAATCGCAAATAATGCTCGATAATTGCCAAAATTAGCAATCAAAGCTCCGCCTAAAACCACTCCTAAGCTTAGTCCTAAACTATCTGCCAATCTAGTTACAGCAAAGGATTCATTGCGGTGTTCGACATCCGCCAAATCGATAATAGCAGCTTCTGTGGCGGGCCAATACAAACCCACACCCAAACCCATTAACATATTGCCCACAACTAACAGCAAAAAATTATCCGCCATAACTAAAAACACATCAGCAAAAGCTGAAATAGCAGCAGCTAGTAATAAAATCTTTCTTCTACCCCAAGCGGGAGAATCAACCCCTTGTCCACCCAAAAATCGCCCGACTACTCCTGCAACTGAACCACTTCCTAAAGCTAGACCGACTAGGGTTGAGGATATTCCGATTTGATTGACAAAGAAAATCGGTGCATAAAATAGAGTAAATCCTGTGCCAATTTCTGACAACAATCTTCCTCCAGCCAAAATCCAGATTTGCGGTTTAAGTTTTGGTAGCATGGCGACAAAAAAAGACCTCGGCTACACCGAGGTTAAAATTTAGGAGAAATCAATGTTGACGCGAAACATTAAAACTATATTCCGACTATTGCTATCTTTTATCTAATATCTAAAAAATAGTGAGTCGTAGATTAATGTTTGATGCCAATTAGAGCTTACTATGTAAATTTATATTAATCAAGGTAACAAAAAATTGACAAAATCACCAAATTTCTCAATCTATTTACAGTTAAATTCCTGAGTTATCGGTAAACTACTACTACCGTTTTATTGGCTTTAGTAGTTCATGATTATCGCGATTACGGCATTGAAGGGAGGAGTGGGCAAAACCACAACCGCAGTCCATTTAGCTGCTTATTTACAAACTTCGTCTCCGACTCTACTAATTGATGCGGACAAAAACCGTTCCGCTTTAGTGTGGTCTAGGGAAGATAAATTACCTTTTTATGTGGCTTCTCAGGCTGGTTCGCCTGGATTAATTAAAAAGTTCACCCATATTATCATTGATACTCAGGCTAGACCCGAACCCGAAGAGCTAGCAGACTTAGCAGAAGGTAGCGACTTGCTAATTTTACCGACTACTCCTAATCCTCTAGATTTAGATACCACAGTTAAAGCTGCTGAATTACTCGCACCGCTTAAAGCTAATTATAAAGTATTGCTCACCAAGGTAGATTCGCGGACTACTAATGGTCGAGATGCGAGAAAATTTCTTGAAGCAGCTAAACTACCCTTGTTTCGAGGGGAAATTCCTTTGCTAGTCGCGTTTCAGCGATCGCCAGGAAAAGGTGTAATTATCAAAGATTATCCCGACCCGCGATCGCATTTGGGTTGGGCAAGTTATCAGTCAGTAGGCAAAGAAATGATGAGTCAACATAGTCATTGAGCTATTTAACCTCTAAACTGGCATTTTTTCCGCGATTACAGCATAAAAGGGGTCTGATCCTGCTAAGCCTAACATTTGGAGAAATCCAGGAACAGCAGCTTGATTGGCAATAACTCTTGGGGTACTAAAGCCAGAAATAGATTGAAAATACTTTTTGACTAATTCAACTCGTCCAGCTTCGCTATTATCACGCCAAATCGCGATCGCTTTTTGATAAAACATCCGATTGGAAAAACTGACAATTACCTTACCTCCTGGCTTGAGAATACGATAGATCTCAGCAAATATTGCTTCGGGATATTGTAAATACTGCACGGAAACAGCAAGCAAAACTGCATCAAAATCATTATCTTTGAGAGGTAATTGAAGATTATCATTAAGATTCTGCACAAAATAGCGATCTAACTGGGGATTTTTCGCTAGTTCTTCGTAATTCATGCCATGACCTTCTACATGGTCAAATTTAAGATCATCAGGCAAATGAGAAACCCAACTGCTCATCAAGTCTAAAATACGAGTATTAGGGGCGAGTTCTTCTCGATACAACTCAACTAATTGATCGATAAATCCTGTGTCAACATGGGTAACAAAACGAGGCAGAGAATAAAAATCTGTATCGTTAGTATCGTCTAGTTTTCTGCGGTGTTCTGGTCTGAGTAACATGGTTTAAATTTGTTATTTAAGTCTATTAAATAGTATTACAAATTATTAAGGAGAGAATCTAGGGTTTTTGATTAGTAGTAACTAGTTAGTTGTTTAAAGCTTAATTTTGTACCAATATGAGAATTGCTATAGTTACTATTACAATCGATACAATAATGTTTAATGATTGATGAAGGCTATACTAAATATCAGTGTTATTGGACTAATCAAGTAGCGGTTTCTAGCACAGAAGTCAGAGAATTAAATCTTTGGAGAGAGCGACTGTATGAATTGGGCTTGATTGGCATATATCCTAACGGAATTGGTTTTGGTAATCTCAGTATTCGCCAGGATGAGACACTCATTATTTCTGGAACTCAAACTGGAGAATTAAGTAAATTGATGCCAAAACATTATACTAAAGTAACTAATTTTGATTGGGAGAAAAATACAGTTACTTGTGTGGGCGAGATTCAAGCTTCTTCAGAAACTTTGACTCATGGGGCAGTATATATAGCTAATCCAGAAATTAATGCTGTAATTCATGTTCATCATCTGCAACTTTGGCAAAAATTGCTAAATCAAGTTTCTACTACTAATAAAAGTTGTGCTTTTGGTACACCAGAAATTGCAAGAAATATTATGGAATTATGTCAGCAAAAAATAACCAAATCTCAGAAAATTATTATTATGAGTGGACATGAAGAGGGAATTATTACTTTCGGCAAAGACCTAGAAGAAGCAGGAAATACTTTATTGAGTTTTTATCGAACTTTAGAATAAAATTTTTGTTGTTCAAATTTTCTTAAACTCTAATTCTTATTTTACTTTGCTTTCGTTACTAAATTATCTGCCAAAAAAATCAATATTAATTGCGATCGCTTAAAAACTCTCTGATTATTTGTGGTAATTTTTTGGTTTCTTGTTGATAGCTTAACTGTAATAATTGACGGCACATTTTGATTACGCGATCGCGATCAAATCTGGTTGCTAATTGTTCGACAGAATAAATACCACCAAAAGCCTCTTTCGCTGCTTCTAAGCTGGCTAATTCGATCGCTTCTTCGAGATAATCATTCCAGTCATTTTCTTGAAGGTAGTAGGAGTTTTTATCTCTGAGATTTAATTTTTTAATTCCTACTACTGCATTAACAATGGAAGCCAACCAAGAATTAGTCATCCTTTGTTCCGCTTGATGTTTAATTAAATGAGCTAACAGCAATACTAAATAAGATTCAATACTCCTAATAATCGCTTTTTTGCTCATTGCTTCGAGTTCGCCAATCAGTGCGATCGCTTCTGTGGTGTTTCCAGCTACCAGCAATTGTCTTAACTGTGCGAGTTCTTCCATTGTTTCGATCCTTAGAACTCCTAATTTATAGTTTTTCTAGTTGACATTATCCAATTCTAAATAGAGGAATTGCTACGCAGACGGTTAAGGTAGCAGTTTTATCAGCGTTGGCAGATTTAACATAAAAGTAGTAAATGAGATAAAGCTCAAGATTTTGATCGTCGAGCAAAGTTTAGAGAGATATGACGGATCAAGATAAGCAAATATTTAGCTTAAAGAGATTTATGATCAGACAATATTTAACTATGATGTCAACTTTAATTCCCTCTCTCCTTCGCACAGA
>DAXETX010000030.1:0-7077 GCA_051155735.1 Xenococcaceae cyanobacterium
ACTCATCCAAGTACATCCGTATAGTATCTTGCAAAACAAATATGCCATTGAGGCACTTTGTTTTGCGTTCTTTTCCTCCCCTACCGTAAACGGTAAGGGTATCTCAGAACTTATTATGAGAGTGCCATCGGGATACCATAATTTCACCGTTTGATCGTCGCTAGCGGTGGCAAGATAGTTGCCTTGGGGATGATAAGCGACACTCAACACAGTAGCGTCGTGTCCGTAGAAAGTTCTGACTAAAGGTTGCTGAACTTGCCAGAGTTTCACTACATTATCCCAACCAGCAGTAGCAATAGTTGCGCTATCAGGCGACCAATCTAACCGCCAAACTCTGCCTTCATGTCCTTGGAGATCGGCATATAGTGTCCCATCAGGATACCAGAGCTTCACCGATCCATCCCAACTCGTAGTGCCGATTATTTTGCCATCAGGAGAAAACTCGACTGCTGTAACAGGTGCGTTATATTTCTGGGCGTTTTCACCCTGAAGCGTAGTGATTAGTTTACCTTCTAGTGTCCAAATTCTGGCGACATTATCATCTCCCCCAGTGACTAGAGTTTGACCATCGGGACTAAAATCAATCCCTCTGACGGGTAAAGAATGGGCGGAAAAACTCCGTAACAATTGTCCTGAACTATGCCATAGTGTGACTCTCCCGCTGCGATCGCCTGTAGCGAGAGTTTGTCCAGCATCAGCAAAAGTAACGCTTAAGACTTCTCTTTGATGTTTTAAGATCTCTAACAATTTACCCTGAATATTCCACAGCATTACTGTCTCGTCTTCGGAACTTGAAGCGATTTTCTTTCCATCAGGACTAAAAGCGACATTATGCACTCCGCCTTGATGTCCTACTAGGGTTCTCAGTAATACCCCCTCAGTATTCCACAGCTTGATCGTATTATCTTCAGAACTAGAGGCAATAATCTTGCCATCGGGACTAAAAGCTACCGCTACGACACTATCTTTATGTCCTTCTAGAGTTTTAACTAAACTCCCATCTCGTTGCCAAAGTTTAACTGTCGTGTCCGAACTAGCTGAAGCGATTAAATTCCCGTCAGGACTAAAACTAACTCCATTGACAATGTCTTGGTGTCCTGAAAGCGTGTTACTTTCGATCACATTGTAAACTGCTTGCTGTAATGCTAAATTAGCTTGACGTTTGATCTCTGAATCTAAACCACCTAAATGTTTGGCTTCCGCTTTCGCTTCTAGAGCTTTAATTAGGGCTGCAAAACGTTTTTTGGAGCTAAATAAACTCTTAGCAGAGGTAATATGGGCTTCAATGGATTTTTGAAGTGCTTGACGATATTGGGCATAAACCGCTACCCCTAAACCAGTAGTAATTATTAGTGCGGAACTAATGCTACCGATCAAAAACCGCTGTAATTTAGCCAATTTTTGTTCTTGAATAAAACGAGTTTCGATCACTTTAAGGCGATCAATTTCTAAACTTTGTCGGAGTCTGGCTTCTTCTCTAACTTGACTTGCTAACAAAAATTGATATTCTTTTTGATTAATATGGTGGGTGTTTGCCCAGGCTTTGGCTTCTGCTAAAGCTTGACCTGATAAAAGACAAGAGTAGTCTTGACAGTCGGAATTTAACCACAATTTTAAGTCTCTAGAGAAAGGACGCAGATTATCTAATTGTTGCTCAACCCAAACTAAGTTAAAAATCTCTTGATAAATCCGATTAGCGACAATTAGCTTACTATTTTTTTTCACAACTAACCCAGTTAAGAGAAATTCTCTTTGTGCAGGGCTTTCATCAGCTTTAATCGCTCCAGTTTGTAAAATATTGCTATAAAGACCTAATAAATAGCTGGCAGTTTTGTCATTACTCAGTAAGCGATCTCTAATGGTTCTCAAGTGTTGGGGTTCGTCTTGAGATTCCCAATCTTGCAATATTTCTTGTGTTACTAGTTCTTCTACCCAGTTAGCTTCTGCTCCTGGTCTAGCGCAACCTTGATTTTGTTGACAGTATGCTACTACTAGTTTACACAACTTCTGGGTCAGAAACGGTTGTCCACCAGTCCAGTCTAAGATGGCTGCTAAGATTTTTTCTGGAGCTTTGGTACAATCGGCTAAACCAGCAATTAGGGGTGTTGCTTCTGCTAAGGTGAAGCCCTTAAGAGCGATCGCTGTACCAATATTAAACGGGGTTCTCACTGAGTCTTCAATTAACTCTGAGGGAGTAGCTACACCAAATAAAGCGAAGCTCAGGCGTTTAAAGCTTGGGTTTTCCGCCCTAGCGTTGTAAAAATAGCGAATTCCTGCAAAAAAATCATCAGTAGGAAAATCCATACTGAGAATACTATCTATTTCATCAACAAAAATAAAAATTCGCTCTGCTGCCAAATTCGGTAAAATCAAATCGCTAATAAAACGGGTAAATCGCTGTAGTGGTAGTAATTCTTGGTGTTCTCGCCACCAATTTTTCAAAGGAACTTTTCCCATCAGGTTAAATCCGCGCCAGATTTCAGCAGCCAGACTTTTGTACCAAATTTCAGGACTGATACCTTGGCTACCAATATTGGTCATATCTAGAGAAACACAACTCATACCCTGTTGTTCTAAACGATTTTTAACCTTAACTCGCAGACTCGATTTCCCCATCTGACGACAGTTAAAAACGTAGCAAAATTCGCCTCTGAGTAATGCTTGATACAGTTGCGTATCAGCTTGTCGCATTACATAAGTAGGTGCATCACTACTAAGACTTCCCCCTACTTGATATTGATAATCCGCGCGATCGTTTAGGAGCATATTAAGATACACTAAATTTAACTAAGGCGGTCTTGAAAATATAAACGATACAATTCACAACTAGGTGCAGCTTCATTGCCTCGCAGCGATATTAGTCCCAAACTTTCTAACTGGTAAGCGGTAAAAGATTCTAACTGAATCGGACTATCAGCTAAAATTATGCGTTTAAAAGCTGTAGCTAAAATCGGATTATCATACAAAATTCCCAAATAATAGCGCAGCATATCGCGATAAATACTAGTTTCCGTCGGTGCTTCTTTAATTAATTGAGTCAGAGTTAAATTGTATTTAGCTAAGTTGTAAAAAGCTAATCTAACTAAGTAAGGATGACCACCGATCAAATTTCTTAAAAGCTCAACGCTACGATCATCAAAGCCATTAGTTGCGTTTAATTGATGTTTTTGAGCCAGATCTAGCATTTGTTCGCGGTTAAATTCGGGCAAGGTAATCGGTAAACCTACATTAAAGGGAGACTGATTAAAATTTAGCGGTACGTAGCTTTCGGTAGATTGAACCACGATTAAACGCAATTTTTGCCAAATAGGTAAGTTATTCGCTTCTTCGTGCCAAAAACGCAGTAATGGTAAAAACTCTTGCGCGACCTCTAGATGTTCAAAAATAAGCTCTAATTGATCTAGTCCTAAAATTAGTGGTTTATCTAATTGTTCTAAAATATAACCTTGTAAATAAGCAGTGCAACTAACTTTAATTCCTAAATCTTCATCCCAATACTCATCAATGAGATTTTTGATCCCTAGGCGCGAACAAAGATTGGCACATAACCAACGTAGCAGCTTATTAAAATCATTGAGTATATTACTATCTGCCTGTTGTAAATCTAGCTTTACCGTGTGATACTCAGAACCAGCAAGAGCCATAATTCGATTCAATAGTGAAGTTTTGCCCATTTTTTTGGGAGCTTTGAGCCGAAGTAATGACCCTGGTTGCGCGATTGCAGCATCGCAATTTTGTTCAATAGGAGGTCGCTTGATATAAAAATTAGAGTTTAAAGGCACAGAACTATCAGGCAGTTCTAAAGTAATACAAGGTGTGATTTTTTTACCCGATTTTTGTCTTAAAATTGAGCGAAAGTTATTTTTGGTGATTTTTTCTTGGCACACTTCCGAAAGTAGTTGCCACAAACGAGAACCTACAACCCTAATATAATCAGCATCATAATCAGAATTTTGGGCTATTTGTTGATAGGTTTTGTTATCCCAACATTCTCGAAAAATCATTTCTTGCAAAGTCGTTAATCTTTCTGGCTGTATTAGTTCATCTATTATGGCTAATGCTTCTTCAAGGGTCATTTTGGTCTTGGTTACTTCTATAAAAGTTTTTCAAAAATTAAGTTTCAAGAAATAAGCAATAATTACGCTATTAACAAATTTCATACTTTGTAACTGTTCGAGCGACAAAAACCAAGGTCTTAAAATGTATTTGACAAAGTTCAAGCAAAGTTTATTAAAAAGCTTTTAGCCTTTAGCTTTTAGTTTTTAGCTTTTAGCGTTACTGAGTTCAAGACTCCGACCTCGAAGGCTCGTCTTCAATTAGGTAGAGTTCAAGACTCTATTTAATCGCAGCTCCAGAGCTTCATCGCTACGGCGAAGCCGTTTATCCTCATGGGGTATAGCACTTTGAACTTTAAAAAAGTTAGTAAATATCTGGTTTAGGTATTTAAGATAACTAAATAGTGATTTAAGTTATTTTTTCTAATATAGAATTGCCGAGCAGTATAACAATAAATAACTATTGATTGCTGCCAAAAACGAGCTTTATAGTCAACGTTACACCGCCGTGAAACGACGGTGTCTGCGTTGACCGCCTTCCGCGGTTAAAAATACTGAAAAATACCGTCAAATTGCTGAAAAGTGATCTGGCATTCTAAGTGAAATCACTGAGACTACTTAGCAAGAATTTTTGAGGTAGATATGTTTGAAAATTACTTTGTTAATCTAAATAATAATTTTTTATCACAGACATAGCAGCATTTAAAGTCTTAAATTAATTAGATAAAGATTCAATAATTAATAAAATTATTAATTATCTTTATTTTAGTTTGAAGAAAATGTAAAATTTTTATGTAGTCTTACTACATCAGTCACGGAACTTACGTATATATATAAGATATAAGTAAGCGAGCATTGTTTTTTCCAAGCCCACGGATATCCAGATGAAAAGTAACTACTTCTCAAGATCGAGTATTAACATTTTAATTGTTGATGAACAGATAGAAGATTTGGTACTTCTAATTCAAACTCTCAAGCAGCAACAATACCAGACTAGTTTGGTAACTAATGTATCTCTTGCTTGTAAGTATATTCAATCTGCTACTCCAGATTTAATTTTATTTAGTGTTACAAATAATAATTTTGCTGAATTCGAGCATTTATTAAAATATATCCAGCCATTAAATATTCCAGTTATTGTTTTAGGCGCTGTAGAACCAAGTGTTACCACGACAGAAATATTAAGCGACTATATTCCTAAGCCCTTTGAAATTGAAAACGTTATAGTTCGGATTAAAAATCTACTGCAATTAAAATTTGCTCAGGCAAAACATCTTAAAAATACCAAACACTATTCCAACTTGGAGCAACAGATACAAGAGCATAATTGGCAATTGCGAGCCGAAATCAATCGAGGCAAATATCTTCAAGAAAAATTGCTTCAACTGTCTTTGTATGACAACTTAACAAATTTACCCAATCGTCATTTGCTTTTACCGAAATTACAAGCAGAATTAGATAAAGTGCAACGAGATTCAGGTTATCAGTGGGCGATCTTGAGTTTTGATTGTGACAATTTTAAAGTAATCAATTATTCTTTAGGACATACTATTGGTGATGCATTGCTACAAGCAATTTCTCTGCGGTTTCAAAGCTGCTTACCAGAGAAGAGTTTCATCGCTCGTTTGGGTAGTGACGAATTTGTTATTGTTCTTTCTGAGATTAATAACTTAGAAACTGCGATCGCAATTACTCAAAAAATTCAACAAAAACTAACTGCACCTTTTAATATTTTAGAGAAAGAAATTTTTCTCAATTTTAGTGTCGGGATTGTTCTCGGTAATCAAGAATACCAACAACCAGAACAATTATTACGTAGTGCCGATTTAGCGATGTATCATGCTAAAACTCTCGGTAAAAGGCAATATCAGGTATATGATAAGCGAATGCATCAGCTTGCAGTCGAACGCTTGCAGTTAGAAGTTGATTTACGCAAAGCCCTACAAAATCAAGAATTAACCCTTTCTTATCAACCAATTATTAGTCTAAAAACTGGTGCATTAGCGGGTTTTGAAAGCTTAGTTCGTTGGCAACATCCTCAACTGGGTATGATTAGCCCCGATAAATTTATTCCCATCGCAGAAGAAACGGGTTTAATCATCCCTTTAGGAGCTTGGATTTTACAAGAGGCGTGTCGGCAACTAAGAACCTGGCATCAAAAATACAATTCCGCTCTATCTTTAACAGTCAATATTAATGTCGCAGTGCAGCAATTTGCTTATGGTAACTTAATTAAAATTATTGATCGCATCTTAGCAGAAACTAACTTACCCGCTCACTGTCTAAGATTAGAAATTACTGAAAGTGCCATTATGGAAAATAGCAGTATGGCTAATACCATTTTGCAAGAATTTAAAGCCCGTAAAATTAATATTTGTATTGATGATTTTGGTACTGGTTATTCTTCTTTGAGCTACTTACATCAATTTCCTGTAGATAATTTAAAGATTGATCGCTCTTTTGTCAGTCCAATTCAGCATACTAGTGAATCTCATAAAATTGTTGATGCGATCGCCGATCTAGCCCATCATCTCGACATGACTGTAACAGCCGAAGGCATCGAAACTGAAGCACAGTTACAATATGTAACAAATTTAGGCTGTGAATATGGTCAAGGATATTACTTTTCATCACCTTTGAGTGCGCCAGAAATAGAAGCCAAATATTTAGCCTCTTTCCCAAAGTGTTACTATAATCAGGAAAAACATTTTCCTTCCAGACTTCAAGTAATTGCTTAAGATTGTTGATAACTGATAGTGATGACTGCTTACTGATTAAGGGTAGCTTGGGGAACTTTGGCAAATCTAACTTCCCCAAATTTGGAGAGCGACCCCGCGCGCGTTTCACGCGCTTGGGAATGCGCGGAGGGCTGGGGGGCTTAACCGAACGGTATTGACTAATAACTATTGGTGACAAGTTAAGGGTGTGTGTTATTTGTCAACTGGTTTATAGCTATTAGCTATTAGATGTTAGCTGTTAGCTTTTAGAGATTTTCAAGTTAACCCTCTTTTTTAAAGCGATC
>DAXETX010000031.1:0-4636 GCA_051155735.1 Xenococcaceae cyanobacterium
GAAAACTCTTTTTATGGTTTCCGATTCCCCATACTCTAACTAAAGTAATCTCTCATCTGCAAGACTTTCAATTAGAGTATGAAACAATGCAGCAGTCTGGTTTGAGCCTTTTATGTGAATCTGGACAAGCTCAAGAAATTGTGAGAAATTTAGCTCAGTTATTAACATCTGTAGAAATCAGTGAAACTAAAGTTCTGTTTCTCGAAAGTGGTATTCAACCTCAAATTCAAGACTTTGGCAGTGTAACTTATCTAGAGCGTTTTATCAAATATAGTGAGTCTGGTTGGTTAGTTGAGATGTTAACCGCAGCCAGAATTACCAGTCACTTTCAGCCAATTGTCTCGATTCAAGATACTTCTCAAATTTATGGTTATGAATCTTTGTTAAGAGGGATAGACGCACAGGGCAATTTAGTTTCTCCTGGGGCTATTTTAGATGTGGCTACGGATTCGGGTTTATTACCGCAAGTAGATCGAGCAGCCCGTTTAAGTGCGATCGCCCAAGCTAGCAAGCATCAAATTCAAGAGCGTATTTTTATTAATTTTGCCCCAACCGCCGTTTACGATCCTGTGTTTTGTTTGCGCACTACAGTAGAAGCGATTCAACAAGCCAATATTACACCCGATCGCATTGTTTTTGAAGTTGTTGAGTCTAATCATCCTCAAGATTTAAGTCATTTAAAAAATGTTTTGCACTATTATCGAGATGCTGGTTTTTTGGTAGCACTTGATGATTTAGGTTCAGGGTATTCTAGTTTAAATTTACTGCATCAGTTGCGTCCAGATTTTTTAAAGCTAGATATGGAGTTAACTCGCAATGTTCACCAAGATACTTACAAAGCTCTAATTACCGAAAAAATCCTGGAAATAGCCCATCAGCTAGAAATTAAAACTGTAGCAGAGGGAATTGAGTGTCTTGAAGAACTACACTGGTTGCAACAGCGTGGTGCAACTTTTGCTCAAGGTTATCTAATTGCTAAACCTAGTGAGATACCTGTGATCAATACATCTAGTTTGGCACTGTTATAGTCATCTGCGTTAAATAATACTTGCTACTTACTACTTGCTACTTGTAACGCTGCAAGAGCGATCGCCTGTGGTAAAATCAGATGCTCTTGAATTTGAATTCTGGCATGGAGAGTTGCAGAAGTATCATTCGGTAAGATCGGTACAGCAGCTTGCATAATAATTGCCCCACTATCTACAGCTAAACTGACTTTATGAACAGTGCAACCCGTAATTTTTACTCCTGCTGCTAAAGCTTGCTCAACCGCCCGAATTCCTTTAAAACTGGGTAAAAGACTAGGATGAATATTAATAATTCTATCGGGAAAGCCATCAATTAAAACTTGAGTGACAATCCGCATCCAACCAGCCATAATTACCCATTCTACACCATATTTTTGTAAAGTAGTGACTATTTGGCGATCTAAGGCTTCTCTTGCTGGATATTGACGATGATCGATGAATTCTGTCGGGATTTGCCACTTTTCAGCCCGCGATCGCGCTTGGGCATCGGGATTGTTGTAAATTAAAACTTTAACTACGGCATTTAATTTTTTTTCGGCGATCGCTTGAACTATGGCTGCAAAATTTGTCCCGCTACCAGAAGCCATAACACCTAATTGCAAAGGAGTTTCGAGGGTGAGATTATTCTTAATTTTAGGAGAAATTAAACAACTGTCAATTATTGGTTGATTGTTCATGCAAAAGCTTTAACTAACTGCTTGAGATGTTCTTTGGTATGGGTAGCCATAATCGATAAACGAATGCGACTAGTAGGAACAGTAGGAGGACGAATTGCAGGAGCAAAAATACCAGCTTCTTGCAGTTTTTCAGCTTGTTTTAAAGCCGTTTCTGGACTATTGAAACTAAGACAAATAATAGACGATTCTGAGGGCAAAAGTTGGGCTGAGGCTAATTGCTCTTTAAGATAGTTAATGTTATCCCAAAGTTGCGTAATTCTGGTTGGCTCATTTCTAATAACCTCAATAGCAGCGATCGCAGCAGCCGTATCTCCAGGAGACAAAGCTGTAGTATAAATCCAAGTAGCTGCACGATTCTTTAAAAAATCAATCAGGTCTTTACTTCCTGCCACATAACCTCCTAAACTACCCAAAGCTTTACTTAGAGTTCCCATCTGAATCAAGGGGTAATCGCTACAGTGAAAATGTTCCACACAACCAGCACCAGTATCTCCTAATACGCCAGTAGCGTGGGCTTCATCAATCAGAGTCATACAAGCAAATGCGGTGGCGATCGAGAGTAATTCTGGGAGAGGACAAATATCGCCATCCATACTAAAGACACTATCAGTAACAATAAGACAGCGACGGTATTGACTGCGATAAGTCTCTAACTTTTGATGTAAATCTGCCAGATCGCAATGAGAATATGTTATTACTTCAGCACTGCTTAATTTTGCACCATTTTTTAAACTAGAGTGATTGTATCGATCAGCTAAGATTAAATCTTTCTGTCCTACTAAAGCCGAAATTGTGCCTAAATTTGCTAAATAGCCCGAACTAAATACTAAAGCAGCTTCGGTTTGTTTCCAATCGGCGATCGCTCTTTCCAAGTCGTGATGTAATTCTCGGTGCCCACTTAATAAACGAGAACCAGTACTTCCTGTGCCATATTCTTGAATTGCGGTTACTGCTGCTGTTCTAACTCTGCGATCGCCAGCTAAACCCAAATAATCATTACTAGCAAAATTAATTAATTTCTGTCCTTCTAACTCAATTACCGCCCCAGGAAGTGAATTAACCGTTTTTACCTGACGATACCAGTTAGCACGATGAATTGTCGCCAAAGATTGCGGTAACCAATCATAAGGACTAGATAAATTATGCTGCATAGAAAATAATGGGGATTAAGCAATAACTAATTTACTACTCCCTACTGATAACTTAAGACATATTTTTTTTGAATTCTTCCAACAAGTCCAACAGATTTACTTGACATTGCATCGGTAATAAATCCAGCAGTGGTAAAGTTTTTTTTCCGCCACCAAGTTTGACCGTGATTTCTTGCAAAATTGCGGTAATCGCAGCTTCTTCTAGCTGGTCATTTTCGAGTAATGGATAGATTTTTTCAGCCAAAACAGTATGTAAATGAGCATCAGATAAATATAAATGCCACTTTGCCACATCTATATAAATATTTTCGCCAATTTCGGCTGCTAAAGCTTCGATTTCTTGAGTACTAGCCATTGGATTTTATCCCCGAATAATCTGCGATCGCTAAAATATAAACTAGATGCAATAACAAAACTCCGCCCCAAATCCCCGTTACCCAAATCAACCAACTCCACTCAGCTAATTTAATCGTATCGACAAACCACAAACCAGAATTAACTGCTGCAAATATTGCGACATGAACCGCAAAATTCATGCGATCGTCTAAACGACGATAAGCTGGGTCTTTACGATCTGGTTGACGAGGCCAACGAGGAGGCATAAATCTAGATACTAAGAGTAATTGCTCTAATTATAATAAGCCTATTACCTACTCAGAGCAATTATTTTCTGCTATAAGATAATCTCCTGATTTTCCACCAGTTTTACTAATCAAACGAATTTCTCTAATTTCTAAAGCTTTTTCTAAAGCTTTTGCCATATCATAGAGAGTCAAAGCTGCTACGGAAACTGCGGTTAAAGCTTCCATCTCTACACCTGTTTCAGCTTTAGTAATTACTGTCGCCCGAATTATATAACCTGGAAGTTGGCGTTCTGGCGTAATGTTGACTTCGATCTTATGTAACGGCAAAGGATGACACAAAGGGATCAGGTTCGCTGTTTGTTTGGCTGCCATAATTCCTGCTAATTTTGCTGTCCCCAAGACATCGCCTTTCGGTGCATTACCTTTGGCGATCGCAGTAAAAGTCTCTAAAGACATTTTGATTTTGGCTTCAGCAATAGCTTGACGGCGAGTTATCGCTTTTTGGGAAACATCAACCATTTGAGCTTCTCCTTGGGAGTTGAGATGAGATAGAGAATTTTTTTCTTGCATAATGGATTTAGTTTCTGATATCATAGAATACTGTTGAGCAGCTTCAAGGGCGTGTAGCTCAGTGGACTAGAGCACGTGGCTACGGACTACGGTGTCAGGGGTTCGAATCCCTTCTCGCCCGTTTAATTAAATCAAACAAACGATTTTCAGGGATTTTCCTCCCGAAATCGTAGTCTATATCTATAACCTACACTCACTTTTACCTATTATTCCCCTGTAACCAAGTGAGTATGAGACAAGTAATATAGCTAATTCATTAACTCTTTACCGCATAGTAAAATAAAAAAGAGGAGTAATCTATAATTAGGTACTGATTATTTTTTCATATTGTTGAGCCAAACTTGACCAAGTATATTCTTGCTCAATCATTTCTCGTCCATTTTTTGATAGAGTAGCTCTCAACTCTGGATCATTGAAAAGACTACTAATCGCCTTAACATATTCGGAAACAGTATTCGCTCTTAATGCTCGCAAAGGAATGCCATCTCCTGCAACCTTAATTCCTTCTAAACCGCGATCGCTGCCTACTACAGGGCAACCTGCTGCCATATATTCTAAGGTTTTAATCTTCATCCCAAATCCAGTACGCAGTGGGGCTACAGCAATTGTTGCTTGATGAAGATATT
>DAXETX010000032.1:0-7646 GCA_051155735.1 Xenococcaceae cyanobacterium
TCCCCTATATAGAGCGATCGCAATTTTTTAGCACGATGAAATTGGAAGAGCCTTAAACATAATATCAAAGACGAAATAGTTATTAAATCTTTAATAAATTTAGATTGAGCGCATATCCAATCAAGATGTTGACTCACTAACCCGCATCACAATCAAGGTCATATCGTCTTTATTATTAATCGTCGGTTGACCAGCAAACTGTTCTACTTCCCTAAATAAATAGCTCAAAATCTCTTGGGGATTAGCTAAATTTTGACAAGCCCACTGAAAAGCACGACACAAATTAGCTTCATCAAAGCGATCGCCACTACCATTTACAGCATCAGTAAAACCGTCAGTATAGTAAATAATTGTATCTCCAGGAGCTAACTGTACCGTAGCATCTTCATATTCTGACTCCATATCTAGCCCGATCAACATCCCCCAAGTATCTAATCTTTTTAGAGTTTGGCTAGCTGCGTGCCACCATAAAGGAGGATTGTGAGCAGCATTAGTAAAAGATAACTGACGTGTCTGAGGGTCATATTCTGAGTAAAACATACTCACAAAACGATGGGAATTTTCTAAATCAGCATACATTACTCGATTGAGATGCTGCATAATGCGAGCAGGAGAATGACGGTTTAAGACTTCGGCTCGTAACATCCCTCTCGTCATAGTCATAATCAGTCCAGCAGGAACGCCTTTTCCCATGACATCACCAATCACAATACTCCAGGGTAACTTAGAAGCAGCATCAGTTCGATCTTGCTGGGGACGGTCATAATTTGTGGGAATAAAGTCATAATAGTCGCCTCCTACCCGATTAGCAGTTTTACAATCTGCTGCAATTTCTAAGCCCTGAATCTGAGGGCATTTACTAGGTAGTAATCTGACTTGAATTTCCGAAGCGATTTCGAGTTCTCGATCTTGTCTTTCTTTAGAGCGCAATTCAACGGTTAATTCATGATTGGCGATCGCTACTGCTGTTTGGTCAGCTACCAATTGCACCAGTTTGCGCCTAGTTGTCGTCCACAAATAATCAGGATCGGTACTAAACACAAACAAGCGTCCCTGTTCAATATTTCTGACTAAAACAGGTGTACCATAAAGTTGGACTTTACCCTTTAGTTCTTGTTGTAGTTTTTCTTCTAAAAGCGGTGCAGCGGAAAATACTAAATTATTGCCACTAGAATTTACTTGACAAGTGATTTGTTCCAAAACTTGGCGGATTTCTCTACCTAACTGATTATCTTGACAGTGAAATTGCTCGAGGCTAACCTGTCCGTCTTCTTTATAAAGAATCAAAGCACCACCAATAGCATCAGTTACTCTCGCTGCCATTAGAGGCGTTAATTCGAGAAACTGATTCAAATTGCTAAAACTACGGAGCGCAAATCCCAGAGAACTTAGCAAGTCTTGAATTTTGTTTTGCTCTCGTTGTAAGTTAGCTACCAACTTTTTCAGTGCTATGACAGGAATTGTTGATTCTTTTCTAACACTGTTGGATTTGCTGGTATTATCAGAAGGGTAGTGAGGGAATGGAACTACAGTCATTGCCTCAAGGATTTAATATTTATCTTAATTTTGGGTTATACATATTAGCCACTAGATTACAAGGGTACTCAAAATTTAGTTAAAGGTATCTTAAGAAAAGATTAAATTAATCAGGGGTTTTTCCGTACTTATGTAATGGCAGCTTGTAATTAATCCTAGTCCATTAGGATTGGTTTATCATAACTCGAATTAACTAGACTGCCAATAAATTTCCAATAAACCTTCAATAAACCGCGGAAGGCGACGTAGGGCTGTTGCAAAGTCGCGAAAACTTATGATTTTGGAGAATAGGGAATTAGGGAAGTGGGGAAATCGAAAATAATCTTAAATTACAGCAATTTTTCCCTGAATTTAATTAAATTATTTTTCCTGATTATTTACTTCAAGTCACTGAAATTAGGAATAACTCATTGATTAACCAATAATTTTTCTGGAGATAATCTGGCTAAAAGAACCAAATTTTGGCAAAAATCAGCCTAATTCCCTAAATCCCAATACTCTATATCTTTAGAATGAAACAGCCTTACACCCGAAGGGGGCATTGATGTAGTAAATGAGACTTTTCAGACAACCTCTTAGACAAAAAATTTGAGGTACAAATCTATTCACAATAATAATCGCTCGAAGCTTGACGACCAAATGTGATGTAAACTGTACCTTATTAAATCAATAATTATAACTAAATATGAGGTGGCAACTACTGACCAAATTCGAGGCGCGCTTGCTCTACAATATCAGCAGTAACCTCCTCTAATTGTTCTGTTCGAGCTAATTCCTCAATACGTTGTCTAGCTTGAGGACGGACAAAGAAGGGAATTTTTTTGAGCTTAACTTCTGCTTCTGAGGTCCAGCGTAAATCTTCGGTAACATTGAAATTATTAATTTTCATAGCTTCAATTATTGACAAATGGATTGAATCATTTTAATCCTAGCGAAACTAGGGTTTATGCCAACTATTTCGCAAACATTGGTCACACTCTAATGTTTGTATTTGTTTACGAAAAACTTAAAAAATTGTGTAAATTGACTAATTTTTGCGGTTTTAGAGAGTTAATCAAATTAGGATTTAAGTTGAAGTTATTTAAACAAGATACAGTTAGAGGAGGATAAGACTTTGTCTGAATTTTTAGATTTTCTCAAACATAAATATGCTTATGTGGCGATCGGTGAATTTCAACCAGGAAGATTTGCTGAAGCTCAAAGATTATATGAAAAAGCAGTATCTACATATACTGTTGGGTTCAAAGGTGCGTTTTTATTACAAAAGCCTGGTACAGATGAAGGTATTGCCGTAATTATGTGGGATAGAATAGATGATATGCAAGACAACATTTCTGAGTCGTATAAAGCTATTTTGCATGAAATGATTCCTCTATTCCGAACTCATCCTCATACCTCTTTCTATGAAGTTTGTAGCGAAATTACTCCTGAATAAATTATTAGCTAGATCGAGAGAAAATGAAGCTCGAAAAAAAATTTATCGAGATAATAACTAGCTATTTGTACTTTCGCCTTGACGATTTAGTTATTTTGTGTTTTTTGATTTTAACTTGATGATTGCTCAAACATTCTAGCCATCCTTTTAGGCGACGAATTGAGTTACTATCTTTTAGCAATCCTAGCTTTTCTTCTTGACAAGTTAAGCGATAAAAGTTTTCATAATAAGGATAATCGCTGGCTACTAAACTATCTTTGCGATGTAGTATTGGAGGGTTGCTATGCTCGGAAAGATCGTTATAAAGAATTGCTAAAGTCTTTAAATCTATTTCCATTGTAGTTTGTAAAATTGGGTGAGCTACAGCATCAAACTCAGGGTAATAAAGATAGCTTATTTTCGGCTTATTGTAGTAAAATTTAATAATATTAGCATTTTCTAGACGACCATAAACCCGACTAGCACATCCTTCATAAGCTCTTAGTAGCGGTGGCAATTTGTCTAAGGCACTGAGATGAATGGCTAAAGAATTTTTAAGCTGTTTACCGATAGGGCTATTGCAACACAGGTTAGCTATTTTATCGAGATTTCCTACCTCTAATAATAATAAATCTGATAATAAACAGGCTTGTCTATAACTTCCCAACAAAGCTTTAGCATCTTCTTTGATTTCTTGCGCTACTTTACGAATACTAGGGCGACCTTTAAAATGAGCTAAGGCTAAATATACTAATAAATCTTGACGACGTTTGCTACTTATTTGTTGCCACTCTTCTTGATTAGTTGCTTGTAAAACTAAATTAAAAGCGCGACGATAAGTTTTAAATTCTTGTTTAATTGCTGACTCTTCTGATAACTCATTTTTAATAGGAAGGCGACCCCGTTGCGTATAAAAGTCCATCAATGGAGTTAACAATACTCGATAATCTTCAAAGTTTCTTACTTCTCGATAAATTCGCGGTGTAGTAAGACGAGAAACAAAATAGGAAGCGCGAAAAGTTTCGGCTTCTTGAATATCTCTAAATACTAAAAATACACCTAAGCCGATAGGAATACTATTAATATTTAAAATGCTGTCGATATAACTTTTTAACTCCTCTTGTTCGTAATATTTTTGAAAAGTATTACGGGTAGTAATAATCCCATCGCCATAAGCGACTAAACCTCTTTGGCGATCATCGACTAATACTTGCGCTGATACGATTAAAATGCGGTTAGTTAATTCCCAGGCTTTTAGTAAAGCTTCTCTTCTTTCCTTGAGATCTTCGATAACATTAATCACATAGCCAAGATTAACAATGTCGGCACTAACTAAAGTTGATTCAGGGAAATAATAAGGATCCCAACCTGCACTAATATAACCTTGTTCTTTAATTCTTTGAACATCTCCCCCATGACCACAACCATAATCAAAAAAAGTTGTTTCTGGCGCAAACAATTCTGCTTCTAAAACTAGTCGTACAGGACGAGATAATTCATTACGATATATGGCTGCGCGATGGCGTTCGATATTAAGATTTTTTTTCGAGAAATACTGATTATTCAGAGGACAAATTATATGATGTCCTTCAAAGTCTAAACCATGATCTGCTAATAACTGTTGCCATTGTTGCCACATACCAATAAAGCGCGAATTATCTAATAAACCTAAAGCTACTTCTTCTTTAGTTAATTGAGCAAACTCTTGATATAACGGATAATCCGCCGTGACAAAAGTTTCTTTGCGATGTAATATTGGAGGATTTTCTGAGTGTTGATACTGGCGTTGTAAAACTTGCTTGTTAGTAAAATCGACAATTAAACTCTTCTGCAATTTAGGATGAGGCGCAAGATCGAAATCTGGATAAAAAAGATAAGATACTTTAGGTTTATCTAAAGCAAATTTTACTAAGGTTGCTTCAGTAATATCTTCGGTTAAAGCTCTAGCCTCTTTTTCATACTGTTGTAATATCGGATTGATTGCTTTTAAAGCCTTGGTATGGATATATAATGCACCAGGTAACAACTTGCCAATCTTGCTATTTTGGCAGCTAAAAACAATTGTTGTAAAGTCGGTCATGACTGTAAGCCTCTAGTAACAAAAATGCCCTACCACATTGGTTTTAATCAGAAAGACCTAGGAGCAAATCCTCCAGAGATAGCATTATTATCAGGAGATCCAGAGCGATCGCGTCACATTGCTTACACTTATTTACAAAATGTAAAATTACTTTCTGAATATCGAGGACTACATAGTTATCTAGGTTACTTAGCTGCTGGAATCCCAGTTTTAACAGCTACAAGTGGGATGGGTGCGCCTTCTTTAAGTATCGTAGTAAATGAGTTAATCCAAGTCGGGATCAAAAAAATGATTCGCATTGGTACTTGTGGCTCAATTCAACCTCAGATTGCGGTGAATAGTGTGGTGATTTCCCAGGGTGCTTTGTGTCGTCAAGGCGCAGCTAATGATATTGCACCTGTAGAGTATCCTGCTGTTGGCGATCCTTTTTTGACTGTAGCATTAATTACAACAGCCCAAAAATTACAGATTCCCTATTACTGGGGGATTACCGCTTCAGTAGATACTTTTTATGAAGGACAAGAACGCACCGAATCGTCGGCTAATCCTCATTTGCAAGCTTGGCTGTCAGGGATTACTCAGCAATATCGCCACCTCAATATTCTTAACTACGAAATGGAAGCAGGAACATTATTTAAAATGGCAAGTGTCTATGATTTTGCTGCTGCTTGTATCTGCGGAGTTGTCGCCCAACGCACAGCATCAGAAGCGATTATTGCTCAAGATAACAACTTAGCTGTTGCTAGAGCAATTCAAGTAGTGATTGAAAGTATTGCGCAAAACCTGTTTTAACGTCCTTTTCCTAAAATTACTACCCGTAGCGTTTTTAGTACGATCGCAAAATCCAAGAGTAAAGAATAATTTTTAATATAGTAGAGATCGTATGCCACTTTCTGGTAAGCATCCTCGACAGAAGCACCATAAGGATAACAGACTTGCGCCCAGCCAGTAATCCCAGGTTTGACCAAATAACGAACATCATAATAAGGAATTTCTTGGCGCAATTTGGCATCAAATTCGGGTCGTTCGGGGCGAGGACCAATTAAACTCATATCGCCTCTTAACACATTCCAGAGTTGCGGTAACTCATCAATTCTAGTTAGACGCAGAAACCGTCCGACTTTAGTAATCCGTGGGTCTTTTTCTTGCGCCCATTGCGCCCCTAGTTGTTCGGCATCTTGTCGCATCGAACGAAACTTATGGACCCGAAACTTCTCCCCATTGAGTCCAGTTCTGACTTGAGAATAAAAAATTGCCCCAGGACTATCTAGTTTAACTGCGATCGCAGCTAATAGGGTAACAGGAAGCGTGATCAAAATCAAAACAGCAGCAGCAGCAAAATCTAGCAACTGTTTAAATTTAAAATTTAAAGGATTGTGCAGAATACTAAAGCCTGAAGTAAAAGCAAACCAATCATCTTGAATATAAGCAGGAGGGATTTTTTGCCAAAACTGTTCGCAAAAGTCTGCCAAATTATAAACATAAATTCCTCTTAAGCGCATGGTCATCAACTGTTGAATGATTCTTTCAGAAAGCTCTTTACTACTGTAGTCAATGAGTACTGCTGACCAAGATTGCTGCTCCCAAAGGCAGAAATTTTCGATGCGGTCGATAATAACATCGTTAGAATTAGAAAAATTGAGATTATTAGCATCTGACACTAATAAATAATCATTTTCCCTCATTTCTAAATGATTATTACCTGCCAAAACCGTGGCGTTAAGTTGATTGTCGGTCAGAACCACAAATTGTGCTTCGGTATGATCGGCTTGATATTGTTTCCCAAATTGAAGTACTTTTTCGCCACCACCGATGACTAAAAAACGACCAACTTGAGGATTTTTGTCAAACCACTTACTAACGATAATTCTTGTTGCGATCGCCCATAGGGCAAATAAGCCCATACTAATAAAGATAATTCCTCGACCGACTAGGGGTTCACTACCCCATAATCCTGCTAAATAGATCAAAGAAGTAAGAGCAATTACCGTCACCAAAAGACTTAGTAACACTCTAACTAAAAGCCAAAACCGCGAAATTTTTTCTGGTACTTTATAAGTATCAGTTAAATATAATCCTAAAATGCAAGCGAAAGTTAAGCCATAAAGTAAAGGCGATCGCCAATCTACTGATTGTTCTAAACGCAACAAAAAAGCCAGATCGAAACAGAAAAGCAATCCGATAATATCGCTAGCTAAAAGCAACCAAGTACCAGTAAAACGAGAAAGACGATTCATCAGTAATGTCAGAACCATAGACAATAAAGAACAGATGGCTTTTTAAATCTCAAGATCGAGGTCGTATCTTGATAAATTCACGTCTTATTCTACATGAGAAGATGTTAAATCCTCGGAAATAACTTTACATAAATCAAGTTTATATGAAGGATTAATGAAAATAACTATAACTATTCATCTTACACTCTTAAATTTGCTGATTTTTACCCTAATTGGAGGCTGCGCTAGACCAGTACAACTTTTACCAGGCGGAATTAACAGTAATTTTCCTGAAGAGTATCCTAACTATAGTGGAGATGGTAACTATTTAGTTTTTGCTTCTGACCGTCGGGGACAGCGAGACATCTTTCTTTACGATTTTGGGCAACGTCAATTAGTT
>DAXETX010000033.1:0-6904 GCA_051155735.1 Xenococcaceae cyanobacterium
CCCGTATCCCGCCTTTACCCCCTTTAAATGTAGTTACATAGATCGATGACTTTAAAAATCTACAACACCCAAACTCGTCGCCTTGAACCTTTTGTGACCCTTCTACCAGGGATAGTGACTATGTATTGCTGTGGCGTAACAGTCTACGATTATTGCCATTTAGGTCATGCTCGCTCCTATATTAATTGGGATATGGTGCGTCGCTATTTGCAATGGCGGGGATATGAAGTAACCTACGTGCAGAATTTTACCGATATTGATGACAAAATTCTCAATCGCGCCCAACAGAAAAAGGTTTCCATGGCAGATATTGCCGAGCGTTTTATTGCAGAATACTTTGCAGATATTCGTCCCTTAAATGTCATGGATGCAGATGAATATCCCCGTGTCACCGATAACATTCCTGGTATTCAACAATTAATCCAGGTATTGCTAGATAAGAACTATGCCTATGCTGTTGATGGAGATGTTTACTTTCATATAAAAGCTTTTGGCGAATATGGCAAACTCTCTGGACGTACTCAGTCAATGATGCAAGCAGGGGCTGGTGGTAGAGTAGTAGTTAGCGATCCTGCAAATAGTAAGAAAAGACATCCTTCAGATTTTGCCCTCTGGAAAAGTGCCAAACTAGGAGAACCTGCTTGGGATTCGTCCTGGGGGAAAGGTCGTCCTGGTTGGCATATTGAATGTTCTGCTATGGTGCGGGCATTGTTGGGAGAAACCATCGATATTCATGGTGGTGGAGGCGATCTGGTATTTCCCCATCATGAAAATGAAATTGCCCAGTCAGAAGCTGCCAATGGTAAACCGCTGGCTAAATATTGGCTGCACAATGGCATGGTGACGGTGAATGGTGAAAAAATGTCTAAGTCTTTGGGGAACTTTACGACAATCCGCGAGTTATTAGATCGTCCCCTCGATCCGATGGTAATTCGGTTATTTGTCTTACAGGCACATTACCGCAAACCGTTGGATTTTACTGAAGAGGCGATTATTTCGGCAACCAATGGTTGGCAGACTGTACAACAAGGTTTAGTCTTTGGAGAAAAATATGGCGATAGATTAGGTTGGCAGAAAAACCAAGAAATTGACTCTACTGTCATAGAACAATTTAAAACAGCAATGGACGATGATTTTAGTTCTCCTGGGGGATTAGCTGTTTTGTTTGAACTAGCTAAGAATCTTCGTCGCGAAGGAAATCTGTTAACCCATGAAGGTAAAACTGCTACTGATATGGAAGAGTTACAACAACAATGGCAAACTTTAGTTCATTTAGCGGGGATTTTAGGATTAGAAGCTAAACCTGAAGCCAACTTAGAAGATCCTCATAACTTCGATGAAGCAGAAGTTACTAGACTGATTCAACAACGAAATGAAGCAAGAAAAGCAAAAGATTATGCCCAAAGCGATCGCATTAGGGAACAATTACAACAAAAGGGAATTACTCTAATCGATCGCCATAATGGGGAAACCAGCATTGTTCATTGAGATAATACAACTAATTATACGGCTCTGGAAAAGACCCAATCGTTTTCATCGTAGCTTGCCAGTTGGGGCAGATTATCGCTCGGTACTTCAATATAACCATTCTTAAGCAGAAGGTTTTTGGAAGCTTCATTTCCAGGTGTCACCGCAGCCCATAACTCTCTCACCCCATAATTCTTCTGTAGAAAATACTGCAACCAAACCAGTGATTCACTTCCATATCCCTTTTCCCAATAGTCAACGCCCAAGATGTAAGCTACCTCAGCACGATATTCAATAATCGTAGCTTCCACTCGTCCAATTGCAACCTGGGAATCTTTTGTCCGCATAATATAGTTAATCCATGTTTCGTTACTCCGATTACCAGAAGGTCCAATCTCTCTCAGCACAAAGGATTTCAGCAATTGATCGAAAGTTGGAGCAATACCATCATCAATATGTACATAGACTCTTGGATCGCATAAAACACTTTCCAACTCTTTAGCGTGATTTTGGGTAATTCTCTCATATATGAGTCGCTTCGATTCAAGGTGCATAGTCAATTCAATACAAGATTCTGTCCCCAACCATTATACGAAAACTCTTTGGATGTACTCCCTGTATAGGATATATTAAACAATTTTTCTGAATATCATTTCCTGGAAAAATCGACTTAAAAATTGCTCGAACAGATTAGCGATCGCTTAGATTTTAAAAGACGATCGCATTAGGGAACAATTACCACCAATGGAAATGACTCAAAAGCGATCGCCTTAATGGAGAAACCAGTAATGATTCAGGCTGTAAACGTAAAACTTATCATAGGAGTACCTTGAAGCTGTTCTTCGTCTAGGACAAAATTGCCACCTGAATAGCTAGACACTGTTTTCTGCCAAAATTTCAATGCTGGTTTATTTTCTGGCAACACTCTTAATTGCCATGAGCCTTTAAATGTTTCAAAGACTTGGCTTGCTGCTACTTGTCCAATTCCTTTCCCTCGAAAAGCATGAAACAGGAAAAAATCATGAATGAGTTTGTCTGATTTCCCCTCAATTAAGGGTGGAGAGGCAACTAGAGTAAAACCAGCAAGGCAATTATCAGAGTAGATCAAGAAAATAAAAATCTTATCAAGATGGGCTGACCATGAAGTTAAAAAGTTCTCATCCGAATATGTAACGACCTCTTCTTCGTCCAGAAGGCCATGTTTATTTGGTAGATGAGTTTGATACTGCGAAAGATCATGCATGTAAGCAGGCCACAAATTTTGGAGTATGTAGCGTTGCTCAGGTGCTGCCAGTCTAATTTCTACACTCATAGATAAAGTTGAAGTAATGCAAGGGTGATAAAAGCCGATCTAAATCTGTAGTGCCTAACTACTTATTGTGCGGAAACTTTCTGGATATTCACCCTGTATGGAATAAAAAACAGAAACTTGACCTAATATTTGCTCCAGATAGGATGATATCACCAAACTTTCGGCATATTCGACGGTGATATCCTAATTATCTCTGGATATCATTCCTTGGAGAAACCTCCTGAAAAATTCTTTGAGGTGTTTAATAATATCATTCTTTTGAAGCATTATTCTGATATAACTTTGAGAGATCGCTCTAATAGTGAAAGCAGTATTATTTCAACTAACACAACCTTCTAGTAATTCTCTTAATTTCTCTTGTTCTAAATTCTGTCCGATAAAGACTAATTGATTTTTAGGTTCACCTTTCCATTCATCATCTTCAATGCCAAAACGCTTTCCACTAAGATGAAAGATATGACGGGCGGTACTCCCTTTTATCCATAAAATACCTTTGGCTCTAAAGACCGATTCGGGTAGTTGGTTATCCAGAAAGTATTGAAATTTACGAACATCTAAAGGCTGTTCTGTTTCAAAAGATAAGGAAGTAAATCCATCCTCATGTAAGTGATCTGAATGATGATGATGTTCGTGGTCGTGATGATCGTGTTTGTGCTCATTGTGCCCATGTTCGTTATGATCGTGCCCGTGTTCGCGATCGTGAGAATGACCAGTTTCTTCTGGAAAATAACGGTCTGATTCAAACAAACCTACGCTGAGAATTAAAGGTAAAGCAATTTCTCCTTTGACGGTTCTGATTACTTTCACATCCTTTCGGTCTTGGCGAATTTGCTCTTCAATGCGATCTACCTCTGCTGATTCTAATAAATCGGTTTTATTGAGTAATATAATATCCCCATAGGTGATTTGCTGATAAGCGACGGTACTATTTTGTTTTGCTTCAGCATAGAAATTATCACAGTCAACCATAGTAATGATCGAATCTAAACGAGTTTTACCTCGTAATTCCGTACTCAAAAAAGTAACGGCTACTGGCAAAGGATCGGCTACTCCTGTAGTCTCTACAATTAAATAATCTAGTTTTTCTTTGCGCTCTAAAATTTTCTGGACTGTTTTAACTAATTCATCATTGATGGTGCAGCAAATACAGCCATTATTTAGCTCCACGATGTCATCATCGCTCTTTATAATCAATTCATTGTCAATGCCAATTTCGCCAAATTCGTTAACTAATACCGCAACGTTCAATCCTTGCTGTTGAGTCAAAATATGATTGAGTAAGGTGGTTTTTCCGCTACCCAAAAATCCTGTAATGATGCTAACGGGGATGCCTTGTATCGATGTATCCATTAACTGATTATTAAATAGTTGTCCATGATCATGATAACCATTCTCATTTTTTTTTCGGACTATGACAACAGCAAAATTCCGAAAAAAAATCTCTCGGCTTTGCTCTGAGAATGATTATCATTATAATAAATATTTGTAAACCACATTGCTTCTCTTCACTATGTCAGAGATTTACCAGCAAGGATTACCCGTCACGATAATTACAGCCTTTCTTGCCCCGTCAAAGGTTTCCACAAGCGATTGCGGAGCTAGAGCGGGCGGAAACGCCGAATTTAGTTCGGCTTGTTCCACGCCCGCTAGAAGGCATCGCTTGTATTTATGTTTGCCCATTTCAATTTACGAATGTTAGTTTTATGTCAATTCGACAACTCAGCAGTCACAAAACTGTTTTTAATTTCCTCAAACAACTTCAAAGAGAAATCGATGCTCAGGATTTGTATTTAGAATTACAACGTCAAGGCAAAAAGATCGGATTGGCGACAGTGTATCGTGCATTGAAAACTCTTCACAAACAAGGCTCAATCCAAGAACGGAGTACCAACGGTAAATCTTTGTATAGTGCTACTTCATTTCATCAGCAACATCACCTCAACTGTATTCACTGCCAGCGTTCGATTGTTATCGATAGTTGTCCTATAAACGGTAAATTAGATCGTTGGTCTCAATCTCAGGAATTTAAGGTTTACTATCATACTTTAGAATTTTTTGGTTTATGCGTTGACTGTCAAAAACAAGAAGCATTTCGCCAATCATAAAGCGATCTCGATTCTTCGGAAATCGGGTTCTGTCGCAAAAAGTTTAAAAATTCTGATTTTGTTGCAAAAACTTGAGACAAGCTTATAGTACATTTAAACTGCAATCTTATATTAGAACTAATGAACATTGAGCGTACTCTTATTGTCGGGGGGACACACGGCAATGAGCTTACAGGAATTTACCTGGTTAAAAAATTTGAACGTGAGCCTCAGTTAATCCAGAGGGAAAGCTTTGAAACTTGTACTTTACTAGCCAACGAGAAAGCATATGAAATTGGGAAACGATATGTTGACACTGACCTAAATCGTTGTTTTCAAAGCTCTTGTTTGAACAATCTCAAACTGTCAAGTTACGAAGCACAAAGAGCTAAAGTGATACACCACACCTTTGGGACTAGAGGCAATCGACCAGCTGACTTAGTTGTTGATTTACATAGCACAACATCTAACATGGGATTAACAATTATTCTGGCAAGCAAGAAACTATTTAACTTACAGTTGGCAGCCTATCTTTGTGATGTAAATCCAAACATCAAGGTACTTTACTCAGCACCCAAAACTCAAGACGATTCTTATCTAGACTCGATTTGTGAATTTGGTTGCACAATTGAAGTTGGTGCTGTTGCCCAAGGAATACTAGATGCCAATTTATTCCAGCAGACTGAAAAACTTATTCACACAATTCTTGATTATGTGCAAGCCTATAACCAAGGTGTGCCGCCTCAAGTAAGAGATACACTCGTGGTTTACGAAAGCATTGGCACGATAGATTACCCTAGGAATGAGGCTGGAGAAATTCAAGCCATGATTCATCCTCAGCTACAATTTCGAGATTATCAAGCTCTGAATCCTGGAGAACCGATGTTTTTAACGTTTGATGGTCAGGAGATTGTATATGAAAATGATTCAGTTGTATATCCCATTTTTATTAATGAATCTGCGTATTACGAAAAAGGGGTTGCGATGTTTATTACCCGTCCAGAAGATTTTAGTACCACCAGGCAGCTAACCTGACCTTTTCACTGTTCATGACGGCGATCCAATAGTAACAGGTCGCCATGACAATTTAATATTTTTCCAACTAACTTAAGCAGGCTAACAGTAGGGACAAATAGCTCTGAAAAATTACGGCATTTATCGGGTCTTGCACGCTTTTGGCGATCCAAGAATCAGGTAATCGCTAGCGACTAAAAATAGTAAGAACGAATCTAGCTTTCGCCAGGGAATAGAGTTCCATTCTTTCATCGGAATATTCCGTGCTTTAGACATAATTAATTGCTACTAACATCTCTTCCTTCCAAATCGGCGTACAGCCGACATACGGATACTGTTGGCGAAAGTAATCAATAAGTAATCTAAAGCAATATATAGTGCGTTATCAGTGCATAAATTATAGAGACTTCAACCAAGTAATACATGGAAAATTGGATATTATAAAGGAGGTTAAGAAGGAATAGGGAGGGGAACAAATGTCTTTAAATCCACAACTGATTCCACCAGTTCCAGAAGAAACCGTTCTTGTTGCTCAAGCAGCTTTTCCCAAGGGAAATCTTTATCTACGCTTACGAGATGAACTGGGAGTGTTTTATCAAGATTTCGATTTTGACAACCTTTATTCGATACATGGTCAACCAGGATACGCGCCTTGGCGGTTAGCAATGGTGTTAGTAATGCAATTTTTGGAGAATCTTTCAGATCGACAAGCAGCAGATGCAGTAAGAGGTCGTATTGACTGGAAATACGCTCTATCTTTAGAATTAAGCGACCCAGGTTTTGACTATACTATTTTAAGTGAGTTTCGTGAACGTTTAATCAAACAAGAAGCACAGCCACAAATTCTTGAGCAGATGTTACAAAGATTTACTGAAAAAGGATTGCTTAAAGCCAGAGGGAAACAACGGACTGATTCAACTCATATACTGGCAAAGGTTCGGGAATTGACTCGCTTGGAAAATCTGATTGAGACTCTACGACATGCCTTAAATACTCTAGCCGAAGCCGCCCCAGAGTGGCTGGGAGC
>DAXETX010000034.1:0-12893 GCA_051155735.1 Xenococcaceae cyanobacterium
TTATGTTTCTATCAGCAACATCAAAATACGGATTTATGGAGTAAAGTTAAACTAAAAAAATTCACATCTAACACGCCATCTACTATTACGGCTAATGCCGAAATTTATGATATTAAAGGTGAGATAATAGCGACAGTAACGGGTATCACCCTACAAAAAATTAATCATAAATTAAATTCTGATGTGCCAGTTTGGAATGATTGGCTATATCAAATAATCTGGCAAGAACAATCATTAAATATCAACAATTGCTTAGCAACTACTCAAGAAAATTATCTAATAGTTACCGCAGATAGTAAGTTAGGAAATAAAATAGTATCAGCACTCAAAAATCAACATCAAGAATGTAGCTTAATCTATCTTAATAAAGAACATCAAAAAATAACTGATTGCCATTACAGCCTCAATAGTGATATCGCAGCAGAATATAATATTGTTTATCAAAAAATTACTAAAACCTGCTCTCCTGACAAAATTATTTACCTTGCTGCCTTAGATAATAATAATACTGAAACTATTGCCTTATCTCAAGCTTCTCAACTCTCGGAAATTGTCACTAAACAGTGCAGTCAACTACTGTTTCTAACTCAAACATTAATTCAAAACTCAACAGCAAAACCACCACGACTATATATAGTTACCAATAATCACTCCATCACCCAATCACCTCTGTGGGGCATGGGAAAAACGATTGCACTAGAATATCCTGAATTAAACTGCACTCTTTATGACTACGATGCTTTAGATACAGAGATACAACCCTTACTAATAGATATCTGTAACCCTACTGAAGAAACTCAGATTGTTTATCGCCATGGCAAAAGACAAGTCGCTAGACTAGTCAAACAACCGATTACCAAACTAGCTCAGAAATTAATTATAAGCGATCGCGGTACTTTAGCCAACCTGCAATGGAAAACTGTTACGCCCCAAACGCCCCAGAAAGGAGAAGTAACAATACAAGTTGTTGCTACAGGTTTAAACTTTCGTGATGTTTTAAATACTCTCAATATGTATCCTAAAGAAGCAGGAGAGTTAGGCTTAGAATGTAGTGGTGTTATTACTGCTGTTGGAGAGGAAGTTAATAACTTACAAGTAGGTGATAAAGTACTTGCAATTGCTACTGGTAGTTTTAGTAGCTATGTTACGGTAAATGCTCACTTAGTTATTCCTCTTCCTTCATCCTTATCTTTTACCGAAGCAGCAACCATTCCTACCGCTTTCCTCACTGCTTATTACTGCTTACATCACCTCGCAGCTATCAAACCAGGAGACAAAATCTTAATCCATTCCGCAGCAGGAGGTGTCGGTTTAGCAGCAGTACAAATATGCCAGCAAATTGGTGCAGAAATCTTTGCCACAGCATCACCTAGTAAATGGCAATATCTCCAGACTTTGGGAATCAATCACATAATGAATTCCCGCAACTTAGATTTTGCTGAAGAAATACTATCTATCACTCAAGGAGAAGGAATCAATATCGTTTTAAATTCCTTGGCTGGTGAATATATCCCCAAGAGTCTTGCTGTGTTGAAACCCCAAGGATGCTTTATTGAAATTGGTAAAAATGATCTATGGAATCAAAATCAAGTATCTCAAATCAAGCCTCAAGTTACTTACCATAAAACAGACTTATTCTCGATTACCCAAGAACAACCCCAACTAATTCAAACTCTTTTATCTCAACTTATTTCCCAGTTTGCCAATAAAACTCTGCAACCTCTTAAATACACAACATTTTCCGACTCGGAGATAGTTACTGCTTTCCGTTATATGCAGCAAGCCAAGCATATCGGTAAGATAGTTATCTTAAATGAGTCTGTGAATCGTAACCTCACTATTAGCAGCGAAAGCAGCTATCTAATCACAGGGGGTTTAGGTGCATTAGGATTAGAAGTAGCCCAATGGTTAGTCAGTAAAGGGGCAAAACATCTCTTACTAGTAGGAAGAAATCAACCATCAGCTAAAGCTAAAGTCATAATCAAGCAGTTAGAAACAACAGGTGCAACTATCCAGATTATTCAAGGTGATATAGCCAATCCTGAAACTATAGACCAAATTTTCTTCATCAGCGATTATCCCCTAAAAGGCATCATCCATGCAGCAGGAGTTATTCAAGATAAAACCATCTTAAATCAAACTCCAGAAGACTTCCAAGCTGTAATCAATCCCAAAATACTAGGAGTCTGGAATCTCCATCAAGCAACCCAAAATCTGCCTCTAGACTTCTTTGTGATGTTTTCTTCCGCAGCTTCTTTATTAGGTTCACCAGGGCAAATTAACTATGCTGCTGCCAATGCTTTCTTAGATAGTTTTGCTCACTATCGTCATAGTTTAGGTCTTCCCGCCCTTAGTATCAACTGGAGTGCTTGGAATGATCTCGGTTTAGCAGCAACTAATACGCCTCAAACTCCAGGAATGCAATCTATTTTACCCCAAGAAGGAATCGCTATTTTAGAATCCTTACTCACTTCTTCTTTGCCTCAAGTCGGAGTATTACCCATTGACTCGAAACAGTGGCAAATCAACTCACCTTTCTCGGAAAACTTTCAGCAAACCCTAACTAAAACTAATTTCCGAGATACTTTAAACAATCTTTCTGAAACTGAAGTTTATCATCAATTAGTTCATCAGGTAGTTACCGAAGTAGCTGAAGTATTAGGAATCAATAATATAGATGCAATATCTCTTGACATCGGATTTACTGACTTAGGTTTAGACTCTCTCTCCTCTGTCGAATTACGTAACCGACTTCAAACCACTCTCCACTGCAACTTACCCTCTACCCTCACCTATGAGTTTCCGACTATTACTTCTCTTGTCGAATATCTCGTAAAAAAACTTAATCTTAGTAGCGTCAATCAAGGTAAAACTCTGACAACAATAAGTAATATACCAGATAAAGCCGAAATTACTAATCTTTCCGAAGCGGAAGCGGAAGCTTTATTATTAGCTGAATTAGATAATTTTACTGATTTGCGGTGACACTTTGATACTGTTCGGTGGTAATTCTGCCCGCCTCGAATAAAGTTTCGGTAATCTTAGAAATCGGGAGTACAGAATGAGCGCGGTAGCCATTTTCTGCTAGTCGTGCTTTCACACCTTTTTCATGATCGATCAACACCACAATATCTTCAACATTTAAACCTGCTGACTCTAGTTTGGCTGCTCCTTCCATTACACTATTGCCACTAATCAAAATATCATCTACTACTACTACTGTTTCTCCTGGCTGAAAATTACCTTCAATCAAACGACGCGTACCATGGGCTTTAACTTCTTTACGAGGAAAAATCATCGGACGATGAAGCGCTAATGCTAGCCCTGTAGCTGTAGGTAAAGCACCATAAGGAATACCTGCAATGCGATCAAAGGTGAGATTTTTCAGGATTTCTTGATAGGCTTTGATTACTTGATTAAAAAGTTGGGGATTAGAAATAATCTTCCGTAAATCAATATAGTAAGAAAAAGTTGCCCCCGAAGCTTGGACATATTCTCCAAAAAGCAGACAACCAATATCAAACAGTTGCAAAATCAATTCTTGATGAGGATGCTTATCAAACAAACAGACATTTGATGTCCATAGTTCACAAGTCGAGCCTACTTGAATTGACGAAGTCATCACAGGCTCTGTTGTCTCATGAAAGAGTACCAATGACTCATTTCTAATTTGCGTTACTACTTGATTTAATTTTTGCACCTCTTGGGCTAAATTGGCTTTTGCCAACAAATCTTGAGCTACAGGAATCAACAATCCTCCTCCGTTACGATTAAACCCTTCCTGAAGAATTTGCCTCAAATCTGCTCCTTCTGTCCAGATACTTCGGAGTAACATCATCCTTTCTGGGGCAATAGCGCGAATTTTTCGGAGAATATCAGGATTATTTGTCCCTACTTCTAAACATACTTGTTCGATAGTTCCCCAAGATTGAACTTGTCTGACTACTTCTAGATATAAAGGATTATCGCCATGAGGATACTCTTGGAGGGAAAATGCCCCAGGATTAGAAGTATGACACAGCACAAATATCGATCGCTCTGGATAGACGAGAAAGGGAGCAGCATGATCTTGTCCAGCATAAGGACTGAGGGTTACGGCATCTACTTGCCATTGCTCAAACATAGTACGAGCCAATACCGTACTAGTATTAAGATCGCCATGTTTGGCATCTAAAATCACGGGAATATGAGCCGGTATTTTCTTTAAGATACTAATAAGTAGTTCTAGTCCTACTGCACCTAAAGCTTGATAAAATCCTAATGTCGGCTTATAAGCGCATATGCGATCGCTTGTTTGGGCGATTACCCATTCTAACCAAGCTTGTAGATTGGCAATCTGGCTATCGATCTTGCCATCTTTTAAATGGGGCATCATTTCAGGATTAGGATCGAGTCCGACTACCAATAAACTCTGATTTTGAGCGATTACCTGCTCTAGTTTGGTAAAAAAATTCATTTAATTTAGCTTCTAGGGGTTACGCCAAACTTTTTCACTAGAGTATCTCTGACTTTTTGATGCACAGGATCGACATCTTGGTCGGTCAAAGTGTGATCGCCAGAACGATAGACTAGATTAAAAGCTAAACTGCGTTGTCCTTCAGGAACATTGTCGCCTTTATATTCATCAAATACTGTCACTTTTGCTAAGAGTTTGCCTCCTGCTTTCACCATGGCAGTTTCTAGGTCAGCAACAGAGATATTGAGTGGTGCGAAGAAGGCTAAATCTCGCTGACTACCTGGATAAGTCGAGTAGTTTTGAAACTTGGGAGTGGTAATTTTATCGCGATTTAAGGCAGTTAATAAGTTGTCAAAAGCTAGCTGAAACACATAAACTGCATCAATTAAATCGAGATTTTGCCTCAGTTCGGGGTGAAGTTGCCCAAAAATACCGATTGGTTTTCCTTCTAGCCACAAAGTAGCTGTCCGCCCAGGATGCAGTCTCGTATCTTGATTACTAGGACGATAAGTTATCGCTAAACCCAAAAAAGTAAATACACTATCGAGCAGACCTTTAGCTTCATACCAGCTTAAATGAGCGGTTTTACCACCTCGAACCCAGTTACCACTAGGGTAAAAGTCTCCGCCCATAATTCCTGCAACTAAATCTGCTTCTTGGACACCCTGTTCGGTGTTAATAAAAACTCGCCCAATTTCAAAAGCATTAAGTCCCCCATTGCCTTGAGACTGATTGTAAACAAAAGCTGCAATCAACCCCGATATTAAATCAGCGCGTAAAGCAGAATATTCCGCAAATAAAGGATTAGCTAGCTTGACTTCTTGTGCTGTAGGTTTAACTAAAGAATAGTGGACAACTTCTGTCAATCCTACACCTCTAAAAGCGTTACGCAGTTTGTTACGGACTTGGTACTCTCCCGAAAGATAACCAGGTTCGGTTTTTTCAGGTAGCGTGTCACAAAAGCGGTCATAACCATAAAGGCGCGCTACTTCTTCAATGAGATCGATTTCTCTTTCTAAATCGCGATAGCGGTAGGAAGGAACGGTAACTTTCCAGGTATCAGCTTGTTCTGAACTAGGTTCTAAGGTACAACCTAAAGCTGTCAAAATAGTTACTACTTCTGCTGCGGTAATATGACCTGTTATATTTTCTCTTACTACTTGTCCTAAAATTTGATTGAGTCGAAAAAGGCGTAACTCGATCACGTTGCGATTAGCAACATCAGGGCGATTATCTAAGATGGTTTGACCTGTAACCTGACCTCCTGCTAACTCTCTCAAGAGAGCGATCGCCCTCCTACTAGCATGGTCTAATTCTACCTGATTAACTCCCCGCTCATATCTAGTAGAAGCTTCACTCCGCAATCCTTGACTGCGGGAAGAACGACGAATTACTACAGGGTCAAATAAAGCTGCTTCTAAAACAATATTTTGCGTTCCTTGATGAACTTCGGTGGTTTCTCCCCCTATCACTCCTGCTAGGGCTACAGGTCGGTCATTGACGGTAATTAATAAATTTTCTGGTAAAAGCGATCGCTCTTGTCCATCGAGAGTCTTTAAGATTTCTTCAGGACGCGCGGATCTGACTCCCAAAGTTAAATCCTGACTTTCTGCGACTTGGACCAATCTTTCGCGGTCAAAAGCATGAAGCGGTTGACCCCATTCCAGCAAAATATAGTTAGTAATATCTACTACATTGTTAATCGGACGGACACCAGCAGCCTGTAAACGCCATTGTAACCACTCAGGAGAAGGAGCAATTGTAACATTTGTAATTACAGTACCAAAGTAAGCAGGACAAGCTTGAGTATCTGTTACCTCAACGCTTAGTGAATTATTGCCCTCAATCGTAACTGCTTCGGCTACTGGTAATCTGACAGTTTCTCCTGTTAAAGCAGCGACCTCTCTGGCAATTCCTACCATACTTAAAGCATCCGCACGATTGGCAGTCGTCGCTAAGTCTAAAATTACATCATCGAGTCCTAACAGAGGTCTCACATCATCTCCTGGTTGCATCTCTCCAGAAAAAATCTGAATGCCTTCTGACTCCTTAGCTAGACCCAACTCAGCCAAAGAACAAATCATTCCCTCAGAGGGAACGCCCCTTAGCTTAGTCGGTTTGAGTTTCAAGTCAACCGCAGGTAGATATGTTCCTACTGTTGCCACAGGGACATAAATATCCGCCCTGACATTCGATGCACCACAAACAATATTTAAAGGAGTAGCCTCGCCAATATCCACCTGACAAACACTTAATTTATCCGCATTAGGATGAGGTTCGCGTCTAATTACTTTGCCGACAACTACACCATCAGCAAATTTACGTAAATCTTCAATAGCTTCTACTTCAAATCCTGCGATCGTTAAAATATTACCTAACTCTTCTGGAGTCAGTCGTATATCGATTAGTTCTTTTAACCAATTGAGAGAGACGCGCATTTCTATCTAAAATTTTTGATCTAGTTGCAGCCAAAATATTTTAACTCAGAGACTCACCTTGTAGGAGAACAAGCAGTCACTACTTAAGCTGTTAATCATTATCTTGAATTAGTCTATAGTATTTTTTACTTAATGATTTTTACTGATAGTTAAGGTGACACAAAACCTAGTCTTTGAAGAATATTTAATAAGTACCTAATTATTGAAATTACCTAAAGTTGATGAACATACACGATTAAAAAAATATAGGATATGCTGTTTTTAGATAGCTAAATATTTAAGATTTTAAATTAAGAACCATGATTATTTAGCTGTAAAGTTCAACTTAGTGAACTTATTTTATCGCAATATAATTTATTTACTGACAGAGCTTTAATAGGTATTTTAAATGAGCTACTGCCTCAACCCAACTTGTCCCAAACCGATCAATCATCCCAAGACAAAAAAATGTCGAGCTTGTGGATCAAAATTACTACTACGCGATCGCTACCACTTAGTTAAAGGTCTGGGAAAAGGTGGTTTTGGTGCAACTTTTTTGGCTGCGGATGTTTCTCTACCAGGAAATCCTTTGTGTGTAATTAAACAATTACGCCCTAATACCGATAATCCTAACTTTTTGTCGATGGCAAGAGAATTATTTGCCAGAGAAGCGCGTACCCTCGGAAAAATTGGTAATCATCCTCAAATTCCCAGATTACTTGATTATTTTGAAGACCGTAAGCAATTTTATTTAGTCCAAGAATTTGTTAGAGGCAACAATCTGCAACAAGAAATCAAAAAAAATGGTGTTTTAAATGAGGAGCAAACCAAGCAAGTTCTCAAAGAGATTTTGGTAATTCTCAAAGATATTCATAGTCAGAAAGTAATTCACCGCGATATTAAACCTGCCAATATTATTCGGCGTGAAATCGATGATAAGTTGGTCTTGATCGACTTTGGCGTAGTTAAAAATCAAGTCAACACTGTTGCTGCGGGTAATGGGGACCAGAGTGCCTTGACAGCTTTTGCTGTGGGAACTCCAGGTTTTGCACCTCCGGAACAACTAGCCATGCGTCCTGTATATGCTAGTGACGTCTATGCTTTAGGAGTTACTTGTATGTACCTGATGTCAGGAAAAGCTCCCAAAAATATGGATTGCGACCCGATAACTGGAGAAATAGATTGGTTTAAATATGTCGATATTAGTGATAAGTTTGCCAGTATTTTGCTGACTATGCTCGAAGTTTCGGTTAAGAATCGTTACAAAACTGCCGAGGAAGTGTTAGATGCTATCGATATAGCTAACCATATCGAGGACTTAGCGGAAAATCTGGTTTCTGGGATTAACCTCGAAACGAATCATCATTCAATTGCTTCGCGCCAGAATTTTTCTACTGCTGCTAGAAAAACTATTTCTGCCACCTCTCGTTCTAGAACGAGACTAGGTAAAACTCAAACTAATTTGCTGTCTCATCGAGGCGCATCTGCGACCAGAAGCTATGCTAAAAGTAATCGTTCTTTAGGGAGTCGTAGCGCGCAGAATTTGCGCAGTCATTCTAGCAGCCTAGCTGGTAATAGCAAAGATTTTTCTAAACCCACTAAAATTGATCGAGAAACTCTTTTAAATTCTTACGCTACTGGCAGAAGAGATTTTTCTTGTAAAGACATTAGTCTGCAAAATCTTGATAAAGCCAATCTCTCAGGCTCTAAATTTAATCATTCTCGCATGATTAAAGTCAATCTCCAAAATGCTGATTTAACTTCTACCGATTTAACTAAATGTGATTTACGGCAAGCTGTGCTGAGAAATGCCAATTTAGGAAGAGCTTATCTTAGTGGTGCTAATTTGGAAGGAACGGACTTAAGAGGGGCAAACCTGACCTACGTTAATTTGAAAGGTGCTAACTTAAAAGGAGCAAATCTCTGTGGTGCTAACTTAGCTCATGGGACAATTACCGAACAACAGTTAGAAGAAGCTAAAACTAACTGGACAACTATTTTGCCTAGTGGTAGAAGAGGTTTTTGGTAATTGCAACTTTGGCTACCGATCTTTATCGATAACGCTTTTTGCTAGTCAAGGGAGGCAAAGGAATCGCTGAGGTGCTAGGCGGTAAACGATAGCGAGCAGGTTTAGCACGAACAGTAGTAGCTACTTTTTGAGCTTGTAACCATCGCAGCAAAACTCCTGTGACGGCAATAATCAGTCCAATGGAAAATAAACTCCAACGTCCTTCAAAGCCACCAAGCAAAGCATCAGTAAGACCGAATAATAGTATGAACCCCGATATCGGTTCTTGGCGATAAATTGCTCTTAGTAGTTTGGCTAATAAAGGGTTCATCACTTTCGACTTTAAAAATTAAACAATAACAATTTAACTTAATCTTAGCAAGATTATCCGTAATTAATAGAGAGGTTGACTCGCACTTCTTAATGGAAAATGCTGAGTTTAAAAAACTCTCGCCACTGTAATTTGAGCCGAGAGTTTTTGTCAATCTTTAATTCCAATCGTCAACTATTGCAGACCTAACCAGGATAAAAGACCTTGTCCTGTAAAATACTCGATCGCCACTGTTAAGACAAATCCAATCATTGCTGCGCGACCGTTGAGTCTTTCTGCATAGCGGTTAAAGCCAAATTTGGGGTCTTCTAAGTTAGGAGTTGTAGTGGGTTGTGTTTTTTCCATGGGTAATACTATGGGTTATTATCTAGTTATTTTTACAAAACTTTACTTTATCTATGTTACTTGATTTTGACGCGACAAATAAACCTTTCTAGGTACTTTCTAAGGGTGCCATCGTTAAACCTGCTCTTTTTAGTTGTTGATGATACATTTCTGCTGGTTCTTGAGGTCCGACCCAAACTATCGCTTGTCCTTCAAAATGGACTTGGTTAGTTAGCTCCCAAGCGCGATCGCTAGTCATCCCAGGAATGTAAGCCATTAAAGATTTTGCTACGTGTTCAAAGGTATTAAAGTCATCATTAAGTACAATCACTTTAAAATTTGGATAAGGCTTCCGAACCGTTTTGCTAGCTTTTTCCTTAGTTACTACTGGTGTTGCCGTCATATTTAAAACTCCCAGAGAAACACTAGTGTCAGAGATTGTCCAAAATTCACTCAATAGTTTAACCATTTTGATTTTTTGCTTCAAAACACCAGACTTAGTGGCGAATCGAAGCCAATTATTTGTCAGTATAGGTTAGTTATTTCTTAATTTAAGTCATTTAACAACAATGGAATTAATACTTGGTTGGCTATATCCAAATTTGATGAGTACTTATGGCGATCGCGGTAATGTAATTTGTTTGCAAAGACGCTGTGAGTGGCGAGAGATCGGGGTGAAAATTATGCCGTTAGACCGCAATACGGAAGCGGCAAAAATGACTCAGGTCGATCTCATCGTTGGTGGCGGCGCACAAGATCGTCAACAAGAAATTGTGATGCGTGACCTTCAGGGGGTCAAAGCGGAAACCCTGAGAAATAAGCTAGAACAAGGAACACCAGGAGTTTTTACTTGCGGTTCACCGCAATTACTGGGACATTATTATGAACCAGCTTTAGGACAGCGGATTCAAGGTTTGGGTTTATTAGATTTAGTCAGTAAACATCCAGGAATCGATGCACCAAGATGTATTGGTAATTTAGTGTTTGAAATTATCGCTGAACCTTTAGCCACCCAACTAAGAGAAATTTGGCATGATGTACCGATTGTGATTGGTTTTGAAAATCATGGCGGAAGAACCTATTTAGATACAGTTAAACCTTTAGGGAAGGTGATTCAAGGTTATGGCAATAATGGCAAAGATGGCACAGAAGGCGCTTTTTATCACAATGCGATCGCCACTTACTCCCATGGTCCTCTACTCCCCAAAAATCCTTTTATTGCCGACTGGTTAATTAAAACAGCGTTGCAACAAAAATATCAAACTGCAATTACTTTAACCAGTTTAGAAAATTCTTTAACTCAGGCAGCACGCAAGGCGATGTTGCAAAATTTAGGCTTACGCAACCTATCTTAAATCTGCTTGAAATTCTAGATTTTAGCAGCTAAAGCCAAGATATAAAGCATTTTTTAGCCTATTACCTCAGTAAATCAGCAATCTGACAATTGGGATGTAAATCTTTTCGCAAATTGTGTGCGTTGCAATGCAATTTGTCCTAATATTAGCAATTAAATAATGCAAGTTGAATTTTGTTAACCTCAGAAAATTGCAACCATGACTGGACAAACCCTAGATCGTAGTTCTGCTGGGATTATGGTTCTGATCATTCCCCTGGCTTTTGCCATTGTCATTTTATGTAAGCTTTGGCCTTTGTTATTGGTTTTAACCGTATTGATTGTTAGCTGGAAAACTTGGCAAAATTATCAATGGCAGAAATGGTGTCAAGAAATTAATCCTTATTTCAATGACTTAATTCGAGAAAATCGCGGTTATTTAACGCCTCTAGATTTAACTTTGAAGGCTAATCTTACTGATCGAGCAGCAAAAGCTTTTTTAGAACGCAAATCAACCGAATACGGCGTAGCACCGCAGCACCTTCAAAATCGAGGTTTAGTTTATTACTTTCCTACAGCTAGTGCTTTAGGTCGCATCTTCGATGATAGTGAACCTTTTGGTGATTGGGAAGAAGCAGCAGATTCTCCCCCTGCTTCTACGACATCTGTTGCGAAAGAGTCGAGTACGCCTTCTTTTAAAGAAATTACTCAACTTGCTAAGCAAGAGCCAAATGAACCAACCACTGCAACGGCTACTGTTGAATCGGAACAGACTTCGAGCCAAAGAATCAATCAGGCAGAATTAGCCAAACGTCTTGATGTCAATTCTAGTACTGTTGGGAGAAACAAAACTAAACCCGAATCAGATTTTGCTCTATGGAGTCAGAGTAAAGACCCAGAGGGAATTGCTTGGCAATATCTCGAAGCAACTAATGAGTTTGTTCCTGCGGAAACAGAGTAACGTAAGAGCGATCGCCTACATATTAGCCAGCAGTAGCTTTAGTTTTCTTTGGCTTTTTCTTTGCTGCCTGTTTGGCGCGTTTTGCTGCTTGCTGAGCAGCTTTTTTTTCTGCTGCTAAACGTTGTTGTTCTTGCTGTTGAGCTTCGGCAACTTTTTCGAGATAGTAGTGATAATCTCCTTGATAAACTACTAATTCTCCTTCTTTAATTTCTACTATTTTGTTTGCTACCTGAGAAATAAAATAGCGGTCATGAGAAACTATAATTGCTGAGCCATCATAATTTTGCAGAGCAGCTTCTAACATTTCTTTTGCAGGTATATCTAAGTGGTTTGTTGGCTCATCTAAGATCAGCAAATTAGCAGGAGTTAATAACATTTTGGCTAAAGCTAATCGCGCTTTTTCGCCTCCACTTAAAGCTTTTACTGGCTTAAATACGGTTTCTCCACTAAATAAAAATCTTCCTAAAAGAGTGCGAACTTCCTCATTTTTCCAGGTAGGAACTTCATCATGAATTGTCTCCATGACAGTTTTTTCTAAATCTAAAGCTTCCGCTTGATTTTGTTCAAAATAGCCAGGAATTACATTATGTTTACCTAGAGTAACTGTGCCATCTTCTGGCTGTTCCATCCCTATAATCATCCTTAACAGAGTGGATTTTCCTGCCCCATTAGCTCCTAAAATCGCAATGCGATCGCCTCTTTCAATGGTTAATTCTGCACCGAGAAAGAGAATTTTATCATTATAAGTATGGGTCAAGTCTTGAATAATAACTACTTCTCTACCACTACGGGGAGAAGGGGGAAATTGAAATTTTAGAGTCTTAACATCAGCGATCGGAGCTTCGACTAAATCAACTTTTTCTAGTTGTTTTTCTCTACTTTTAGCTTGGGTACTTCTAGTAGCGCTAGCGCGGAAACGTTCGATAAATTCTTGTTGTTTAGCAATTTCTTTTTGTTGCCGTTCATAGGTGGCAGACTGGGCTAATTTAACTTCGTTTTTTTGCTGTAAATAGCTAGAATAGTTACCAGGATAAATAGTAGAAATACCTCGTTCTGTCTCTAC